>NZ_JNCF01000007.1 GCF_000770585.1 Legionella norrlandica | reverse complement strand
GGTGGTATAGTGCAGGCCTCGAGGTTTGGCCGGTGCAAAAAATCCTCCGGCTGCTGGAGGTGGTACGAGTTCTTCTATGGCCTTTACCCGCTCAAGAATCAATGGCCTGGTTTCTTCATCTTGTTTGATGTACTTTTCTAGCATCCTCTGCATATGAGAATCTTTAGCCCACCAGGCGTATTCATAAGCGGTGCAGGTAAAGGTGCGACCTGAGTAGTCGGTGAAGGGGATGTTATTGGCCCTTAAGAGTTCTTGGGCGAGTTGTGGGGCTTTTTTAAGCAATACTTCTGCCTCAATTTGTTGACCGTAAGCGACATGCTGTAAAAACTGTTTGGCATCAATTTGCGGCTTAAAATCAGGGCGTTCTTGTTTTAGTTGAGCTAAAAGTGCTTCTTTGAGGTTTGGGTCTTGGTAGCTGTTAATATCTTCATACAAAGCCTGCAAAGCATGGTCATCCATTTTCGATAAATCAAGCTCCACTTCATTCATGTCGGCATGAATGTGCTCATTTTTATGAGGGATAATGTTATCGGGTTTATCAACGGTCTCAAAATCTTGTTGTGCATTTTGCAAGAAGGCTTGTGTGGATTCTTCTAAGGTATCATTAAAAAAATCAGTCTTCATGAAGTGGGCAAAATGGGTGGCGATACATCCTTGATGAGCGACAAATAATCCTTCTTTTTTGCTTAATAACATAAACTCATCAAAATGAGGCGAGTCTTTGATGGTGTTGTAATGGGATTTAAAGCTTTCTTTCAGTGTTGCAATGCGCTCTTGAGGAATAGGGCTTGTGAGTTGAAACTCGTTTTGATGCTGATTGATATAATCAATGAGCGCCTCTTCTACGGAAGCTCTGTGCGCCAACGCTTGTTTTACTGATTTGGCTAAATTGCTAGTGAGGTCAACATGGGCTTCTAAAACCTGACCCAAATTAGCTCCTGTTATTTCTTCCTCACGACATGCGATGTTAAGCTCTGCTAAAAAGAACTGGGTTAATAAAGACAGTCCTTCTTGGTTATCAACCGTGTAAAAAGGGGAATCTTCAATCACGTCAAATAGATTGGGGGCACAATACTCAAGGAGAGCTTCTGTATAGTCTCGATGCGTTCCAGGATGTTCAACTCCAAGAACCAGCTCTTCATCTAGGTAGGCTTGATTCACCGGAACAGAGCGCACATAAGGACCACCTTGGGTTTGGTCGAAGCTCACCTCAATACCTAGGTAAGCATGAGTTTCTTGGGTTAACAGCGCTCTGATGTGTTCAAAATCAACAGGTGAGCCTGCAAGTTTTGATAAAACCCGTGCAATCAAGCCTTCCTTGGATTTAGGGGTAAAAACCAGCCCTGCATAGCGACTCGATAAGGTCTCATAAAGTAATGAGTCTTTATGGACTACTTGACCATTGACCAAGTCATCATGATGGGCACTAAATACTGGAGATATCGCTGTAGTACGTAACTGCACGTCCTGCTCTCTAGGCCGTAATATCACGCTGTATAAATTCGCATCGTCTGCTTGCATTAAGCTTTCTAGCGGGGCAGGATAGTTGGGAAAAACTTGCTTTAAGGGCTCTGTAACCAGCTTTTCTTTTTGAACGTGTTTTAGCATGCTTAAATACATATCAATCTGCAAAAGTCGCCGCTCTTTAAGTGCTTTTTCCTTTGAATCAGGCAAATACTTGATATCAAAGGCTAATGCCTCTTTATAATCTTCCAATATCCTAGACGCAGCATGCGGTTTATCAGCATCTAACAGACCAAAGAATTCTTGCAAAGAATAGACCGACTTACACGTATTATCCAAACCAATGTCTGTGCCACTCATAATAGGCATTAATAAGTGAATGACATTGGTTTTAGGGTTCACGTAAATATATCTTGGCGCTAGGGGTTCTTTGAGAGATAGTTTCATTGAATTGAACTTAATTTGTTATTAATGGGTGATATTGTAACGTGGTGAATTTTTTTTAATAGTCTAACGGAAAGTCAGTTTTCAAATTGCGAGCAACATACATTCTTGCCTTTCAATTTGAATTGTTGATCAAATCATACAGAGCTGAGAATCGAGTTTATTAATTTAATTCTCAAAATATTCCCAAACTGTTGTAACAATAATTAAAATTAAGAAATTTTATAAATACTGATCATATCTAGAATAATTTACACTATTTATGTAATAATAACTTGGCTAATAAATGTCTTTTTAGAGCTTCACCATTTCCTTTTGAGTAATTATATGACAATAAACGACCTGGAGTATAAAAAATGAATTTTTTGAAAAAACTATATGTACAAGTTTTTCTAGGCGTTTTTCTTGGTGTTTTCATCGGTTATTTTTTTCCGGATGTTGGGGTTCAATTAAAAGCTCTTGCTGATATTTTTATCAAAATTATCAAAATGTTAATTTCTCCTATTATATTTCTTACCCTTGCTGCAGGGATTGCTGCAATGAACGATATGAGACAAGTTGGTCGTTTGGCTGGTGGTGCATTGCTCTTTTTTATGTTCACTACGACGTTTGCTTTGGTGATAGGGTTAGGAGCAACGGATTATTTTAAACCTGGTGTTGGCCTGAATATTGATCCTGGTTCACTGGATGCTGCAGAAGCCAGTTCCTATATAGGCGATGTACATAAACCGACTAATATTTCAGATTGGCTAATTAATATTATCCCCAGGACTTTTGCGAGCGCTTTTGTAGATGGGGAAATGCTTCAAGTAATTTTTGTTGCAATATTATTTGCCATAGGGCTAATCCTTACTGGTGATGTAGGGAAATCTTTAGTTTCTGGAATGCAAATGTTGTCTAAAGTATTTTTTAAAATCATCCATTTTGTAATGTATTTAGCACCAATAGGTGCTTTTGCAGCAATGGCGTTTAGCGTTGGGAAATTTGGAGTTGGGCCATTATTTAATTTAATTCGGTTACTCGCTTGTTATTATCTAACTTCCATTTTATTTATATTGATGATCTTGGGAACGATTTTGCAATGGTATTGCAAAATTAGTATTTTGTATTTGCTGCGTTATTTAAAGGATGAACTTTTAATAGTCTGGGGTACTGGTTCCTCTGAGACGGTTCTTCCAAGTCTTATGGAGAAACTGGAACGATTAGGATGTGATAAGTCCGTTGTTGGTTTGGTTTTGCCTTTAGGCTATTCTTTTAATTTAGCTGGTACAGCTATTTATTTAACGATGGCTGCCATGTTTATTGCCCAGGCCACTAATACTCATTTAACTATTTGGCAGGAATTGTCTCTTCTTTGTGTCATGATCATTAGTTCAAAGGGGGCGGCTGGGGTATCAGGAAGCGGATTCATTGTGTTGGCTAGTTCTTTGGCTGCCATTGGTCACATCCCCCCCGCAGGTGTAGTGCTTGTGCTGGGAATCGATAAATTTATGAATGAAGGTAGGGCAATTATTAATATGGTTGGGAATGCGATAGCTACTATTATTATTTCTAAGTGGCAGCAGGCATTTGATTATCAACAGGCTCAACTAGAATTAGGCGAGAAAGAAGCACTAGAACCAAAGAATATTTATGTCAGCGAATCTTAGGATTTTGGTTTTCTGGGATTAGGGGGGCTTCTATATTCTTATGTGCCTCTTGTTCTTATAAAGCTAGATTGGTATTGAACGCAGCAAAGCACAACATTGCGTTCGATACCCATCTGCGCGCTAAAAACATATCAAATGTTAGCGCCTCCCATTGAGACTTATTGCAAACTCTTCTTGAATTTCTGTTGTTTCTTTTTTCTGTTTGTTTATCAGGCTGAAAAACTTTAAGGAAGTATTATGGCCAGAAGAAAGCTCTAATTGATCGGATAGATTATCCAGTATGTATAAAAGCGCTTCTTTTGCGTCAATATGTTTTATCCAATCTCTGGAAAAGTGGGTTAGTTTTGCTTTGCTGTTGATTAGATTAAAGAGTTTGCAACAGGAAGAATCAGGCTTCAATGAATAGCAATGTGTTTTGGAAAATTCACTGAGTAGTTCAAAGGATTTGAGTAATATCTTAATTTGCTGATCCGTCTCATTGGTTGCTTTTAATTGATTGACTTCTTTGATGTTGCTAATTATTCGAATTTGAGTTCTATAAATTTGCAAACTCATATCATATTGATAGCAATCGAGAATATTTGTGGCAGTTAACGCTTTATTAGTTTGGGAGGTTTTTAAAAATTCTGCAGTATTCTTACAATATTGACTTAGAGTATTGAAATAATACTCAGTACCTTGAGGATTTATTTCTTGCTCAGATTTGCCATAGGCAAATATTAAGGCCGGTTGAGTGCCATACTCTTCAATAAATTTATCGATAAAATAACCAAGAATTTTGATTAAGTTAAAATTCTTAGTACTATAAGCAACATCAAGGTTAATTGCTTGAATAATATTATCTAATTCAGTATCCAAAACTTCAAAATGGTCATTATTTTTATAGATCCGAGAATTGGGATCTCCTTTATTTAACAAAAACATCTGATTGGCAAGATCATCAAAAATGACTTTAGTATCTTGATTAAAGTGTTTTTGAATAAATAGCCTAATTTTGAATTTGACTTCATTACTAATTTCCTTGTTATTAACTTCTGACAAAGTAGCCAATTGTTTTAGCAATAACATTCTATATAAAATAAATTCATCTGTAACACGTACTGTTTGCTGTAAAGGATCAAGCCCAAATCCAGGTTTGACTTTATGGCAAAGAGATAATAAAAAAGCATAGGAATTATTAAGGTAAGCGTTAATATTTTCAGCCGTTATGGGTTCTCCTTGATCTCTTCGGGCTATACCTAACATTTGTCGGTATACTGGATCGCCTAAAAAAATACAATTTGACGTATATAAGGGCTCATATTTCTTAAATAAGTTAAGTGCCGTATCACATAAATGCTGATAAGGATTATGCCCTAGCTTTTCAGTTTCATAGGTAGGAGTAAAACGTATTATATGAGCAAAATCTGATTCATTGCCCTCTAAACCTCCTTTTTCTTTAGGATTAGAGTAAAATTCCAACAATGCGGGTGGTATGTATTCTAATTGACTGACAATCTCAAGAACCTGTTCCTTGATTTTGGGAATTAATTCAAATTCTTCAATCACCGAACGGTTTTCTTCATTACGCAAATACCTCGTCGTATCGTGAATCCATTTTGTTAATAATTTAGATTTTTTTTTGTTAACTGAGCGAATGAGTTCTTGAGTTTGTATTCGGCTTTGAATAATTAATTCTTTGTATTCATCACCTAAATCTACTTCAACTGCTTTACTGTGGCGATATCGAGAGGCATATTCTCTTAGCCATCCAGATACCGAGCCTCTGGCTACTTTTTTTTCTATAGTGTTTAGGAGGAAATTTTGATTTATTTTTTCAAAATCCCTAGTATTTTCAATTAATTCAGTGGTTATTTCTTTTTTTAATAAACTCTCTTTTTTTAAACGTAAGAATTCTCCATTTATCATATCAATCGATTGTTGAATGTGAGTTCTATTATCAGCAGAGCGTTGATAAGTTAATAGGCTGAGTTTATTAATTAGGAGATGAGCACAGATACTGGCAAGAGCAAATACCAGAACAGATAAAGCTATAACCGCCCATAAAAATGCTCCGCCGGCAATGATACTCATAGTTATCCCTACTATTGGTGCTAGAACGACACCCGCAAGGAGTGAAAAAATAATAGGATAACGAGCTATTACTCCTTTCTGGTTCATCTTTTCAAGTAAAAAATCCTTTGCTAGTAGCATAAATTTTAATTGAATTTCTTGTGTAAAGGCCAATCGGATTTGTTCTGATTCAGACATTTTATTGACCCACTTGACGAGAGGGGATTGATGCTCGCTTTGAATTTCTACATCGTGTACCCTATAAAGTGATTTAAAACCAGTGTTAAAAATGTTACTTAATTCACGGGCAAAATATATTTCGATAGCCAAATGTATTGTTTCTTTGGGTTCGTTGGTGATTTTTGCTCTAGTAATGAATTCTTCTCTTGCATTCGGTTCAGTTGGGGATTTGCTTATTTTGCCAAGAAGAAGCATTTCTCTAAAATGAAACAATTTGATAATCTTTATAGAAATGCGTTCACATTCTTTTTGTATTAGATTAGATAATTCTGTTTGTTTTTCTAAATTTTTATTAAATTCCTTCTGAGCATCTTCTGGAGCTCCTAAGAATTCATTATTAAAATAATCAAATAAGATATCGGTTATTGATTTGCCTAAAGCTAAAGAAAATACCTCTGCTGCAACAAAGTTGAATAACGAATTATCATTAGATGTACTGATATCAAAAATAAAATTTCTTATTGATTCAGGGATAAGTAATTTTGCTTTTTCAAAAAAATAGGATGAACCTGCGGTTTCTTTTTCCAAAGAGGAAATGGTGCTTGGAGCTTGGCTAAGCGCTATAGTATCCAGATAATGATTCGCTAATAAGCGTGTATCTTCGATTTTTTCTACCCAGGAATATAGTTTTTCAGGGTGTTTTGATTGCTCAAAATATACCCCGAAATGCGCTATCATCTGGTTTTCCAGTAACTTTTTATGATTATGGTGAATGGCTTTAATTATGGCAATTTCCTTGGCATTCAGTTCTAACATTCTTCGCATCCTCGTAGAGTTATTAGATACAGCCTTTGCTTAGCTCTTTTTCTGAAAATGTAGAAAAAGAAAATAAAAGATTAGGAGATTCTTTCCCTCTCTCAAGGAGGGAATTTGAACATTAACTACACAGCTCTGTCCTTAGGCTGGTCTATATGTTCTCTTGGCAACGATAATATTCCATATACTGAGCATGATTTATATGCTGCTCAAGATAGACCAATAGGGTTATTCTGGCAATACAGTGTATTACAAACTTTAATCATGCAATTTCGTACCATATAATCTGTCTCCAGCATCTCCCAAACCAGGGATAATATACCCATGATCATTCAACTGTTGATCAACTGCAGCAGTGAAAATAGGGACATCAGGGTGTTCTCCATGGAAATTCGAAATTCCTTCAGGGGCGGCTAAAAGGCAAAGAAATTTAATTGATTTTGGGTTTAAGGCTTTGACTTCTTTCACTGCAGCAATTGCCGAGTTCCCTGTAGCCAACATAGGGTCAACAATAATCACATCTCTGTCTTGGGTATGTTCTGGTAGTTTGAAATAATATTCGATTGCTCCCAGGGTCTTGGGATCCCGGTAGAGGCCTATATGGCCAATTCTGGCATTAGGGACTAGTTGCAACATACCATCCAGCAATCCATTACCTGCACGTAATATGGATACAAAAACAAGTTTTTTCCCTTTTAAAACTGGAGAGGACATAGTCGCCAAAGGAGTTTCTATTTTTTCATATTGTATTTCCAAATCTCTGGTGACTTCATAGGCCAATAACATGCTCACTTCATGCATCAATGTGCGAAACTTCATTGTGCTTGTTTCTTTTTGGCGCATTATAGTGAGTTTATGTTGAATTAAAGGATGATTGATAACCACAACTTGATTTGCGTTCATTACTATTCCTTATTAAAAGACGGTACCGTCACTGATAATTTCTATTGGGGGTGTTCCAGTGATTCGTTTTTGTTGAGCAATACGCCGCCCAGCTTCCCAGGTTCCTCCTTGTAATATCTTTGCTAAAGGAAGGGAATCCACATCTCTATTGAGTTTTTGCCTGATTAGGACTGCCAGCTCATCCAGCAAAGCTACTGTTAAGGCACGCCATTCGACGATGGCTTCTGAACCAGGGTCTTGCGGCTGCTGTAGAATCTCACGATTCTTAACTGTTAATAATTCTGTATCAATTAGTAAACCACCATTTCGGTACTCAGGCAAGCTAGTTAATGCATTCAAGTCAGTAATGCTAATTCCCGCTTGTTCTAAGGGCTCTACTAAGGAATAAGTTAACCATTGTGATAATTTATGAAAAGGAATGTACTCCGAACCTGGCTCCTCAGTTTTTAGTGCGCTATGAATCCAAACATCCCCTAAGGATACTCCATGATATAATAAACGGACTGGCCATATGTCATTAAAGGCATCTAGGGTAGATTTGAATAATTGGATTGCGGATAATGCGTTATTACTTTGTAATGATTCAATGTAAGAATAGAATTCACCAAGACGCTCTTTATTGTTAAAATATTGTCTATTACTATGAATTATTGCTCCAAGGCGATTAAGTAACGATACGCGTCCAGGAATTCCTTCTAATAGATTGCTTGATGTGACCTGAAAACCTTTTATTAGCTCTTTTTCTTTAAACGCGAGCAAGCGTTCGGCATCTACGCGGAAAGGATTTTTTGGATCAGCACTAAATGCCCCACTTTCATAAAGGGATAAGGTAGCCAACGCTAAGCCTTCGGAGCGGCTATATTCTTTCCTTGTTACAGAATCGGTATAATGCCATAACGGCCCAGCTCCGGCATCCAAAAGAACACTTATAATGACCAGTTCATAAAGGATCTTCCCCCATGCCGTTGGGGAGGTGGGGCCAAGTTGTTTTCGTAGGTTACTAATCCTATCAATGCTATCCACTTCAAAATGGCGCCAGCGGCTATGGTAAGGAATATTCAGATCGGGGTAGCGATGGGTTATTACCTCAATGATATAAGAAGCAGTGGCTTCCATGTTTTTAGGGTTGAAGGAAAAATGTTTCAATTGATCCTGTTTGGCGAAATTTAAAATACGTTGTGATTGAACACGAATAGTGCGAGGATCTCGCAGAGCTCGCAAAACATTTTGGATATTTTGTTCTTCGTTATTCATGAAGTGCACGTCCTTTGGGCTTAGCTAATTCATTGATATCAATAATTCCTTCTGGTGAATAGTAGCCTGCTGCACGCTTGGCATCTATTTCTACCTTAGCGTCAGGAGGAATTAGTTCATCCGGAATTTTTATTCGTTGAACAACCTCTATTCCTGATTTTAGTAAGGCATCGTATTTCATATTTGACATAGACACAAAGCGATGGATTTTGGTGATCCCCAACCAATGAATGATGTCCGACATTAACTCTTGAAAACGCATGTCTTGTACACCGGCAACACATTCAGTTCTTTCAAAATATTTGGCTGCAGTGTCTCCTCCTTTTTGTCTTTTTCTGGCGTTATACACCAGAAATTTGGTCACCTCTCCTAATGCTCTGCCTTCTTTGCGATTATAAACGATGAGCCCTGCTCCGCCGTTTTGTGCGGACTCAATGCATAATTCGATTCCATGAACCAAATAAGGTCTACATGTACATATATCAGAGCCGAAGACATCAGAACCATTACATTCGTCATGAATGCGGCAGGTTAGTTCAATTTCTGGTTTGTGGATGGTGGTGACATCACCAAAAAAATAGGCGGTTAATCCTCCAATGGGAGGTAAGAAAACATCCAAATCACTACGAGTTACCAATTCAGGAAACATTCCTGCTGTTTGCTCAAAAAGGGTTCGTCTTAATAAAGATTCAGAAATTTGAAAACGTTCTGCAATTCCAGGTAGGTACCAGACAGGTTCAATCGCTGCTTTTGTGACTACCACGTCGCCCGTTTCGCTTAAAATTTTACCATCAGGTTTTAGCCGACCTTTTTGCATTGCTATATGCAATTCGGGGATATTGATATGCGCCCTGGTAACAGCAATGGTTGGTCTGATATCGTACCCAGCTTTTATTTCATCTGAGAAAACAGAAGCAACAAGATGCCCCCAGGGATCGAGTGAGACGATTTTCCCAAGTTGACTCCATTGCTTATGAGGACCTATAGCCACAGGAGGCAGAGTATCACTTAAATCAGGTACATGTTCAGGATCCAATAGGCCAGCAGCTACTGCTAAAGCTCTATAAACGGAGTAAGAGCCGGAATGGGTGCCCACTGCATTTCTATTTTTGATATTGGTTAGAGAAGCAATAACAGGCCCTCTATTTTTAGGGTTATCTTCTCCCCATTTGATTTTTAGAGGGGCCTCTGTATGACTTGCTGGGTGTGAAGACAATACGATATGACCTTTTGATTTTTTCTTTGAATCATCTGGTGACATGATACTAATTCCTTTTATAAACTGGCTAACCAATCATATACTACTGCGTTGGAGTAGGAAACATTGCCTACCTGACAATGGCTTCCTGCTCCTTCAAAATCACTAAATTCATATTGTTCCGAATTCGTTATTTGACAAAACTCCTGAAATTGCTTCCTAGGTTCTCCTCCTTCGCCATCCCCTAATAAGGCAAGGCAAGGAATTTTCATTTGTTTTATAGAGTCGCCTACAGTAAATTTTTTTAAATAATGAAATGTTGTTTTAAAAGAAGGTTGTCCAAATCTTCTTATTAAATGTTCTGTTTGTGCTTTTAATTGGGGTGGCATGATTTCATTAGATATAGCCGGTATGTCTTTAATGCTAAAATCATCTGAATCTGGCATTTCACAGGGATCCATTTTTACAAATGAACACATATAAGTATGTAAATTTAGGATAGGGGAGTTAGCGATCAGGATTTTAATTCTTGGCTCACAGCTGGCAGCACGGGTTGCGAAATAGCCTCCAAAACTAATGCCCATCAAAGCCAGCTTAGCCATATTGACTTCTTGCCTGAATTCAAAGTAATTAATGACTCGCTTGACCACCAGATCAAAATCGGGTTCGAAATAGGTGTCGGAATATTTTCTAAAGACATCCATTTGGCCTGGGCCCGCAAAATGAATGACATTATATCCCCGTTCTACAGCAGCTAATCCGCGCATGAAGAATTCCTCTTCCAAAGTACCATCAAAGCCACTTACTATCATAATAGTGTCGCGTTTTACTCCATCATTGGCAGGAGAGATGAAGTAAGCAGGGAGATTAATGTTTTTATAAGGAATAGAATGATTCTCAAAATGGACATCCATACTGGATAGGGCAGTACAAAAGCAATCTGCTGAATTGAGACCTAATTTTCTGTGATGCTCTGAAGAAGGCGGAGAGTAGTATTCGGCAGCTCTAAAAGAGTTAGAGGCTTTAAATAATTGTTCTCGACCGCTAATGACATGGTTCTTTACTAAGCGATCCAAACCATCTTTTTTTTGCCACTCGGCCAGACGTTCAAATTGTTTTACCCATTCCTCAGGATCACTGGTTTTCATTGCGTTGGCAATATGCAAACATTCACCAACGGATGCTGCTCTGTAGGCACTAGAGCCTAGCTGTCGGATCAATTGGAAATCCATTTCTGCGTCCGTAAAGCCCTTTACAAGAATATCGCCACGGCTGATATCACTCACTTTTATTTCTCCGTTACCAGAATGCCATTGATTTTAATAGTAACGACACATTGCAATAACATCAATCTTATACTCAAGAAACTTCAAAATAGTATCCTGTGGTCATTATTCTTTAAAAAATTATCTAAATCTCGTAGTTCGAGTATTTTTAATTTATTGAATTGAAAAGACAATCTCGTTAATATACTCGCCATATCAGTCAGGAAGATTCTTAAAATTATGTTTACTATCATTGTTTGCCTGTTTATCGCAGTATTATTACCTTACCTAGCAAAAATTCCTGTGGCTTATGCTATGCATAAAGCGGGTGGTTATGACAATCATTATCCTCGGGAACAACAAGCTCGCTTAGAGGGTTTTGGTGCAAGAGCTCTCGCAGCACACCAAAATTCTTTTGAGTCTTTACTGATATTTGCTACCGCTGCCTTAACAGCATTAGCTACGAATACAGTTTCTTTGGTAAAACAATATTTAGCGATGGGGTATATCATATTTCGTTTATTCTACCATTTGCTTTATTTACTGGATTGGTCTTCACTAAGATCTATTGTGTGGTTTGCAAGCTTATTATGCTGCCTCTCTATTTTATGGCTAAGTATCCCTTAATTTTTTTGCGGTGTACCTCAAATCTCTCTTCCCAAATCGGAAAAAGATAAAAAATAATGGCATTCTGATGGTAAATTGATATTGATCGATCTATTTATCATCTAATTTGCTTGAAACTCTTACTCTTTGTCTTTAGCTTTGATATCTTAAATAGTAAATAGGCCTCTTCCGAAGCTCTGCTAAAAAGAGTAACTGCTTCGAGGTACGATGCGCGAATTCTAATGCAACTTTGTGTGCAGCCCGGTTCCATGCCTCGTTTCCCAGTATTTTTTACTGTGCAGTAAGTTTCGAAAGAATTCTGATAAAAAGTTCCAGATTTTTTACAAGGATGTGAATATGTCTGACTTACAACAATTGCCTAATACCATCATACGATTTTCCTGGCATTTCATTAAAAATAACCCCTGGCTTTATGCTTTATTTTTTATAGCCCCAATGGTGATGGTGTTTGAAACTAATGTCATTCCTTATTCTTTAAAAATGATTGTTGATGAAATAACCAACTATCAGGGAGATAAAGACGCTATTTTTCATGAGGTTGCGCCGGCATTATATTTAGGAGGAAGTGCGTGGTTCGGAGTTATCCTGGTTTTACGCTTACATAATTGGTGGCAGGCCCATCTTATTCCACGATTTCAAGCGAATATCCGCATGACGCTTTTCAGTTATTTAATCCAACACTCGCATTATTTTTTTTCTAATCAATTAGCGGGTAATTTAGCAAATAAAATAAGTGATATACCCCGATCTTTAGAGGCTATACGAAAAATTATCTCATGCAATGTGAACACTACTTTTGCAGCAATCACGGTTTCAATTATTTTAATGCTCACTATTAATCCTTGGTTTGCCTTCATCTTGTTCAGTTGGATCATAGTACAATTAATAATTAGCTTTTATTCAGCAAAAGAGATCAATAAGTTGGCAAGAAAGAATGCAGAAGATAAAAGTATTTTGAAAGGAAAGATTGTTGATTCTTTGAGTAATATTAATACAGTGAAATTATTTGTCCAAAATGAATATGAAAAAAAATACGTTTGGAAGACACAAAATAAAGAAGTTCAAAGCAATAAGCGATTGGTTCTATTCATAAATTTTTTTCGTCTTTTGGTAGATATTCCGGTCAGCATTATGTTAGTGGTGATGATTTATTCCGTAGTCAGTTTCTGGCAAAGAAATTTGATCAGTACAGGAGATGTTGTATTTATATTTACTACTTCATTTGCCATTATGAATCAAATGTGGAACCTTAGTAATTCACTTTGTGATTTATTTGTGGAAGTAGGGATAGTAAAACAAGCACTTGCCATATTATCCCAACCTATAGAAATTCAAGATGCTGCAAATGCAAAGGAACTAAAAGTGACACAAGGTGAAATTCGGTTCGAGAATGTGACGTTTCATCACAAAGACGGCCAGGAATTATTTGCTAAGAAATCGTTAGTTATACCAGGTAAACAAAAAGTTGGGCTTGTAGGGTATTCAGGGGGCGGTAAGACAACCTTTATTAATTTAATTCTCCGATATTTTGATGTCAATAGTGGGAGGATATTGATTGATAATCAAGACATTAGTCAGATCTCCCAATTTTCTTTAAGGAAATCAATTAGCATGATCCCTCAAGATACTCATTTATTTCATCGTACTTTATTAGAAAATATTCAATACGGTAAAGAAGATGCTACTAAAGAAGAAGTTGTTACAGCGGCTTCTTTGGCAAACTGTATGGATTTTATTCAAAACTTACCTCATGGCTTTAGTACCATTGTTGGAGAAAGAGGAGCAAAGTTATCAGGTGGGCAAAGGCAAAGAATTGCTATAGCAAGAGCATTTTTGCATCAGACTTCCATATTGATTTTAGATGAAGCCACTTCACAGCTTGATTCCTTAACTGAAGAATGCATTCAAGAATCCTTACAATCACTATGTGAGGGGAAAACGACTATAGTCGTAGCACATCGTCTTTCAACGCTTCTTAATATGGATAGAATTTTAGTTTTCGATAAAGGAGTTATAGTAGAAGATGGAACGCATGAAGAGTTAATAGAGAAAAAAGGGTTATATAAGTCCATGTGGGATGCTCAAACTGCTGGATTTTTGCCTGATATACGAGAGGAGGATGGCAAAACTCATTATGAAGAGTTAAAACGGCCGTATCGAGCACATGCTGAATTTTCTTAGCTTGAATAGGTACAAAAAAATTTTTTCTCACTGGTAGGCGGGTGGCGAGGAAGGAGATTTAACAATTTATTCTTCTTCCTTAACTCATACTATCGCCCTCCTATTCCCCCTTAAGTGAAGGAAATTAATAGGAGGATTTAAAAGATAGGTTTTATTTCGCTAAGATACTGCTTCTGGCGAATTTGTTTTAAAGCGACGACTGCGAGCAAATTTCGGGAAGAAAGGTCCGATTTTAATAATAAAATCATAAGCCATCAGAAGAGCTCCTAAGGCAAAGACGACATCTCCTGGAAAACGAAGCCACTGCCATACCAGAGTGGTATTATAGAATTCAAGACTCCTAGCATAAGTTAGTCCATGCTCGTATACAGCCATTAATTGTGACCAGCCAACAGGGAAAAAATTTAGAACAATCCATAAGAGGATGCCTGCGTTATATAACCAAAAGGCATAAATACCCAATCGGTCATTCCATGTCTTATTTTCACCGGCAGCGTATCTCAGACAAAAATAGATTAAACCTAGTGCAAGCAGTCCAAATGCGCCAAATAGAGCGGTATGGGCATGATTTAAGCTTAAGAAGGTACCGTGCTCGTAATAATTGACTAGGGGTGCATTAATGGTTCCACCTCCAAAAACGCCTGCACCAATGAAGTTCCAAAAGGCGGCGCCCAATATATACAGATAAGCCAGATTGTATGTAAATACTCCTTGCTTTTTAATCAATTGTCTATGCTCGATAGCATCAATAATAAGAAGTACAAGCGGTAAGACTTCAATAAACGAAAACACCGACCCCAGGGGGATCCACATTTCAGGAGCACCTATCCAGTACCAGTGATGACCTGTACCAATCACTCCACCCAAGAAAATTAAAATAGACTCAAAGAATACAGTTCTTTCTGCTGCTTTTCTGGAAACTAAACCGGTTCCCATTAATACGTAGGCAGTGGCGCAAGCAGCAAAAAATTCAAAAGACTGCTCAACCCAAAGATGCACAACCCACCAACGCCAAAAATCAGTTATAGTGAAAGATTTTTCGATACCTGTTAAAGGAATCATTCCAAAGCAATATAGAACCGCTACATTGATAGTACTTGCCCAAAAGAGGTTTTCAAGTTTGATTCGGCCTGTCCAAAATTCAATAGTGGCTCGTTTTAATCCTTCCCAGGTAGGCCACATGCCTCGGAAAACAATAAAACTCCAAAGAAATAGGCCAATACAAAAACCAATTTGCCAAAGCCTGCCTAATTGAATATAGGATAATCCTTGATTCCCCAACCAAAACCAAGCTTTATCAATATACCCCATAATGCCCAGATAATTTCCAACGATAGCGCCTCCAACTACAAATAATGTGACGTAAAACAGGAAATCAACTAAAAAGCCCTGTCTTTTTGCTTCCTTACCACTAATGATTGGTGCCATAAATATGGCTGCACTTATCCATGATAATCCGATCCAGACAATGGGGGTTTGGATATGAACATCCCGAAGGAAATTAAATGGCAACCATACATTGACATTGATGCCATAGAAGCTTTCACGTTCTGCATAGTAGTGAGCCATAATGGCGCCTACAGCAATTTGAATCAAAAGAAACAAGGCTGCAACAAGGAAATATTGGCCTACTTTACGCTGACTTTCGGTTAAAGGTTGGAAACCTGAAAAAATAGGTTCCATGAGTCCATAATCCACATCACTTAAATAACGGTGGTAGATGTAAAGAACGACCCCAAATCCCATAAATACAAAGCAAAATGAGACCCAAGTCCAATAAAAAGTTCCCGCCGATGGGGTATTACCAACATTTGGCTCGTAGGGCCAATTATTAGTGTATGAAATATTTTGATTTGGGCGACGGGCTATGGTCGTTAAAGAGGAATAAATGAGAAAGTTTGCTGTTTGAAGGGCCGTATTAGGATTTAAACTGTAGGCTTGGGTATAACCTGCTTTAAAATTATGATTAAGTAAATATTGGGTGATTTCAGTTTGTAGTTGTCGGATAGAGACAGCGATAGCAGGTGTTAATGTACTGGTTTTTTTATTGAGTTCAACATGTTGTAATGAATTTTGCATTTCTTTATTAACAACGTATTGTTCACTTTCTGTTAATTTAGAATAGCTTTTATTAAAATGAATTCTGGCTAATTCTTCCTGAACGAGTTCCCCTAAACGCACCAGGTATTTTGCTGTATAGTCTTCACCAAAATAAGAACCCATACCGTACAAGCTGCCATAATCCATTAGATCAGCACGTTGAAAGCCCGCTTTTCCTTCTATAATATCCTGAGACGTCATCACAGTTTCGCCCGTAGGAGTTATGAATCTATCTGGTAAAGGTGGGACTAATTGATATGTTTTAACAGTACCCCAGATAAGTATGAGAAAGCAGATAACAGCAGTAACTAATAAAACCCATTTTAAAACATTCGTTATGGGATCAAACGATGGATTAGAATCCAATTGGGGCTTGTTTAAAATACTATCCATTACGCAGTCCTTTGCATTGCTTTTTAATTAAGGTAGAGATTATAAATAGAATTGTTGTTAGGAACAATGTGTTTAATCTCCAAGAGCCCCTAAGCAATATCCTATTTTGTTTTGATTGTAAATAATGATATTGTTGTCGCGCTGGATTGAACTTAACCTAAAGGATATTTGATGCACCAGAAACATCCTGCTCAAACTAATATACCCCAAATTGATCCATGGCTTGTTTTTGTTATTTTAATGTTGATGGTTTTAATGCAGACAACCACAGATCAGTATATTCCTTCTCTACCAGCCATTACTAAAGTATTTCATAGTACGGAAGCATTGCTTCAGTTAACGATTTCTATTTTTATGTTTGGTTTAAGTATTTCTCATGTTTTTTATGGTCCTTTATCAGATAAAATAGGACGTAAGCCTCCATTAATGTTCGGAATTGGATTAAGTATATTGGGTAGTTTGTTTTGTTTTTTTGCTCCCTCCGTCAGTGTTTTAATTTTTGGCCGATTTCTTCAGGGATTTGGTATTGGTTGCTGTAATTCTGTGGGTCGTTCTTTGGTTAGAGACTTATTCACGGATAGGTTATTAGCTAAAATAGGTTCTTATGTTGGAGTCGTCAGTATTTTTATTATGGCCGCTTCACCTACTTTAGGTGGATTTATTCAGGAGCAGATAGGGTGGAGAGCTAATTTTTTCTTCCTGTTTATTTTTGGGATTCTTGTTTGGCTTTTGGCATTTGGTATTCTTCCTGAAACCAATAAGCAGCTCAATCCTGATGCAACCAAAATAAAGGTAATGGTTAGGAATTATTTTATTCTGTTACGCAATAAGGTGTTTTTGGGATATACACTTTGTGCCTGTTTTGCTTTTGCTGGGATAGTTGCTTATCTGACCATTGCGCCATTTTTATTTCAGGAGGTATTAGAGTTAAGTCCCTTGGAATTTGGGCGATTAACTTTTTTTATTGCAGGAGCAATATGTTTTAGTGGAATTGTGAACAGCCAGTTAGTCATGCTGAAAGGGATTCCTTTTATGGTTTGCATCGGAGTTCTTTTTATGATCATAGGTGGTTTGGCTATGCTAATTGTTACTTTATTGGGCTGGATGCAAGTCTATTTTCTTATGATTCCAGTGGCATTATTTAGTGCTGGCGCTGGATTTACGTTTATCAATGCTTTTGCAGGAGCCTTCCATCCATTTCCGAAAATGGCGGGAACAGCAGGGGCATTATATGCCAGTATGCAAGATTTAAGTGCAGCACTAACCAGTGGCATTATTGCGGCAATTAAGGGATATGGTCAATATTCTTTAGCAATTATATTACTGATCTTAGGTTTAAGTTCCTTGGTGGCGTGGTATTATCTAGCCTTGGAAGATAAACATATTTAAGCTTAGAGGTTTTGATGAAGATTACCGATGAAGAATTAAAAAGTATTATTAGTAAATTGTCTGGAGCTAAAGCCAGTGAAATTCAAGCGGATACAGCACTAATAGAAGATTTGCACCTGGATTCTTTAAAAATTGTTGAACTTTTGGCTATTCTTGGTGAGGATTATCAGTTAGAGATCACTGAAGAAGACGCAATGAATTTCCATACCTATAAAGATTTGTACGATTTTACCCAAGCTTGATGCTTTAGTTCAGTAGAAACGGTTAGGTCGGTGTTGGTCAAAAATGACCCAACATATGAGTCAGATCAGATGGCTTCAAGTAAAGCACAGGCCGCAATTCCTCCCCCACCTGCTGCGACCAAAAGAATTTTATCACCAGATTTTATACCGCTTTGGGTTCTTAGCTGAGCTAATGCAATGCCTACACTGGACCCTGATGTGTTTCCAGTTTCTTCAACAGTTTTTATAGTTCTTTCTTCAGGAAAATCTAATTGCTTAGCTACAGAGAGTACTAAATTTTTATTTCCCTGATGCGGAACCAGCCATTGGATATCAGAAGTTATCAAATTTAATTTTTTCAGAAAGTCCTTAGCACTATCGGCCATTCCATGGACTGCTTTTACAAACAAGGCAGTACTTTCTTTAATAGTAATATAAAATTGCTCCGGATCTTGACAAAAGGCCGCAGGTAAACGAGAACCTCCAGCAGGAGTAGAGACAGTATCACTTACTTCACCATCGGCAAACAAGGCAGATGCTATAAAACGAAATTCAGCCTCTTCTTTATCCTGAGAAACACTGCATGCTGCGGCACCGTCTCCAAATAACACACTAGTCGCGAAATTATTTTTATTTAAAAATTTGGAGCGAATTTCACTTGCAATCAGTAATACGGAACCAAGGTTGGTTTGAGCAAGAGCAGCACTTGTATGCAAACCAACTACAAATCCGGCGCAGGCAGCGCCTATATCAAAAGCTCCTGCGCTTTGAAGACCAAGCCTATACTGCACAAGAGGGCTGCTTGGTGGAGAAGGGTAATCCCCAGAGATAGTAGCTAAAATAATTTGGTTAATTTTCTGTTTTTCCTTAGGCTTTGCTGTGAACAATTGCTCAGCTGCTAACACAGCAAGATCACTACAAGCCTGATCTTCATTAACCCATCGTCTATTTTTTATGCCTGTTGAAAATCCTATGACTGCGGGATTTTGAGTACTCCCCATCCAATTAAGAACATCTTGGTTGCTCATAATTTTCTCCGGAAGAGCAACAAAAGGGCCTTTGATGTAGATAGGTTTTTCGGATAGGAAAAAATTCATGATAACAATCCTTCTGAGCGCATTAAAGGCAGACCCCCGCTGACTGTTATTACAGAGCCTGTCATAAAAGAAGTTGCTGACAGGAGTGGATCAATTGCTTCCGCAACCTGACTGGGTTCTCCCATGGTTCCCTGAGGAATGATTTGGGTTACTTTTTCTTGATAAGTTGGATTTTTCCAGAATTGCTCAGTTCGAGAAGTTTTAATTAAGCCTACTCGTACAATATTAGATAAAATATTGTTAGCACTGTAATCAACAGATAAATTTAAAAACAATCCTTCCAAAGCGGCCTTGGCGGTGCAATAAGCTGAGTAACGACTGGTTCCTACTATTGCTGAAAGACTTGAAACTAATACAATACGTCCAAATTTTCCACTTAAAAAAGCAGGTAGTAAGCGATGGATGAGCCAGATATTGCCATGAAGATTGTTATCTAGGTAAGTACGTACTGAATTATACGGTAAGGCATGCAATTTACGCAGTTGGGTAACTCGAGTGAAAGCATTCAGTATCAAACCATCAAGAGGTTCCTCTAAAAGAGATTTCAGATCTTCTTCACAAGCTTTTGGGTCCGAAAAATTATAAACAAAACCTTTTACTTCTATGTTTTGTTGATGATAGATTGCAAGAGTCTGCTTAAGGCTGGCATCATTAGAACAGGTAATTATGATTTTGTCGCCTTGTTGGTGCCGTCTTTTGACTATAGCTTGAGCAATATCAGAAGACCCTCCTGTAATTAAGATATTCATTTTGCCCCCAATTCAATCAAATATTGTTCTATGGTATTGATTGATTCATAACGTTCTTTTTCAAGAGGGACAACAGGAATTTTAATTTTAAATTCACGTTCCAGTTCAATAATTAACAGAGCCAACATCAAACTATCCAAACCACCTTCCTCTAGTCTTGCGCTCCTATTATCAGGAAGATTAGCAAGCCCAATTCGCTCTAACACTTGTTCAATACGATCACTTATCATTTTTTTTCCTTATTCTTATTAAGGCAATCGGTATTTAAATCCAAGGCATTCCTGTTTAATTTCCCATGTTTATTCCGGGGCAAGTTTTGCATCATATGGATTTTTATGGGTAATTTTTTAGGTAGAAGATGCCTTTGTATTTTTTCTGTCAAATTTTGTTCAGAAATAGAGTAAGAGAGTGGATTCTTTTCAATACAAACCATGAGACGAACCCCATAAATTTTATCTTCAATAGGAAGAATGATGACCTCTTTGATCCCTTCAATTTGGCAAATTTTATGTTCAATTTCTGAGATATTAACTTTTTCTCCCCCAATATTGACTATGTTATCTCGTCGCCCCTTAATAGTTATCAAGCCGTTAGGTAATATTTCTGCAATATCCCCAGTATACAACCAACCATTTTGTACCTTAGGACTTTCTTCTTCACCAAGATAACCCAACATCATTTGCCTACCACGAATTAATAATTCGCCTTCATCAGAAAGCTTGGCTTCCCAATCTCCAATGAGATAGCCAGCATAATTTTCCATAAAAAGCGGATCCTTACTGGAGTAAGTCAATACTCTTGGGGAAGCCTCTGTTAATCCATAGTTATTATAAATTACTGCATTAGGAAATATCTCCTTTAAATCCATTCTTAAAGCAGTTGGCAATGGTGCTCCAGCCGAAACAATTGCTGCTATTTTGGAAGCGCTCTCAGGATAGCCTTTTGCTATCGCACTAATAGCTACCCAGTGGATGGCACTCCGCTCCACATTTGGGGAATAATGCCTTGTTCCATAAGCATTTTGATGTCTGTAAATTGGGTAATAAGTTGAGTACTCAGTCCTGCTATTAAACCAGGTAGCAGTTGACCAAGAAGACCAAAGGAATAAGATAAAGGTAAAAATAATAATTGATTTTGGACCTTTTCAAACCCCAGGGCCTTAATGACGGCATGACAATTGGCCTGTATATTACTATTTGATAGTTGAACTGCCTTAACCTGCCCTGTGCTCCCCGAAGTAAAGAGAATAAGCGCTGTTTGAGGATGAGGGGTTATAGTTTTATTTTCATATAATTCTTGTAATTCTCCCTCATCATTTAAGACAGCAGAGGTACCTAAGAGAGAAAGTCTCGTTTGTTTTTCTTCTTCTGATAGAGTGCCGGGAAACAGAGCTGTTGGTCGATTGGTTTCTAAACATGCTAATAGCTGAATAATAAATTCAATGCTCGGAGTTGCATGAAGAACAATAATGGCTTGAGGAATTTTTTGTAATTGTTCTGAGCGTTTTAAAACGTCAGCTTTTAATTCATCAAATGTTATGGCTCGGTTTTCTTGGTGAATTGCTATTTTATTTGGAAAATCGGGTATTAAAAACAGCATGGTTACTCCTCAATTTTATTGAGTTGCCAAACAGCAACGACAGGTAGAGTACTATCCAAGAAGTGTTTGCGACAAAAGTGCCTACGTATTTTTCCGCTGGTTGTGTGCGGCATTGCTTTCAAAGGGATTAACACGATCGTATGCACTTCTAATTGATGATTTTGATAAATGAGCTCAAAAATGTTATTGAATAATGCTTCTTGAGTGGGCTCGTCCATAAATCGGTTTTTTACTTCGCACATTACGGTTAGTTTGTAGTCATGATCCTCTTGAATGACAAAAGCGGCACATTTCCCTAATGAACGATGCAGAGGAGAATGAATTAGACTATATTCTATGTCTTGAGGGTAGTGGTTCTTCCCATAAAGAATGATTAAATCTTTAATTCGGCCAGTAACATATAACTCCTTTTCATGCATAAAGCCCAAATCTCCGGTTCTTAAGTAGTGTTGATTACTACTATCCCCCTTAATTTTACCCTGAAAAGCATGTTTTGATTCTTCTGGCTGATTCCAATAGCCCTGAGCTACGCTATTGCTATGGACCCAAATCTCACCAACCTGGTCTGAGTCGCAAGGGATTAAAGTATCAGGATCAATAATTTTAACGGTTTGAATGAAATTGCCGCTACTGACTAATGTATAGCTGTCTGGATTGCTGTCGTCCGAAAACTGTATACGATGATCCTGAAATTGTTCTTTGGCCAGGGTTAGAGTTCTATATGGAGATCCGGGAGTTCCTCCGGTTACTAATAAAGTGGCTTCAGCCAAACCATAGCATGGATAAAATGCTTCTTTGCGAAATCCATAATTTTTAAACGCTTGATAAAAATGTTCCATGGTTTCCTTTCTAACGGGCTCTGCTCCGTTAGAAGCAACGAGCCAGGAACTTAAATCTAAGCCTTCTTTTTTTTCTTCTCTGATGCGTTTGACGCAGTAATCATAAGCAAAATTTGGGCTGCCGCTGATAGTGGCTTTATATCGGGTAATATTTTTTAACCAAGAAAGGGGATTTTGTAAAAATGAAAAAGGAGACATCATTATTACGGGTACCGCCCCATAAATAGGCGTCAGGATACAACCAATCAACCCCATGTCATGGTGGGGAGGTAACCAACTAAAGAGAATGGTTTCATCATTCATTTGAAATGAGGTAAAAATTTTATCGAGATTGTCCATTAAGTTATGGTGACTTACTATGACTCCTTTTGGATGCATGGTTGAGCCAGAAGTATATTGAAGAAATGCTATCTCGTTGCCAGTAATTGCAACCGGTCTCCAATCATTACTTTTGCTTAACTCAATACCATCGAGAGCTAGGGCAGGAATTTTTAGAAAAACAGGATTGGCTTTTAATTCATCTGTTGTGAATCTATTAAGATGATCAGCGGTCATTAGTGCTATGACAGGCTTTGAATTAGCTACAATGAGTTGTGCTTTGTCTAATAATTTTTCCTGTGCCGGAGGATAAATTGGTACAGCGATGCAACCAGCATAAAGACAACCAAAAAAAGCCTGAATAAGGGGTAATCCGGGAGAAAATAACAGCAAGATCCTATCACCAGTTTTTGCTCCTTGTGCTTGCAAAGCAGCGCCAATGGCTTTGGCATGTTGATCCAGCTGTTCATAGGTCATATCCTCTTCTAAATCCCTATTTAGAAAAGTGCAGATTTTCTTTTTTGGACTATATAAAGCTCTTAATCGAACTACATCAACTAAAGATTGACATTGTAAAAGTTCTGTTTTCACTGCTAAATACCTTTATGCTAAAATGATGCTTTGTGATAATGAATGACTTGTCCTGCATAAGAAAGACCACCTCCCACACTCATCAAAAGAATTTTTCCTGGTTTATCAAATAGTTTCTCATTTACTGCTTTTGCTAATGTATAAAGAATTGATGCGCCACCGATATTTCCTATGGTGTCAGCATCCCATAGAATTATTTTATTTGTTAAATGAGTTTCGCGAAGTACTTGTTCTATTAGCTTTCTATTGACTTGATGTGGAATAACCCAGGTTATCTCATGCTTTTCTTTTTCTGTAGGTAGTAAATTATTAATCATTTCCATGTATCTGGAATAAGCCAGGTCTTTCATTAATGTTTCGTCCCCAACCAAATGGTAACCAACGGAGTCTATTTGTTCATGAGTAGGGGGAAATACTCCCTGAGTCGTAAATGCGTCAACGTACCGTCCGTCAGTAGAAAAAAAACTTTGTTCGATCGTAAAGGGCCCTGTTTTATTTTTTTCCAAAAGTAGGGAGGCTGCGCCATCTGCTAATCCTATCCAGGTTTTTTCATTTTCAGGGTCAATAACCTTGGATAGAGTTTCAGAACAGCAAACCAAAATCTTCTGGTAGCCCAAAGCCATTAAGGCATAAGCAAAATGCAGAGTCGATAAGGAAGTGGAGCAACCTGTTTTTAAATCGTAAGCAGGCGCATTTAGTCCTATATTTCCAAGTACAGCGGCAGCTTGAGAACCGGTAAAGCGTTTATTTGTGGTAGAACCTAAGAGAAATGCTTCTATTTTTTCTGGACGATATTGAGATAAGAGTTGATTGACCGCCTGAATGGCTAATGATTCAGAAGTCAGCTCTCTTGACGTATCGAGGGATTCCCAGGGTTTATGGCACCAGTATCTCGTGTAAAATCCAAATTCTTCGCCTATTTTTTCTGCAAATTTTTCAAGAAAACCTTGCGATTTATCAGAAGTTCTCGGAAAATTCTTTAGGATTTCCAGATTTGTGATAGGACCAGATTGAGGTAGGGCTCTTGATGCTGCTGTAATGTCGAAGCATATCTCTGGTTTTAAAATATTCATAAAGCTGCCTTAATTTATCTAATCCGAGGAGAAAATTACACTCCTTTGTTGTGCAAAAGCAAGAATTTTCTGATCAGATTAAGATAAATAGTTCTAAAATTATACAATTAAGCGTAGCCTATTTTATTAATTAATTATGATGAAGTACGGACACCTCAAATATTGCAGGTACAAGATATGTCTCACCAATCTACAGACAGGGCGTTGATCAAATGGATAGAGGGTTTGATTGATGAACAAAGTTTTTTACCAATAGGCTCTGAATATGCCCCAGATAAGAGGCTGCAATTGGCGTTAGGAGCAGAAGTGATTACTGGATTAGCCAAGATTAATCAAAGGCCAATAGCCATTTATGCGCATAATCCTTCTGTAAATAGAGGCTATGTTACTCGCCAAGGGGCGAGAAAAATCATTCGCTTGATGGATAAAGCCGAAGAGCTGCGGATTCCTATTATTGCTTTTTTAGCCTCCCCGGGTATCTCTCTGGAAGAAAATTTATTAAGTGGTGATGAATACGCTCAAATTATTACTCGCAATATTAAACTGTCGGGCATCATTCCACAATTTGCAGTGATAGTGGCTCCTACCCTTGGAGCACCCGCTTATTCTGCGGTCTTAATGGATTTGCTGTTTTTTAATAAACACAGGAGCTATCTTATGGTTACCAGCCTATGGTGGTGCAGCAAGCCATTGGTGAGAAAGTCACTATGAGTGAGCTCGGTAGCGCATCACTCCATGCGACCACAACAGGCATTGCCGATTTTGTGGATGATAGTGTGGCCGCACAAATAAATCATGTGAAAGCCATGCTTGGTTTTTTCCCTGCGCATACTAATGAGCGTCCGCCGATTCATTCTGTAATAGAACCTACTCATCCTATGCCAGAAATTCCTGTGAATCCCAGAGTACCATTTAATATACTGAATTTAATTCAAGCGGTGGTGGACAATTCCAATGTCATCCAATATAAGAGGACGTATGGGCAGGCGATGATTTGTGCGTTTGTACACATACATGGTTTCGCTGTCGGAGTGGTGGCTAACCAGAGCATTCGTTATAGCGGGGCTATTGATTCTGATGCTGCCCAAAAAGCAGCGAAATTCATCAGAATATGCGATGCCTATTCCATACCGATTTTGACCTTCATTGATGTCCCGGGTTTTATGCCTGGAAAAAGAGAAGAGCAAAAAGGCTTGCTACAGCATGGCGCCCGATTTTGTGTCGCTATGCAAACCCGAGTACCCAGGTTAAGTGTTATTATCCGTAAATGTTATGGGGCGGCTGCTTTTCTCATGATGCAAACCAAGTCACAAAATGGAGATTTGGTGTTGGCTTTGGAAACAGCAAATCTCGGCGTTATGAGTAAGGAAACGACCAGCAAGGTACGAGCTATGGATGGGCAATCAATTCAAGAGGAATCACAACAAGCAGCAGAAATGCTATCCATCGACGATTCGCTGGTGGATGCTTATTCTTTAGGATTAATTGATGAAATTATTCAGCCGGCACAAATTCGCAGCCGTTTGGCGCATTATTTAGAGTTTCTGTATAGAAAAATGGATAATATGCCTCCTGCTAAACACTCTATTGTATAAGGACAATGATGATCTCTTATGAAAATTTGATTCAAGTATTGGAAACTTTCGAAAGAAGCTTAGGTAATCCTTTTGATGAGGATTCCCCAGTAAATTTTCAACAAATTTTGCTGGCGGATGAGCAGGAAGTATTGGCTTGGTCTCAAATAGAGTTTATTCAGCAATGGGGATATATGGACTATCTCATACCTCGTTATCTGGGAGGCAAGCTGAATTCATTGGATGAAATATATTCTTTAAGCAAGCTTATAGCCAGGCGGGATATCGCAACTGCTATTATGTTCGGATTAGCTTTCTTTTCTGCATTGCCAATATGGCTCGCTGGGAACTCAGAACAAAAGAGCCTCTTAAGTGAACGTCTCCGCAGAGGTGAGATTGGGGCTCTCGCATTAACTGAAGAGGGGCATGGAAGCGATTTAACTTCCAATGAGATGATGGCGAAACCAACCCAGGAGGGTTGGGAAATTTCTGGGCGCAAATGGTGTGTGAATTTTGCAACTTTAGGCGAGTATGCCTCAGTATTATGTCGTACGCACGAGAAGGGGGGGCTATTGGGTTTTTCCTTGTTTTATATTGATAAGAAATCAGTAGAAACAGGAATTTCAACAACACCCAAGTTACCTACCCATGGCGTCAGGGGTCTTGATATTAGCGGTTTTTCTTTTGATAAAGTAAAAATACCCCAAAATGCATTAATAGGTAAAGAGCAACGTGGTTTGGAGATAACCTATAAGGTGTTTCAAATTTCACGCATGTTATGCTCTTGCTTGGCAGTGGGAGGAGCGGATACTGCTCTGAGGCTGGCTTTATCCTTTAGTTTACAAAGACAGTTATACAGCAAACCTGCTTTTGAAATACCAGCGGTAAAACAAAGATTAGGTGAATTGTTTACTCTATTGTTGATTGCGGATTGTACTTCTCATGTGATAGCCCGCGCTGGCACTGTGATGCCGGAGAAAATGAGTTTATGGTCTGCGATTATTAAATTTCTTATTCCATCCATTGCTGAAGATATAGTAGAACAATGTGCCATTATTTTAGGCGCGAGAGGCTTTTTGCGAACGACGGAATGGGCTATTTTTCAAAAAATAAGGCGCGATATTCAGGTGATTGGTTTATTTGATGGAAGCACTCAGGTTAATTTATCTCTTATTGCGGGTAATTTATTACCACAAGCAGGGATGAGAGGAAAAAATTTATTGGCAAACAGAGAAAAATTAGAGCAAATTTTTAATATTCATTGGCCTTGTCCTCCTTTTGAGGAGGATAATTTATGCCTATTTACTCATGAAGAGGATGATGTATTTGCGGGAATTATGCATTTAAATTCACCCCCAATCTACAGGTTCATATCCTCAATACGCCAAGAGATTGAAAAACTGGATAAAGAAGTCATCGCTTTGCGTGATTTCAAATTATTTGACCCCCGCAATTTAAATGCTTTTCGTTTGGCAGAAAAATATTGCTGGATTTTTGCGGCCAGTTGTTGTTTGCAATTTTGGCATTATAATCAAGAATTTCTTTCTAATGATTTAAAAAATACAGATTGGTTGAGCTTGGCGATGCAGTTAATACTAAAACGCTTGAATTCAGGCCAAATGATAGACAACATTTTGCAAGAAGCCATGAGCAAACGGTTGTATTCCTATTTTCAGCAGAGCAAGTTATTTTCTGTGATGTCAATTCATGTTATGGAGTAATCAGAAATGAATTGGAAGAGATTTTTAATTGCTGCAATCACAAAGAAAAAATACCAATCATTTCTGGAGGATACGAAACATCCTAAGGATGTTAGGGATCGGTTATGGAATCAGGAAATTGTACCTTTGCTGATACAGTCTCATTATTGGGGCGACTGGTTAAAAAATAAGTCTTCTCTGGATCTAAATGATTTTCCAATTACGGAATACGAAGATTACCAGGAAGGATTATTGTCGGCACAAAATCAGACGATTCAGCCATTTAATGGTGAGAAATTGATTTTTTGGTCTGAAACCTCAGGAACTTCTGGAGTTCGAAAGTTTTTTCCTATCACATCTTCTTTCCAAAAGCAATTTCAGCGTACGATGGCACCTTATATTCATAGCCTCACTCAACGTTTTTCTGGTTTTTTTAAGGAAAAAATATTATATCTTGTTGCGGTAGATACCCATAAAACGACTCCGGCTGGTATTCCGGCCGGGTGGATCAGTAATTTTAATTATCGTCACTTACCTTCCTTCATCAAACGATTTTATGCCATGCCTGATGAGGTATTTGCTAGCCATGAGACTTATAATCAGTGGGGACCTGTCTATGCTTTAGCTTCTGATTTAAGCGCTGTCTTTGCTGTGACGCCTATGGTGGTTGATATTTTTTATCAGCGCTGTATTGATGGATTCCAGGATTACCTTCCTTATTTATTAGGACATAAGAAGCTTCCGTCTCATTTTCCTCCTCTTAAAATCACGCGAAAGCGACTAAAGCTTTTACAGGGGTTAGCTAAAAATCATGATCTCTCATTCAAACAACTTTGGCCGTCTTTGGAAGTCGTTGGATGTTGGACATCCGGGCTTTGCGAGTACCCAGCGCAGCAATTACAAAAATTGCTAGGCTCCGAAATAAGATTGGTAGATGGTACTTATTCCGCAACGGAAGGTTGGTTTACAGTGCCTTTAGAAACCAATAGTGTGGGTGGCATTTTACATCCTGGTGCCCATATTGTGGAGTTTATCCCAGAAGGGGATACCATTGTAAAAGAGAATCTTTTGCAATGTTGGGAATTGGAAGTAGGGAAACAATATGAAGTGTTTTTAACAACGGCCATGGGTTTTGTTCGTTATAGATTGAGAGATATTGTGAAATGCACTGGTTACCTGAACAGTTCCCCAAAACTGGAGTTTTGCTATAAAACTCAGCTTTTAAAACTGGAGACTTGTTCAATTACCGCTCAAGAGTTACAGGGTGCGATGCAATTGGCAGGTTTGAATATGGAGCCTTATTGGTATTTTGCACGTAATAGCATTGGAAATCGCATTGTTTTAGTGACTGATGAAACAGAGCTTCCTGAGCTATTGTTAAAGCAATTACATGACCAATTAACCCAGATTAGCCCGACTTACGCCCATAGTGTTGAAACTGAAGAGGTGATATCCCCGACGTTATTGCAGTTACCAAAAGAGAAGTTACTAGCTGGCCTGCATGGTCAAACCAAACCAAAGTTAATTTCGCAAGAGGTCATTACTGAGAGATGAAGAATAATCCTAGAAAAAGCAGTTCAATCTACTGCTTTTTCTAGGATTAGTATCGAGGTGTTAAGTCCCTTTAAGTCCGATTTTTCTAAATTTTGGGAGATAATGAATCTCTATCCAGAGAATTTTGTATGGCGCGTATAATGTCACCAACGCTGTTGTCCTTGCCACTCACCGCGATCTCTTCACCAAAACCATCAAATAAGAAAGATTGTTCAACAAAGTCAGATAAATCTTCTATTTCTTCCCTGTAATCGGTTGGTTTATTACTGAAGTAGGCTGGGTTATAGCGAAAATTTACTTTATCTAAGCCCCTAGCTCGATAATATAAAATGATAGTTTGTAATTGATTTTGAAACGCCACAAGATCTCCGAAGAAAGTGTCATAAGGCATCTGATTAGTAATAGCGTTACTCAGTCTGGCTGAAGTTTCTTTTAGATTTTTAATAAACTCATCAGGATTTATATTTTGTTCTGCCTTTAGATTTTTTTTAAACTCCTGAAAAACTGACTCTTCAATTTTTTCTCTTGTCTGTTTTGGTATGATTTTTGTTTCTACGTTTTTTCTTATAGTTTCTATCTTTTCTGGTGCGATTTCTGTTTTTATTTTTTTTCTTATCTTCTTTATCTCTTTTGCGATTTCTGTTTCTATTTTTTCTTTTATTTCTTCGGATAAGGTTTTTGCTTTTACTTCCTCTCTTATTGCGTCTATCTCTTCTGGTATGATTTCTGTTTTTACTTGGAGAGAACCAAGAGTGCCCCCATGATCTTTAAAGGCATTCAGAAACACTGAAACAAAGCGATTTATTGTGATATGGTAATTTCCCCAAGTAAGCATCATCCATGCTTGCAGGCTGGTTTCAGGTATTGACGCGTTTGGTATTGTATTATGTAGCATGATTATCTCACTATTAGTTGATATTGGTGGCATATAATATATTCTTTTTGTTAAAAAGCAAGCCATTTTGAATCCAAATTAAATGCAATGATAAAAATATGTTATATAATTTAAAACGATAGCTCATAAAAATAAGGCAAATATCATGGACATGAAAAAATATATTTTATCCCTTTCTTTGTTTACATTGATACACTCTTCAGCTATCGCGACTACACAGGAAGGTGAAGAGGCTTACAATAAAGGGTACTACGAAAAAGCATTTATTCTGCTGTCTCCTGAAGCGGATAAGGGAGATGCCAAAGCACAATATCTGCTAGGTAAGATGTATTATAATGCACAAGGTGTTACCTATAGCCCAGAAAAAACAGAGCAATTATTACTGGCTTCAGCAAATCAGGGAAATGCTGATGCTCAGGTCTTATTGGCTGGGTTCTATTGGTACCAGAATACTCCTGAAGGTTACAAGAAAGCTTTTGAATGGTATCAGAAAGCAGCTGATCAAAATAACGCGGATGGTCAATATGGCTTAGGTTATATGTACGATACTGGGACAGGTGTTCCTAAGAATCCTGATGCGGCTATGGTTTGGTATAAAAAAGCGGCAGATCAAGGTAACTCCAATGCGGCTTTGGCCATCGGTTATAATTATGATACTGGCGGAGGGGGTAAAAAGGACAAGACAGAGGCAATAAATTGGTATACCAAAGCGGCTGATATGGGTAATGCCAGTGCCCAATACAATCTTGGTTTGATGTACGAGCAAGGGGATGGTGTTCCTAAAGATTTGACGAAAGCAGCTGAGTATTTTGAGAAAGCAGCTAATCAAGGACATCCTAAATCCCAATTAGAACTTGGTTATTTATACGATTCAGGCAAGTTGGGTAAAACGGATCTGCAAAAAGCAGCCTTCTGGTATCAAAAAAGTGCTGACCTCGGCAATCCCACAGCGCAATATAACTTAGCAGACATGTATTTTTATGGCGACGGAGTCAGTAAAAATCTTGAACAATCTGTGTTTTGGATGCAGAAATCTGCTGAACAGGGTTATGGGAAAGCTCAAAATCAACTGGGTGTTTATTATAGAGACGGTATTGGTGTAACTGCTGACCCTATAAAAGCTTACGCTTGGTTTATAGCTGCTAAGAATAATGGCTTTGAAAAAGCAAGCACCAACGTGACCGAACTTGAGAAATCTATGAATCCTGAGGATCTCAATAAAGCTAAAGCATTAGGACAACAATATACGGATAGTTACAAACCAAAAAGTAACTGATTAAATTACCTTACCTACCTGACCCTAATTATGGGGTTAGGTAATACTGGAATGGTGAGCTAGCTTATTTCCTGGCTGGCATGAAAGTGGCAGCCAGAGTCATTTCAACACGCTCTAAATGTCTTTCATTCTTTTGTTTATTTTTGCTAGTATAGTTTCCTCAAAAAAAGTCCAATGCACCTAAATTTTTAGGGGAAAGCCAGGGGTCAGAGGCTGATACTGGACGCGTCTATTGTTTTTAAGGAACTATACGATGGCAGAGCAAAAGAAAGCAAAAGCCAAAAATAAGAAAGCACCGATTAAGAAAAGTCAATTGACTACTTCCACGCTTATTTTTATTGATTTAATTTCTATTTTGTTTAGCTTAATGCCCAGTGTGGTGGCATTTAGCTCCACAGGTTTGTTTTTATATTATGGATTTTCAAAAACTTGGCTGGTCTTAGTACTTTCTCCTTTTGTGTTATTATTTTCGTTTATTTCTATTATTGCACTCATCAGAATCTGTTTGCCAAGACTTAAGCCGGGTCGGTATAAACGGGAATTGAATAAAGAGATGTTATCCTGGTTTTGTCATTTTGCATTGTCACGTGCCGCGAAAATTATTGGTCTTATTCATTTATTACAATCCTTTAATATTATTAAATATTTTTACTGGCGTGCGTTAGGAATTAAGGTGTCATTCCGAGTCATGAATTCATTTGATATTGATTTTGTTGATTGCCCTCTAATCACTATTGGGGAAGATGTTACACTAGCCAGTCAGGTATCCATTAGCTGCCACTCCGACGTTGGGAATTATCTTTTTCTTTCACCTGTTGTAATTGAAGATAATGTGTTTGTGGGAATGTCTACCAAAATTGGTCCCGGAACAACAATTAAAAAAGGGGCCTGGATAGGTTATGGGAATGCTTTTGTTAACGAAGTTATAGAAGAAAATGCAAAAGTAGGAAATGTCAGACCTATTCCTGAGTAGATTTCTTTTACTATTATGTAGCCTGAATTAAGCATATCGGGAATTCAGAATTTTGTGTTTTAATTCCTGGATTACGACCCCATCAAATTCAGACTATTGGCTTGATATCAATTTGTTTTCTAAAAGGATGTTGGTAATGAAAAAAATATTGTTGGCTTTATTATTTATTTCTTCAATAGCCCATGCTACTTGTACAGTCTATTTTAATAAACAACCTCTTAATAAAAAGCTATCTGACCCTTTATATTACCTATTATCTCACTCTGAAATATGCCCTCAATCTATTCAGGAATTGAGAAATACTATGAGATTCAATGGATTAGAAGAAGTCATAGGGATGGTTGCAAATCGTGGGAGAAATAATCCGAAGGAAGGCAGCTTTAGTTTTTTTGAATCAGTGCATGGTCGTTTGCCAAATAATCAATTTATAGATCGGGGAGCATTTTTTCTAGGGTATTTTACTGGGCTACAAGGTAATGAAATTATTTTGGATCAAGAACCCGTAGAAAATAAATTGTTGATTGAAGCAATTAGTTGGGATTCTCAAAAGGAGCTTTATAACTTTTATGAATTGCGAGGCGCAGAAAATAGAGGAGTACGATGGTTTTACAGAGGAAATTCAAAAGACGCTTATAAAGATAATACTTGGCTATATAGAATAAGCCCGGAAGGAGAGAACCATTTTGGTAACCGGATGCGATGCTCGGCATGCCATAACTCGGTGGCCTATCCTTAAAGAAATGATATTACCCCATAATGATTGGTGGGCCAATAATCGCCTGTTAATTCTAACCCCTAATAGGCCTAATCAGGATGTTAGTGATTTATTGGAGCAAGTTAAAGACGCTAGTTTCTTCGCTAATGAAGTAAAAAAAGGGATGAAACGTCTATCTGAAAGCCAAAAGATGATCAAATTTCAAGGAAAATTATCATTACAAGAACAATTAAGGCCTTTATTTTGTACCACTGAAATAAACTTAGAATCTAGTTCTGATTCAGGAGAAATGAATGTGTCGATTCCCTCATCTTTTTGGCTCAATCCACTATTGGGGAATATCGATTTAACTGTTTCTGATGAAGAATATAATCAGTTGCTGGAAGAGTTTAATATGCACTTCCCCGAGACCTCTTTACGCGATGCTGATCACGCATGGCTTACGCCAGTGAAGGGCAAGGCGGATCTCGATGCGATTAGGCAACTCATTCAACACCATATAATTAGCAAGCAATTTGCTCAAGCTGTATTAATGATTGATTTTATAAATCCTGTGTTCTCAACAGAACGGTGTGAGTTACTAACATTAATTCCAAAAACTGCTGAAGCGAATGATAAAGGGTGGGTTAAACAATTTATTGTTAATTTAAGACAGAATGAAGAGTCAGCTCGGGGGGCTCGGCAATTAGCTGATTTCCTAAGTGAAAAGCCGTTGGATTCTAAAAAACTAAGGGAACAAATTAAAATTTATCAATATTTTTTGAGGCAATCCATATCAACGAAGCTGGGATTAAAAAAGTATTTTCTACGCTTAATAGAATTGCGAAAATCGGTATTATCTAGTGAAATCTCACAAAATCCTTTAGGCCAGATTTTGGAACCTGGTTTTAGAGTAATTTTTCCTGAGCACAGGCAATGAGTGAGAACATCAGCACACAAGTTATACCAGGATTTGCTTTTATGATTTTGGGGCTCATGTCAAAAAGAGAATACTTAGAAATATTCTTGTATTAATGCGCGGTCACACCCCGCAGAGTGGTTCTTCGCGGAGGGTGACAATACCTTAAGTTTTTATGGGGCTGGGATTACCATATTCTGAATGATATTCCCTTTTCCAATGGTGAATTCTAAATGTAAGTAGGGGAGATTACAGAAAAATAATGCGACGACAAAAAATATTCCAGTCCCAATATTCCCTAAATAAATCCATTGCTTTTCCTTGTTTTCATTTAAAAAAGCGGTGATCGCATAAACCAAACTAAACAGCAGGGTAACCAATAAGTAAATGAAAGTATTAGTGTCTAATAAGAAATTTGAAAGAATCTTATAAGTCATCAAAGAAACCAGGAAAAATAAAACAACTCGATATACTCGTAACGATATTTTTAGCCATGAAGGATAATCTGATTTAATGCTGCCATCTTGGAAATAAGCATTGAAGAATACTATCCCGCTTATACTTAATGGTATTAACACTATCAAGGGGTTGATGTGTTCCTTTCCGCTAGAAAAGGAATGGGATGTATATAAGATAAAATAAAGGATGCTGATTGCTGCTAAGAGAGGAAACAGATAATACATAATTCTAAGTAGTAAAAAACGCATATTATGAATTATATTGATGTTCTGTTGCCCGACACCCAATCCCATAAAGAATAAGGTTGTATTGAGCACTAACTTGAAATCATGATTATAAAAGTATAAATCCCATAAATAATTACTTCCAACGGTTTTAAATACAAATGCCCCTAGCACAATGAGTAAATTAGCTAATGAGGAAAAGATGGAAGCAATAAATAAGAGTGGAATGGTATTCCATACCGCAGCAAATAAGCTGCTGTAACTTACTCGCCATGTGTTGTCATGATGGAAAGCATAGTGAAAACAATGAGCTACGTAAACAAAAAAAGGTAATCCAGGAAAAAAAGTAAAAAAATGAATATAGTCCCTGATCGAGTAATTAATCTGTAGAGGGAATAAGGGGATTGATAAAAAGAAGGCAAGAAGAAAACTGGTGCCAAGCAGTCGCAATAGGTGAATATTATTATAAGTAAGGGCAAACAAAATACTAAACAGAGTAATAACACTATAGATAAAGACTGTGGTATTGTGATTCCGGATCAGGATATCAACTATTATTCCTAGAAGTAATCCAATTAGAGTAAAAATATAAAGTTCTCTTTGAGCAACCATCCTGTATATCTCCACCGTGAAGTGATATTCGATTTTTTGAAACTCTACCACAAATAATAATGACTTATATTAGTAGAGTAAACTTCTATACCCTGTCAATTTGTTTATTTAAAGACAAAATGATTGAGTTTGGCTGTTATTATAAATAGCTATTATTAAATGTTTAGGTAATAATTAGTGAATATATTAAAAACAGGACAACATAAAAATAATCAATTTTGTAGTTAGGATGAGCGGTAACTAAAATTAGGGTTGTTATGAAGAGTAAAGAAGAGCGATTTATAGAATGGAGAGGGGAGTCTTCTGCTAGAAAAGAAAGGGCTTATATTAATACAGTTCCATTAGTTGACCAGTATGTTAAATCATTTATTTCTTTAGCTGAGTTATGGGAGGATATAGTAAACCCTGATTCTGAGAAAATTAAAATACTGGATGCTTATAACAGGCGTACTATGGGCATCTTGCTTTATTGTAAATTAACCATTGATGAAATTACGGAAAAAATTCCAGAAACGTTTAAAGAGGAGAAGGATTTACTCGCTGAATTAAGTCATATATTGAGCGAAGCCTATATTAATCCTACCTCTAATGTAAAAAGCAAAGTCGATGGCTTAATTTTAAGAATTAACCAATTGTTAGATAGGGAAATCTATTCAGATCCTAAATTGGCTAAGGAGCTCACTTTTGTTCTATACCTCATGTTAAGTACTTCCAAAAGGTCTTTGAAAAAAAATGAAGGATTAGCAAGTTGGTTCATTGATGTTAAAGGAATGTATAAAATTCTTGACAATCTATTGAATAAAACAGAAAAGAAAGCTGAAAAACTGGATAAACTCCTGTCTGAGCAAGCCAGTAAATCGCTGGATAGAAGCAAAAAAGAAAAAACCATACAAGATCAATTGAACGAACGTTTCCTAATCATTTTCAGTGAAAATAGCGACAGCAGCACAAAGCTTGGTAAGTTGCAGGATGGTGTGAAAGAAGCTAGTGAATGCTTAACAAGTATTGTTAATTTAAGAAAAGAAAAGGGTGATATTAGCGCAAAAATAATAACAATTCAGAGTTTGTTGAATGCGGTAGAAGAGAACGACAAAAAGATAACAGGAAGACAATATTTTTTAGATTTGGTAAATAGCAATAAGCAAGCCTTTGATATCCTTATGGATGTAGCGAAGAAAGGTGATTTAAAAACGCTACTAGAAGAAAAAATAGAACAAATTAGAAATCCGGGTTTTTATCAAAATGTTTCTGCCGCATTGCTTTATGGAGCAAGTTGGGTAACCTCTCTAACCACTGTGGTTTATCGTGCACTTACCTCTCAAGATATTCAGGAGACTGTCACGGATTATGTTCCTTCAACACAGGATAGCGAAGCAAAAGCTCTCCTTAAAGAACTGGCAAGACAGCAGATAAGAATGTTAACACAGCAATTACACTCTAAATACGAAGAGCTTTCTCAGAAATATAAGCAATTATCAAGTAATAATCCTGAATTAGAAGAGTTGTTGGCCAATGCCTCTTCAGAAAATCTTGCCGAAATTACAAAAGCAATAGATGGAACAGGTATAGTATTGGTTGGGTATAAGAAAATTAAAATGGAAGTTAAGAGTAAGTTAGAAACCCTTAAGAAAGATAAATTAGCCAGAGATGAATTAGCTGATTTTATAGAGAAAAATGATAATTGGTTAGTGAGACTTTCCAATTGGCTTGCCGAAAATATTCATGAGATATTTAAAACAGATACCGCACGGATGATAGATAAGGCTCGGAAAGCCCAGCAACAATTAGAAGAATTTGAGAAACAATATGAAACTGAAATTAAAGCAAGTCAAATAGAAGTTGAAAATAGTGATTCCTTGTCTCCAGAATTGAAAGAGCATTTAAAAAATCAACTCAGCTTAAATGAAACCGATCAAATCGGACTAAAGAAAAAAGGATTCTTTACTAGGGAAAGATTGGAAACCATCACCAAAGAAATCGAATTAAGATTACATCCCCAGTCGTCTGAGCAATTAGATAAGGAAAATAGTAAACATAGTGAAGAGGAAGTTTTCTTCAGACCTTTTGATATAGCATGAAAATAATCTTCCATATGGGTAGTTTTGCAGGTTCTAAAGTTTGTCTAATGACAACCTGAGTTGATAAGTCTATATTTATCAAAATGGCATGTTCCAATAGGAGTTTATTCATTGTGAATATTTTATTAGCAGGAGGCTCTGGATTAATAGGGCAAGAACTGATCCAGGGAATGGGGAAGGAGCACCATTTTACAGTGTTGGGGCGTAACAAAGACTTATTGGAACAGCTTTTTGCAGAAAAAGCGTTGTTTCTATCTTGGGATGAGCTAAATCATCAGGATGCTCACAGGTTTGATGTTGTGATCAATTTATGTGGCATAAATATTGCAACTAGGTGGACCCCAAAAATAAAAGCAGACATCATCAACTCAAGAGTTCAAACAACAGAAACCTTGATTAATTGGATTTTGCAACACAATGCCCAACCCCATATTTATTGCGCTAATGCTGTAGGAATTTATGGTATGCAAACAAATGGAGATGAGACTGATTTGACTGAAGAAACGAAAATCGATTTTGAGCACCCAAAGGATTATCTAAGTGAAATAGGGGTTCGTTGGCAACAAGCATTACAGAAAGCAGAAGAAGCAGACTTATCAGTAACCTCTACTCGTTTTGGGGTTGTCCTAAAAAAAGGAAAAGGTTTTTTAGGGAGATTGTATCCTAATTTTATCTGTGGTTTGGGAAGTACTATTGGAGATGGCAAGCAGTATCTTTCCTGGATAGATAGTGAGGATTTGGTTAATGCGTATCGGTTTTTATTAAATCATCCTGAGATGAAAGGGCATATAAATGTTACTTCACCGAATCCCTGTATGCAAAAAGAATTTGCCAGTGCTTATGCTAGAACGTTACATCGACCATTATTATTATGGACTCCCGCGTTTGTAATCCGTCTTTTGTTTGGTGAAATGGGAGATTGTCTCATTAATCATGGGCAAAAAGTAAAGCCTAAAAGGCTTTTGGAAGCGGGTTTTCAGTTTAAGTGGCCTACTATTGAAATGGCTTTAAAACATCAATATGCGAACTGATTCCACCAAGATTCAAGTTAAGCACCCTGAAACGCTTATCAATGGAAGGTATAACAAATCCCCTCTAAGAGAGGCGAGGGGATTTAAAGGGGCGAATAATTAACGGATGTTTTTAAAGTATTGTTTTAATTTTATTGGAGAAATTTGAGAGCTATCTTTGATAGCGGCCGCAATCAAATTAGGAGTGCCTGTGTCATAACTGCAAATAATATCATCACCTTGTTGATGAGGTACTCCAGGAGCATTCATATTGCTTAATACTTCATTAGATGTTTCTAATGCGGCTTCTTCTGAATCAGCTTCAATGGGCGCAATGAAAAATCCCCAAACAGAGGATGTGCTGTAATCGCTAATGTTATAAGCGAGATAAAAATTTAGCCCGATTTCTTCAGCCATAGGTAGGCCTTCTGCTTTGATTGCATTGATATCAGGGCAGGCACTTTGCTGAGAAGCAAAGACAGAACCAGCAAGAATTAAAGCACCAAAAACAGTTGCCAGTTTGGATTGAAACATCATGTTATTTACTCCTGAGTTGTTTTTAATTCCGCGCAAGAGTACCACTTGTCCATATGATTTACAACAATGTTTTAATTTGTGGTTGAAGATTAAGACTGGAGCAATAATGAGTCCTAACACTATATTTTTTGAAGATGGATAATGTGCTGCGCTCAGTACTGGTCTACTTTCTAAAAAGAGTAATTAGTGTCGTATATTAGGCAAACTAGAATTTTGATGAACTAATTGTTTATCAATTAATTGTAAAAGCAATTCTATTCCTCTTTCATACATCAGCCTATCATACCCCCCTTCTAAACTCCAATAGATAGTCTCGATGTATTCTTTATTCTTATCGTATAAAGTGAATAGAGATTCATAGAAATAGCTGAGATCATCATCATTAAAGCGAAATTTATGAGCAGCAACTTTCCCCATCATACGACCTTCAACGAATTTACCACAATAAGCCGTTTCGTTTTCGTGGGAATCCCATCCTGTAGGAAGGAATAAAGCAATTTTATATCCCTTTTCTTTTGCTTCCTTAAGCGACTCTTTTAATTGATGCAAAGCAAAAAGAAGGGCTGGGTGTACGCCCACTGATTTCCTGGGAGTTAAACTTAAATCCACCCCATAATAATTTAAATTGTTATGTTGCCAACAGCGAATATTTTTCCCTACATCAACACCTCTTGAATTAAACTCAGTACTAATGTAAGTGAAGTCCTGTTGGGGATATACTCTGGAATCAAAGACATCCACATGGCAAATAGGGAGATGAGAAAAGGAGCGTCTTAGAATGTCAGATAATCCATTGTCTCGATTTACATCAGTTCCAATAATGACAAATTTAAGTGGTGTTTTGGAATTTAGTTCGCTATGTTTTATCAATAGGGCAGTTTTGTTGATAAGACAAAAACCACTCCCCATTTGGGTGTAGGCATGATGAGTGGGCAAGCCAAAAGAAAAGTGGATTTTTGCAGGATGAGACAAAGTGGTCGCACAATCTTTAATTAAAACCTCAAAAGTTTTTGGAGTAATGACTATGTCAGCGTTTAGTTGTTTAAAGCCAAACTGTTGGGCTTGAATGCAGGACTTGATAAGTTGATAGAGATAATCTTCAGAATGCACCGTACTTAATGATCTTAAAATAATATCCTCTTGGGGTATTAAATGAAAAAGTGCAAGCGCTTTGGCTAAATCCCCTTCCTCTATAGCAGTAAATACCTGAAGCCAATAATCAGGTAAATTATTTCCTTCCGTCGTGATAATGGCTAACTCATCATGGGTTTTTATTACTTTAGACATGTGTTTAATGCGAGCATACTGATCTTCTTCTCCTCCTGCTGGCATAAGGCGCATTTGCTCATTATCTATGTCAGAGGGGACTTGAATAAGGTATTCTTGAGATGCTAATACTTCAGAATCCTTGATTTTTTCTTTTTTAAAAAATCTTTTTTTCATATGAATTCCTGAATACAGTCTTATATATTACCCTTAATCGCTCCGGTTTATTTTATTTAGAATAAGTCAGTAGGAGATTTTATTCCAGGGATTTTATTAGTTTATGACTATAAAGAGAAACCTTGCTGTTTTATAATGAATTTTTCTGAGGTTCTATTGCAGAAAGTAATGGCTTACCAGTACGTTCGAATTCTTGTGTACTATGCATAGGTACTTGTGGGAACCTCGGGGTCGCCTCTTTTATATTTTGCCCTATTGAGACGAGGGGTCTATGATACAACATCAAATAATCCAAATTTCTCCGAAACCCTATGGAGCGCATCTCATTACTGATGACGTTATGCAAAAAATTACCTTAAGAGGAACGGGTTTATTGCATTTATTTATTCAACACACGTCTGCGGCACTGGCTTTAAACGAGAATGCTTCTCCTGATGTCCTAATTGATTTGAATCATTTTTTTACTCAACTTGTTCCCGAACACCAGCATTATCATCATGATATGGAAGGACCAGATGATATGCCTGCTCATATTAAGTCAATTTTATGCGGTTCCTCTTTAACTATCCCCTTTCAGGAGAATAAGTTGCTATTAGGGATATGGCAAGGGATTTATTTAATGGAATTCAGGAAAAGAGCGGGTGCGAGAACTATAGTGGTAAGTCAATTAATTTGATATTAGGTATTCTTGCAACTTGGTCTGATAAGAAAATAATATAATTGTATTCTAAATTACTTTAAAAGCAGGGTGGCTTGATGATGCGCAATGAATGTAACCCATCTAAAAAAAGGATGTTTGCTGTAGCTAGTGTAGTATTCTTACTAAATAAAGGCGTTCTGGCCAATGATACTGCTGTAGGTGGAGGGGGATCTTTGCCAATCCCTATATCCCAACCTCATATTCAGATGGTGAGTGAATTAATCAGAATAAGTGGAGAGGAATTGAATGGAACTAAAATGAATGGTTCTTGGCATTATGATTGTAATTTCACTTTTAAGAATACCTCAAAGAAAGAAGTCACTATTTCAATGGCTTTTCCATTTCCTATCAATGATGGGAATTCTGAAATTGCTTTGCCAGCAGGGCAAACAACTAAGGCAGGTCAAGCATTGGTTTATGATTTTCTGGTTACAGTGGATGATAAGCAGGTTTCAGCGCGACGAGGAAACATAGCGCCTAACCAAAATAAAGGATTATATTATGAAGATGCGTATTTTTGGCAAGCAACATTTCCTCCATTGGCAACAGTTAAAATTCACCATGATTATATTACTGGTGCTACCTATGATGTTATGGGATATCATTGGGTTCATTATGTTTTAAAGACGGGAGCGCTTTGGCAGAACAATACCATTGGACACACACGACTCGAAATCATCCCCAATACACCGACACGTTTGTGTTCTGAGATAGATACAAAGGCAGATTACCTCGAAACAACTCCGCCTGGAATGAAGATTTCAGGTTCTGGGAAAAACAGAAAATATGTTTGGGATTTACTTCATTTTCAACCTAAATCCGATTTATCACTCTGTTTATTTACAGGGATAAGCTATGTTCGCTATAAAATGATTTACTCCTGGTTGAATACAGAGGATGCGGTTAGCAAATTGGCAAAGATGAGCAGTAAAGAATTAAGGTTATTGCGCAATACTGTCTTTGCACAATATGGGCGACAATTTCAATCACCTGATTTACAACAATATTTTAATAGGCAATGGTGGTATGTACTAAATCCTCATTATTCAGAGGATATGTTAAATGAAGAAGATAAGAAATTATTATCAATGATTCATCAAGCAAAACAGATGCATTAGAGAGTGAGTTCTCACAATGCCATCTGAGGAACCTCTTGTGGGACTACCAGAGGATAGCAAGTTTTGCAGGTCGATTATTTATTAGGGCTAATTTTTACCATAAAGCCCTATTATTTCGGTACTATCTATAATGTTACCTTGCATAGCTTTTACTACATCTTGGACTGTAGCATCTGACCCAAGAGTGAGGTAGTTACTCAAGGCATAAAGAGTAAAATAGTAATGATGTATGCCTGTAGGTGGGCAAGGACCACTATACCCTGTGGTATTCCAGCTATTCAACCCGCTCGTGGCCCCAGCTGGCGTAGAAGTGCCTTCGCTTAACTGTTTTACTTGAGCAGGAATATTAAACAATACCCAATGTATCCAATTACCACTGGGGGCATCGGGATCATGAACTATTAACACATAGGATTGAGTTCCTACATTGGGATCGCGCCAAATTAAAGGAGGAGAGTAATTTAATCCATTACACGTGTATTTTTGGGGAATAGCCGCATTTGATGCAAATGCTGGACTTTCTAAAGTTAATCCAGCAGCAAGGCATTCCTTAGCAAAGAGTATCAATCCTAATAGCAAAAATAGTAAATGTTTTAAAATAACCATTATTTCCCTTCAATGTTTATTGCAAAAGCTCCCAAGAATTTAATTCAATTATAGATTAAAATTGAAATTCTTTTGGTGATCAGAAGATACTATCGATTGTTGCATAGGAGATTTTCTTGTAAACTGATACTCTGCTCTGATAAAAAATTTCCCGATGATGTAATAGATGTAAGGAATTCTTTGATATTTTTAAAGGAATAATAATTATGAAAGCAATAGGATATTACCAATCTTTACCCATTAAAGATGATAAAGCGCTAGTTGATTTAGATATCCCGAAACCTAAAGCAACTGGTCATGATATTTTAGTTGAAATTAAAGCAGTGGCTGTGAATCCTGTCGATACTAAAGTGCGCCGCAATACTCAGCCTGAATCTCATGGAGCCAAGATATTAGGTTGGGACGCCGCTGGGGTTGTCGTTGAAGTGGGATCGGATGTGACTTTATTTAGACCGGGTGATGAAGTATGGTATGCCGGTGATATCACCAGATCAGGGTCTAATTGTGAGTTTCACCTGGTTGATGAGCGAATTGCAGCGAAAAAACCAAAATCATTAAGTTTTCAAGAGGCAGCTGCCCTGCCATTAACGAGTTTAACCGCTTGGGAGCTTTTATTTGATCGGTTGCAAATATCAGCAGAAGACAAGGGTATTTTATTAATTACCGGGGCTGCGGGTGGGGTTGGATCTATTCTAGTGCAGTTGGCTAGGAAACTGACTAATTTAACTATAATAGGAACAGCATCACGTCCTGAATCAATTCAATGGATCCTTAATAACGGAGCTCATCATGTGATTGATCACACCAAGGATATGAAATCTCAGTTACAGAATTTACATTATTCAGAAGTGGATTATGTGATCAGTTTGACTCATACCGACCAACATGCCAAATCATTAGTGGATCTTCTGAAGCCCCAAGGTAAATTTGCTTTGATAGATGATCCTCAGGACATAGACATTAAATTGTTTAAATTAAAAAGCATTTCTATCCATTGGGAAATGATGTATACCAGATCCATGTTCAAAACACCTGATATGATGAAGCAACATGAGATTTTGACGGAAGTCGCCCGATTGGTGGATGCCGGTAAAATTAGAACAACAATCGCTGAGAATTTAGGGACTATCAATGCTGCTAATTTAAGAAGAGCCCATGCTTTGTTGGAAGACGGCACGTCTCGAGGCAAAATTGTCTTGGATGGGTTTTAGAATTCGGAATGTTATTCTCATTTTGAACGTATTAGGTTGTTTTTACCAAAAATTGAGGATCTTATCCAACATAGCAGAGCCCTTATGATTATGCCGGATGTAGTGATTCTGCTATCATCCAATCAATAAGGGCTCTATATAGAACTTTTTTTCCCCTGCATTGATCCCCAGTAACTTTAAATCAATTTTCTATGTCAATTGGGCCAAGAATTTGTCGATCTCTTGGTCTTCAGCTGTCGATATTCTGGTCCTGATTAGAGTAATTTAATTCCAACAACATAAAAAAATATGCACAATGTTTTATTGTGTTCTATATTAATGATGACAGGAATAAAAAAATATAAGATCAATTGAATCAAGGAAATACTATGATTATTTATCTGCTATGGTCATTAGCAGTTGCATCATTTAGTTTTTCAACCTCTTCTATTCAAGCGTCCAAGGCCCAATCTGTGATGGGTGTTTTGTATAGTGAGATCCCTCCCATTAAGATGCCTTTGAATGAAATAAAAATGATGTTGCAAAAGGAGGGTACATTACTTCAGCCTGTTGTTATTGAAAAAGTGCTAACCACAATTCAATGTGCTAATGTTTATAACCTGGATAGAAATAATATATTAACTGTTATCGACTATTCTTTGCCTTCCAATCAAAAGCGGCTATGGGTATTTGATTTAGACAAGAAAAGATTATTGTTTCACACTTACGTATCGCATGGCATAAAATCAGGAACCCTATTAACTGATAAATTTTCAAATAAATTTGATAGTAAAGCCAGTAGCATAGGTGTTTATAAAACTGAACAAGCATATTATGGACGAGAAGGATTATCTTTGCGGTTAATAGGTTTGGATGCCAAGTTTAATGATAATGCGATGAACCGATATATTGTGATGCACGGTGGATGGTATATGGACGAACAATTTATCAAAAGATATGGCAGACCGGGTCGTAGCTGGGGTTGTCCTGCTGTGCCGTTGACAATTAAAAATCAGATAATTGACACTATAAAAAATAATTCTCTGCTGATTATTTATTATCCAAGTGATGAGTGGTTTGGTAAATCCAAATTTTTGAATTGTAATAAACCAAAAACTGTGCAAATCACTTATAAAAAGGATTCTAGAACTCAAACTCCTGTTGAAGATGAAATACGGGAAGATATTCTCTTTGTCGATCTCAATAAAAATAACAGCCGTGAGGAATACGAACCTATTATTACTATGTCAGCTGATAATTATGAACGTATTTTCCACTCAAAGGCGCCTTTATCCCGCATGTTAAGACGCCAGATTAATAAGGTCGAATATATTGCCTTGAGCAATGAAGAATTTAATCAATTAGTTCTTCAGGGGAACCGAGAGGGCTTAGAAGAAATTAATTTTGTAATACCAGTTATTATTATGGTACGTGGATATTATGAAACTCAAATGCAAATTGTAAATATGGGAAGGATTAAAGAAATCCATCCTAATTCTGATACGTCTCGGGTTATGCAAGAACCTGCTAAAAGTTATAATATAGATTTCGAAACAAGGCCTGCCGCCAAATTAAAAACAACAAATCATTTTATTCGCTGGTTGGGGCTGTGATCTTGGAAGTAAGTTATTTTTATGGGTAAATGAATGGTGCCCAATTCATAGGATTTAGGGATTCCTCAGAATCCCTGATTTAAAAGAGTTTGATATATCAACTGGATAGTGAGTCAACAATTTCCATAAGATAATGAGCTAATTCTTTTGATTTGGACACCATGGGAGAGTGGCTGGTATGCATGGAATAAATTTTATTGAAATGGGTTCTGCTTTCTAAGCGACGTTGCGTTGGAAGTGAAACGATCTGATCCTCAGTGGTTTCAATATAAAATTTGGGCATCGCTTCAAAGACATTAACTGGGTAATGAAGTTCTTCATTTCCAATATTAGCGGGTTCGGAAACCATGTTATGCAGAGCACGATTAAATTGCTGTGGCGTTGCATCAGCCATAAATGTTTCTTTAATTGGCCCCTCATAATTTAGAAGAAATACGGCATTATTTTCATCAAAAGTAACATCTTTTTCAAAATTGGCTTGATCTGTTGAGCTTAAACTATCGAACGCTTTCTCGCCATTCAATGGTACAACAGCAGCTACATAGGCCAACCCCTTCACTTTATTGCCGCATTTATTTAATGCTTGCGTAATGAGCGCACCACCTTGACTGTGCCCTACCAATACGACTGAACCTTTTTGTAAATTTGCCACCTGACATACTTTATCTACTGCTCGTAAAAGTGTGACATCTTTGTAGGCAATTCCATCGTCAGCTCTTCCAGGAACATCCATTGTAACGACATTATAGCCTGCATTTTGGAGATGGCTTTGTACCTCAAACCATCCATTACTTGTAAAAAGAGCACCATGAACGAGCACTATGGTTGGCTTGGCATGAGCTGATTGTGCTGTAAATGAACAAGACAACAAAGAAAATAAAAATAAAGCAGATAGTTTCTTAAACATCATATAACCTCCTGTGTGAATGACCTGTTCAAAATAAGCCATATTTTTTAATTAGTACAATATATTATTTATATAACATCGATTTAATTTATTTATTGATGATTAGGGTGCTGACACTCTAAGGGTGCCCAATTTAGGCATTAAACATCAGAAAACATCGGTCGGTGCTTCAATTCGTCCCCCCATGTAGGGCCTATTTTAAATAAATCGCTTAAGAGGTAATCTAGATATTCACAGCCAGAATTTTACTGCTTTTTCTAGGGTTAATAATTTATCGATGAAGTGGTGGGTAGCTTTTTACCACGCGATTAAGTTGGCTTATTGCGGTGAAATTAGTGGTATTAATATTTTAATAAGTATTTCACCATATAATTTAGGAATTATTTATGTGGAGCTCAGAATGGCAATTAATTTTAAAGAATTTCAGATTATCTACAATAAAATACAGGCATATAATAATATTACAATTCGATACACTAAAGAAAAAGAAGGTCAAATCATACATAAGGAAACAAAACTTTACAGGAAAGAAGGGCGTTTTTATCTAAAAGCAATAGAATGTAATGAAACTCTAAACACTAAAAAAATTATACAAGATAAGCAAGAAATCACAAAGGATTCTTTAAACAAACAACATGCATATATTTCAACTTTATTTTCGCACATAAAATTTCCAAGTATGGCAAGTGGCAACTCTTTTGAAGGATTTAAGGACTCAAAAAATAAATTAAAGTGGTTTATAAGGTATTTTCTTTTAGATACTGAATTGATTGGCGGCCTTGTTGGACGAATCATAGCATATACGGCAAACAAGGAAAATAAACATTATAAGACCATTCCATCCAATGTTTTAGCTAAAACATTAGGTCCTTTGATTTTTCCTGCTGGCTCAAAAAAACCAACCATAGATCCAATAAACCAACGTGGAATTATTGTTATTGATAGTATTTTACATAAACAATACAAAGCACTACGAGACTACAGACCTGTATACAAAAATGGCGAAGGGGCTATTCGATTTAAATCAAAACCAGTTGAAATACAACTGCGTAAAAATGATATTAAGCTCGAAACCGTGATTGCATCAAATAGTTTGGTTAAATTACATAATAACCACGATCATCTTCATGTAATCTATTTCAGTGGTAATAGCGGGTGTTTTCAGCAAGACCATAAGATGGTAGCTGAAAACCTTCTCTGTTATGAAAAAGACGGTTTACCTGTCACTGCAATTCAATTTAATTACCCTGGAATATTAAATAGTGAAGGACAGGTAGAGATTGCACAAGATCTCATTGATGCGGGTATTGCGCAAGTTCAATCTTTGCTTGATCAGGGCGTTCCGCATTCGAAAATTGTTTTGCATGGTGTTTCTCTGGGGGGGAGTATTGCTAGTCATGTTGCGGCACATTTCCATAAATTGCCTAAGCAGGACAATTTCAATGAAAAACAAACTTTAGGTGGGCTCTATGTATCTCGGACTTTTGCTTCTACAGCACAAGTTGGGCGTGATTTTTTTAATCGTGCCCTGGGAGATAATATCCTATCACGAATAATTTCTACTTTCTGTCTTCCTTTGATTAAATTAGGAACATGGGGGTCAGAATGGGATTTGGATACTGGGAAGGCTTTTTTTAGTTTGCCAAGAGATAAACGGAATTATTCTGTAATAATTTCTCCCAAGTTACACAGAGAAAAATACAGGAAAGAACATAGGGGAACCTTTTTCCAAGAGCTTTTTGATTTTATTTTAAGACGAAAGAAAAACCCAGTTGACGATGCTATTTTAAGGCGTGGTTTACATGATTCGTGGGAGAAAAAATTTGAAGGGTACCTGATTAAGTGTGGCTATTATGGTGAGAAGGCAAAAAATAATTATCCTAAAGAGAATAGCTATCGTAAAATGATGGTTGTTGATTTTAAAAAAGGACAGTTTGCTCCTGATATAGATGGTCATGCCAAAGCCAATTATTGCTATAAACAGGGTAATCAGTATATAGATCCAAAGAAAAAATCAAAATCAATTGGTTTGGTACATCGTGCGACGCCAGTAAGAAAAATGACGCAAGATGGGAATGAAATGCATGTTCTTCCTATACGAGGTAATGAGGCCGGGGAAGTTGCTCGGCGTTCTATTGCAAAAATGGCACGATAAATATTCGCATGGGGAGTAAACCATGAAACTTGGCTTGCTCCTTGCCCGTTTGGCATATGGTTCGATATATTGGTCTCCCAAAAATCATATCTTATCTTGTGTATTACTAATGTCTTTTTATCGTGTTCTATTTGCACAACGAATAACAGTTCCCTATAATGCGTTTCACTGATGACCGTAATGTTTTTATTAACATTTAAGACAATGAATCAATTCAGCAAATAGCCTTCACGGAGATAGAATGGTTTTTTCATCTTTAATATTTCTTTTTTTATTTCTTCCGTGCCTAAACCTGACTTATCTTGCTTGCCTAAAACATATCAAGTGGCAAAATTTTGTTTTAATGCTCTTTAGCTTATCCTTTTATTATTGGGGTGAGAAAGATCATATGTTTATTATGCTGGCTTGTATTTTTATAAATTATCTGTGTGGCTTGTTTATTGAGAACAGTAAAAACCCCAAACAACGAAAAATCTATTTAATGACCTCCGTAACCGCCTCACTTGCGATGCTAATCTATTTTAAATACTTTAATTTTTTCCTTGATTCCCTGAATAGTGTCTTCGATTTGAATATCATGGGGATCAGCAAGATAGTATTGCCTTTGGGGATCAGTTTTTACACTTTTCATGCGTTGAGTTATGTTATTGATGTTTATTGGAAAAAAGTTCCGGCGGAGCACAATTTTGTTACTTTCGTTTGTTATGTGTCGTTTTTTCCTCAATTAGTAGCAGGACCAATAGTTCGTTATGCCGACATAAGGCATTCTTTTTATCATCGATACATAACTCGAGCAGGTCTTCGTAATGGGATTTTGCGTTTTTGTTTTGGTTTGGCAAAAAAAGTGCTTATTGCCAATGAGGTGGCGAAGCTTGCTGATTATGTATTTTATCTACCCACAAATGAGCTCACATTTGTTGTAGCCTGGCTTGGTGCTATAGCCTATGCCTTACAAATCTACTTTGATTTTTCTGGCTATTCTGATATGGCGATAGGTCTTGGTTTGATGTTTGGATTCAAATATAAAGAAAATTTCAATTTCCCATATAATGCTCTATCTATTCAGGAATTTTGGCGGAAGTGGCATATCTCATTATCCAGTTGGTTCCGGGATTATCTCTATATACCTCTTGGCGGAAGCTATAAATCCAAATTTCAAACGCAGATCAACTTGATCATCGTATTTGGTTTGTGTGGTTTGTGGCATGGTGCTAATTATACTTTTATTATCTGGGGATTATTTCATGGTTTTTTTCTTATCCTGGAGAGAACCTCTTTTGGGTATTTCTTAAAACAATTACCTAAAGTCATTCGTCATGGTTATGTTCTATTAGTGGTGATCATTGGTTGGGTGTTTTTCCGGGAAGAAAACCTTCAGTCTGCATTTGAATTTATTAAAACGATGTTTGCTCCTACTGAGTTCAACTTGGATATCATAGCCGGATGCCTCAATATTATCCTGGTTTTTGCTTTGGTTGTTGGCATTATCCTTTCATTAGGATTGAATAACAGGATAAAAGATAGCCTAACTCTAAAAAGAAACAAAAATTGGATTATGACTTATAAACAATCCAGCAATGCTTTGGGTATACTGGTTTTACTTATTTCCATTTTGTTATTAAGTACTAATTCATATAACCCTTTTCTTTATTTTAGGTTTTGATTATGCGCATTTTTTCCAAGGCTTCCGACCATTTTGTAATCTTTGCCTTTCTATTGATAATTTTTATACCAGGGATTGGTATGTTTTTGGGAAAAAAAGCTGAAGAAGTTAGAGTTCTTTTAAATAGAGAGCCGTATCAACTGCCACCTATCAATATTAAAAAAATTGGTCGTACTGATTTTAAAGGTATTGAAAACTGGTTTGTTGATAGAGCTCTATTTATCACCTCATTGAGCAAGTTCTGGAGCAATGTTGTTTATAAATTAGGTACCAGTATAAAGCCTGGACAAGCTATTTTAGGTAAGGAGGAATGGTTATTTTTAGGCAATGATTACGCAGCATCCATTGATCAATACACAGGGAAAAATAAACCAACAGAGGAAGAGATACTTCTTAAGTTGTCTGTTTTAAAACAGATGAATGATCTAGCACGTCAGAATAATATTCCCTTTTTGGTCGCAATTGCTCCTGACAAACAGGAGATTTATCCTGAATATTTACCAAATAATATTCATAAAGGTTCCAGCAAAAATAGGCTGGAACTTTTGCAGGAAGCTATGTTAGCTAATGGTATTGATTTTGTTAATCTGAAACAAAAAGAAATCGAAGCTAAAAACATTCTTGGTAAGCAGTATGGTGATCTTTATTTAAAAGGAGATAGCCATTGGAATTATCTTGGAGCTTATGCCGCTTATCAAGCGATCTCCGATTATATGCTGAAAAAAGGGCTGCAAAGCAGGCGATTGCAATTTAATTTTATACGTCGGCAAACCACCTATTCTGATCTCACCAATTTTTTACAACTTACACACATTAAATCAAACAACCCCCTTCCTGATGTTTCGAATTTAAAAATAGATTTATTTGGTCGAGACATTGCTGGGAAAGAAACTAAATTAACAGACTTCCAAGGTAATCCCAATGGAGTAATACTTGTTGCGCCATATGAAAATATTAATAAAGCCATAAAAAATAAACAAACCTGTTTATTAATAGGCGATAGCTTTTCTGAGTCTCTAAGTTTTTATTTTCATAATGATTTCTACAATACTGTACGTATTCATTCAGGGAATACGTCGTGGAATTTGTCTGATTTGATTCAAAAATATCATCCTGACCTTATTGTATATGAAAAAGTGGAGCGTGATCTGCTCTATCCACTGGTCAATTTTCAAATCACAGCACATCAAGTGAATTTTCCTAAGATCCCTAAACAGGCTTTCGCAGTGAATGGACAAATTGATAAGTTCAAGATTGAGCCGGATAAAATTACTGTACAAGGATGGGCCTATATCCCTGGTTTGGATGCTGGAAAGGGGGAGGTGTATTTAAAATTGGCAACAGGGTCTCAAACCTATTTTTATAGTATGAATAAAATACAAAAACAAAGTGTCAGCCTTGCTTTTAAGCAGGATGGTAATCATCTTGATTTAGCGGGGTTTTCTGGAACTATTCTGCGCAAGGATTTGTCTGCGGGTACTTACGAAGTGTCGTTGGTTGTCGTAAATGATAATGTGACTGGAGAAATGAAACTTCCCAATACCTATATGCTGGGTTAATAGATTGTTTAGGGATATTCTTGCGCCAGCCCATCGGTTTAGCGGGCACTTGCAATGATGAGGCTTCAGGTAAAGTTTACGTTCCAAATAAAATAGGTGTGAAATATAGCTATACTAATACTATGTTGAAACTTACCTTATGGAAGGAATGCGGAAAACATATTGGTCACAAAAAATAACAGAGACGAGTAATGCGCTTGATCTTGAGAAAGGAGTATTTACCTGGAATGACCCTAAAAAAATTGCTGCTTCCTTGTTGAACTCCGCATTAAAGAGCAATAGGCGCAAAGGCACTCCTTATCAATCCGCTATGTCTATGCTGAATTTTTATATCAACCGAGCTGGAAAAAAATTACCCTTGGAGCAAAAAGAAATACTAATGAAGACCAAAAAGGAATTGCAATCATTAGCGGAAGCTAAAAAACTCTTATTACCAAAGAAATACTGGGAACACTTTACGCATGAGGCAGATATTGGAATACGCGGAGTGGGACCTACGCTTATCGATGCTTTTGAAATGGGTGCATTGGCATTAACTAATGTGATTACTGATTCGGAACGCATTAAGCCGATCAAATCGATAAAAATACATTGTGAAGCTCCTAATGAAGAAATTCTTTTTACTGATTGGTTAAATGCTGTGATTTATAATATGCAAATTCATAATATGTTATTTTGTGAGTTCCATATAAAACGCGATGAATTAAACCTGGAAGCTACTATTAAAGGGGAAAAAATCAATCAAGAAAAACATCAACCAGTTGTCGAGGTGAAAGGAGCTACCTATACTGAATTAAAAGTACACAAAAAAAATAACACCTGGATTGCTCAGTGTGTAGTGGATGTATAGGATCTATATGATTAGGACTCCTAATCTTATAAGGATTAAGGTGAAAAAATAATGGATTTGAGCCTTTTGAAGAAAATAAATGATTTTGAATGGCAAATACCAAGACATGGGAAGATGCTGGTTCCTGGGGTTCTATTTGCTTCGGAACAGCTGATTCTTGACATGGATATGAAAGTGTATGAGCAATTATCCAATGTAGCAACTTTGCCTGGAATTGTTTCTGCTGCATACGCCATGCCTGATGCGCATTGGGGATATGGTTTTCCTATCGGTGGTGTTGCTGCCTTTGATCCAGATGAAGGGGGAGTAATTTCGGCAGGTGGTGTTGGCTTTGATATCTCTTGTGGTGTCAGGCTCTTATCTACTGGATTGAAGCGAGACGAATTAGAATCTGTCAAGGCAAGTCTCGCAGACGCGTTATTTGCACATATTCCTGCTGGTGTAGGAAGCAGAAGTGGTATTCATCTCACGATAAAACAGTTGGATGATATGATGAGAGGTGGTGCGCAATGGGCAGTAAAACAAGGTTACGGTGAACCTGCTGATTTAGAGCGTATTGAAGACCATGGCTGTGCTGCAGGGGCTATTCCTGATTATGTGTCTGAACAAGCCAAAAAACGACAAAAGAATGAAATGGGTACCTTAGGCTCAGGTAACCATTACTTGGAAGTTCAGGAAGTGAAACAAATTTATTCTTCTGAAACGGCCAATGCCTTAGATTTGCAAGAAGGGGACATTGTGGTTAGTATTCATTGTGGTTCTCGAGGATTAGGGCATCAAATTGGCACAGACTATCTTCGGTCTATGGTTATTGATGCAGAACATCGTAATTTTAAGTTAATTGATAGGGAACTGGCTTGTGCTCCCATTCGGTCGCAATTAGGAGAACATTATTTGGGGGCTATGCGGGCGGGAATTAACTGTGCGCTGGCTAACAGGGAAATTATTACTCATTTTATGAGAGAAGTATTTCAGAATATTTTGCCTGGTACCAAAATAGATCTTATTTATGATGTGTCACATAATACCTGCAAAGAAGAACTCCATGAAATAGATGGCAAACAAAAGCACTTATTTGTTCATCGTAAAGGTGCTACTCGTGCCTTAGGCCCTGGTCACCCCAAATTATCGAAAGCTATATCGCATATTGGTCAACCTGTGATTATTGGTGGCAGCATGGGGACCAGTTCTTATGTATTGGTAGGGACAGAGAGCTCCGCACAAAAATCTTTTAGTTCCGCATGCCATGGTGCTGGTCGTGCCATGAGTCGGCATCAAGCTATGAAAAAATGGAATGGAAGGGATATTATAGATAAATTGGCTCAACAAGGGATTTTAATTCGCAGCGGCTCATATCGAGGCGTTGCAGAAGAGGCTCCTGGAGCATATAAGGATGTTGATTCTATTGTTGATGCTGCCGAGCAGTCTGGATTGGCAAAAAAGGTAGCTCAATTAATTCCTATTATCTGTGTTAAAGGTTAGGAGCTCCTGGAAAATTAATTCTTCTATTATTGTAAGGAATCTGTAAAAAATTAAATTTAGAATAAGATTTGTCAAATTTTTAATCTAAAATTTAGTTCAAATGATAGTGAGAGGTATTTAAAATGAGTGCGAAGCAAAAAGAACTTGAAAGACTGCTTGAATTAAAGAAAAAACAGGAAGAACTGCAAGTTTTAAATCAAAAGGACATGCTGGAGCGAATCAAGCTTGAGAACAAATATCTGGAATTTTTGCAGATGAATAGTCAGCAAATGGAAGAAGAATTAAAGAAAAGAGGTCCTGTCAAAGAGGTTGAAGTTAGAAGTGAAGATCTGGATCCAATTATTGAAGACTATAAAAAACTTTATAGTAAGGAAAGTTGGTATAAAGAACCTGAAATAAAAGATGGGAAAACTCATTTATCGTTTCCTTCTCAAGAAGCTGCCAGTAATTTCTTTAAAGATCAGGCTGAAAAAAATAGATCTTTTATTGTTGTTGATGGCGCTACAAATAAAGTTCTCGCATATTCTAATGGCGATGGAAAATTATACAATGGCAATGGTAGTGTTTATCAAGGCGGTGAATTCCAAGCATCAAAAGAAGATTTTAGCCATTTTAAAATGCCAGAAAGGGAAGGACCAGGAATGGGAATGCCGCTTTAATCTGTAATCGAAGTCAATAGGTTAGTTGGTTTCTGATCATTTAATCCTCTTAATTTTTAAATTGAGATCAGTCTGATTTATTTGAAATCAATTGTCAAATAATATATCATTTGGTCTGGACAACTTTAGGTTTCTATACAAATAACTGCCCTAATTCTAGAAGGTATGCCTAAATTTTTTTTGGGTATATTTTGAATTTTAATTTAATAAGAGAAGAAACTATGCGACCAACTATTAGTGAACAACAATTTATGGAAATTAAGAAGCAATTAAAGGAGAAGCAATTAGTTTGCAATCCAATCGATCGATGGAAAAAGAGTCCGGTCTGGCTAAGAGATATTACCTCAATGCCAGAATTGCCTCCAGATTTTATAAATAAGTTAAATGAGATTCGAGCTGCCATTATATCGTTTAGGGTTGATAAAAATACGTTAGGTTTGGCTGTGTTTTATAATGAGCTTTGTAAGATTCTAGCCCAACCATACAATATATTAGAACCAATCGATACAAAAATGATGGAAAACCATGTTAATTTGCTCGATAGGATAAAAGGCTATGCTAGCAAAGTAGATATGTATATAAGAAGCTTATCCGAATGGGAACCCATGCAGCTACATTATAGAGAGTTTTGGGATTTACTTAATGAAGTATGCCGTATTGAAGACGCAGAGAACCGAGAACATGCAAAGGAAAAATTCTCTCAGGCTATATTTTCACGCCTGTCTCAGCACAATCCTAAAATTTATATGGATGTTAAGAATCGTCTGGAAGAATTTGAGTTTCAACAACCCTGTAGAATGTCATTAAATAATTAATTCAAATAATCTGGTTCGATATAAACAAAACCTCCGATTTTGCTTATATCGAACTCATGTTAGCAAGCCGCAGTGTCGTATTGCAAATGAAAAACCTAGCCGGGAATTTTTTATCGGACGATGCAGGGTAAACCAGACACCGTAGGCATCAGTTTATTTTGACCCGATTCCCATGGCTTCATATTTTTGTTTGCTCCAACAGCTTTGTACAGAAAGGAACTAACTCTACTTTTCAATTTGAGTTGTTGGTTAAACCATAAAAAGTTGAGAATGGTGTAGATTGTTTATACTATACTCTTATAAATCAACAATTCATTAGACTGACTGCAGTGAGCAGTGTGATAAAAAGGTAGGGCAGAGAACTGTAATTATACTTTTCCGCAAGAGGATTCGAGTGCTATTGACGAAACAATTATTCCTCATTGCAGTAAAATTAGGAAGAAAGCGTATATAGGAGATGACCATGAATTCTAATACTCATAGGGAAAATGAGGTGGCGATAATTCATAAGCTTATTGAAGATTATGTTAAAGGAGTGCATGCTAAAGATATCAATAAAATCATGTCCCAATATGCTCCAAATATTCGTTCTTTTGATGCTGTTTCTCAACTCCAGTTTAAAGGAGTTAATGATTATAAAAGGCATTGGGAAACATGCCTCTCTTTCTGCCAGGGTGCTCCATTGTTTGAAGTACAAGAGCTAGAGACTGTGGTTGATGGCGATTTAGCAGTTTCCTATTATTTGACTTATTGCGGCGGGACCAACGAAAAAGACGAAGCGCAGGGAGGATGGATGCGCGGTACAATGGTACATCGCAAAATCGATGAAAAATGGAAAATCATTCATGAGCACTACTCTGTTCCTTTTGATATGAAAACAGGAACCCCCCTATTTGATTTAAAGCCATAAGTAGTGATTGTTTTATTATAGGGGTAGCTTTTATAATCGTTGCCATCTCTCAATTTATAAATCATAAGGTATTAGCATGAGTCTTAGGATATTATCTTTAGCAGATTTGAAGCAGTGCATTTCCATGAAACAAGCTATTAGTGCTATGGAAAGTGCTTTTATTCAACTGGCGCGTCACGATGTGAAGTTACCCTTAAGAACTGGTGTTACGATTGAAGAAGAAAAGGCATTAATGCTGACTATGCCAGGTTTTCTTACTCAAGAAAAAGCATTGGGGTTGAAAGTGGTTTCTATTTTCCCTAACAATACAGCTAGGAATAAGCCTTCTATTACTGGCTTTATTATGCTACTCGATGCAACCACTGGAGAAGCCAAAGTGTTAATGGATGCTGCTTATTTGACAGCCTTAAGAACAGGAGCAGTTTCTGGGTTAGCAACCCAGTATTTTGCTCGTGATGATGCCCATCAGGTCGCTCTCATTGGGGCAGGGACGCAAGCAAGGACTCAGTTGGAGGCAGTTTCAACTGTACGTGATATTCAGCATGTGTATGTTTGGTCGCGTAATATTAAAAATGCTGAAAAATTTGCAAAAGAATTCGAAAATCAATTTGACGTAAGGGTCTGTTCATCTATCGCATCAGCAGTAAAGGAAGCCGATATTATTTGTACTGCAACTAATAGTACAGAGCCATTAGTTCATTTTGCTGATATCCAACCACATGCGCATATTAATGCGATAGGCTCCCATAGCCCCTCTATGAAAGAAATTGGAAATGATGTTTTAAAACCAGGGATTGTTATCGTTGATCAATTGGAAGCCGTGTTAGCGGAATCAGGTGAAATTATCAGTGCTATAGGAGAAGGCCAATTACAACAGGAATCAATCATTGAAATAGGGCACTGGTTATTAGAAAAAAATACTGACTATAAAGATAAGCTAACGGTGTTTAAATCAGTCGGTCTGGCTATTCAGGATTTAAGTGTTGCTGAAGTTGTTTTTCAAAATGCATTAAAAAATAATCTGGGAACCGTATTTTCCATTAATTAATTTAAAAATAATGATTGGACTGATGCAATAATTTATGAAAAAGGATTTCTTTTTATCTCTTCTCTATGCGGCTCGGCATTTGATGGCCTTGTTCATTATGCTAACCGGTCTCTACTTGATAAAAATAGTAACAGTATTATTGTATCTTACTCCTCAATACCAAACTCTTCCGCTTTTATCCGTAGCCCATGTTTTATGGTTGTCTGGCGATGTGTTTTTACGTTTCATTGTCATTATTAATTTTATAGTGAAACCTCTTTTTCTTTATTTTGGAACTTTATTTTTGCTTTATTGCTTAGGACCTTGAAAAACTAGGCAATCAAGACCAAAATACTAAATTAAAATTTTATTTAAATACTCATAAAAGTTTCTTATTGGCATACTGTCTGAGATAGACGCATCAGAAAGGAATCGGTGTATGGCAAAACATCTATTTTATAGCCTATTTCTTATTTTACTGAGTACAAAAATATTTTCTCAGGACACAATTAATAAGACCATTGCAATAAAAACTAATGAACTATTGAGTGCTGAAAAAAAGAACACTGTTTCATCAAATTTTATCGATTGTAACTATAAAATTTCTCCTGAAATGTCACATGTTGATCCGGCTATTATTGTGAGTTGGGCAGAATATGCCACTATTCAATCCTTTAATTTAGATTTTGCATCACTGGATACTCAATTGAATAAATTGCAATCTTGTTATACCAAAAGGGGTGGGAGCAATTGCAAAATGCTTTGCGTAAATCTAATAACATAGAGACCATCAAAGCAGAAAATTTGATAGTAAAAGGTGAGAGAGATGGTGAGTCTCAAATCATTGAAGCCAGGGATAATCGATGGAAAATCATAATGCCTTTTAAAGTGAGTTATCAAAATGATGAAAAAAAAGTGATTCATTTCCTCAATGTTTATTTAGTAATAGGTTGGAAAAATACAGATAGCCTTGGCATCGTACAAATGATAGCTACGCCTCGTTTAGCCCCTTTGTCTCAAAAAATAACTCCAGTCAATGAAGCAATTAAAAGTGTTGCTGTAATCTTTGCTGAGAGAAAAGCAGCTGGTTTCGACTCTGCAAAGGAAATCACAAAGTCTTTCTTAGAGCCTTTGTTCTCTAAAGATGAGATTACAAGGAAACGTTTGATAAGACATGCTGTCTTTAATAAATCGAGACAAAAAATAGATGCTATTCCACCGATATCAAACGAAACACTATCAGAGCCAGGTCACATGATGGCACAAAGATTATCATTTCCTATCCCAGAATCTCAAAGAATCACGGGTATTGCTTTAGTTGAACAAAGTAGAATGACTCATGCTATTGCTTGTGCCCAAATAATACCCAATGATTTTAAAACAAATTATAAAACCTTCGATATTAGCTGGTTAAAACAGATGGGAAAATTTTACTCTGAATTAACAAGGGATTATTTTATTTCTCAAATGAAATGGTCCTTAAGGGAAATTTTGGCTAAATATCAATCTGTAATGCAAAAATCAGTACCCAGGAATGCGATTAGCAATCAAAATCCAATTGTAAGCGCTCAGATAGAAGGTGAGCCCAAACTTATCGAACTAAAGGAGAATCAATGGGATATTAAAATACCTATTAAAGTAGTCTATCAAAAAGATAAAGAAAGGATAACACAACGCCTTGATATTAATGTAACGTTAAATCAGCAAATGATAGATGATTTACTCAATAAGCCGAGAAATGCAGTATCTTCGCATAAAATGTTACCATACCTAAAATCAGCTCTGGCACCCTCTACTCATATCAAGTCATTGGTTTACCGAGTAAAATCCAGAATAGATTTAAATAAGCAAAAACAAAAAGACAATATTTCTTGTGACTATAAAATTTCTCCAGAAACAATAATTGATAAAGACATCCTTTTGCGCTGGGCAGAACAGGCTACAATTCAGTCCTTTGCTTTCGATCATCGGGTTGTAGAAGCTCAGTTACAAAAATTAGAATCCTGTTATACGGAAAATGGATGGATTGAATTTAATGCCGCTATGCATAAATCAGGCAATATCATTGCCATCAAAACCCAAAGGCTCACTATGAACAGTCAAATTGACGGACAGCCACGACTAGTCGAAGATCTAATTAATCAATGGAAAATTACGTTGCCCTTAAAAGTTACTTATAAAAACGATAGAACACAAGCCTTGCAATTTCTTGATGTTCAATTGATTGTGGGGAGAAAGACAAACGGTGGACTGGGTATTGTTCAGATGAACGCTGTACTGAAGACTTCTCCTTCATCTTAGGGCCTTCTTATCCTGCTTGACGCATTACTATCGTTTTCAATGATTTTTTGTTTATCGGGCTCTCGATTTTTACCAACGATCCCAGCTTTAAATTTTTGAAATTCTTCTTTAATTCGATGAAAGGTTGCATGAGAAGCTTGAGGCTTTTCCGCCTTAAGTGTTGCTTTTAAATTTTTTTCCACCTCCAATAAGTCCCTTATTTCACTGTCTTTTTTTCCTAACATAGAGTTTATTATGTACACTTGGAATTCCCAAATCTTTCAAACCATTATGAGACAAGGTAGTTGTTTCTTTCTTGGCATTTCGATGCTCCAGTATTTTTAAGGCACCGGTATTACAAATGTCCATTACTAAGGCATGACCACAAACAATAAAATCTGTATATGCTCTTGATTTGCCATAGAGAAATAGTTGTTTCAAATCATTTAGGAATTCCTTTGGTTTGGTATTATTTTTATGTAAATTAGTTGCTATATCTTTTTCGATAACCATGGGTAGATGAGCACCGAGTACTTCATTTTGAAATGGTGTACATTTATCCTTAAGTATATTAAGCATATTCTTAAGTTCCTCTTCTCCAAGATCAAAAGCGTCAGGGATAATTCTGGTCGTAACCAGGTGATGTATTGTGGAGAGGGTGTGGTTATCATATTTTTTAAGATAAGGAGTTACCTCGGGAATAAGTTTTTTCCCCAATGTTTTCTCCATTTCAATTTGAATCTTTTCAACGTTTTTCTGGTAGTCATGTGCTAATTTTTTTATATTGCTTGCTTTCAATTCAGCAGGATTTTTTAAATAATTTTCGAATTGTTGTTCTAATTCTTTAATTCTCGTTTGTGCCTTAGTAACCTCTATGGGAAGAGTGCTATCAAGACAAATAGCCTGCATTTGATTAAAATTAGTTACAATTTTTTTTAAGACAGTCATTGCTGTAACCAGTTCACAGGTATTAATATGCTTCTGACAAAATAAATCGGGCATAAAATAATTGAGCGAAGGCTCTGCTTTTTTAAGAGCGTCTGCTTTTAGGGGATTAAAAAAGTTTTCACGTAGATAGCAATGAAAATTGACTCCTTCATTTTGATATAGTGTATGAACATTATTTAAAAAACCATCAATTGACATTGTTTCATGCCCAGGTATTTTTTCTCCAATTAATTTATCCAGATACACAGCAATTTCTTGATCGGTCATCCGGTTAATGTCTTGCATTTTCCTAATCAAATCTGCAACAGCAACTGGTTCTATAGTTAATCCTTCCATATTGTAATTAAATGCAGATAAATGAGAAAAAAGAAGGGATAATTTTTTACGATTTACATCTCCTTGCGAGAGCGGCTCTAAGGTATTTACTTCTTCAGAGGTTTTTTTTATTTTAAGATAGTTATCTAAAGATTGGGTACTGGATTGCAAGTTTTTGCCCTGGTGAAGACAATACTGAATAAAATCTAATCGTACGCTTTGTGTTTGAAGAGTAAGGGGAGGGGTGTTATTTAACTGTGCCATTCGTTGGAAATGCAATTTTACTTGGGTTTCTGAAGAAAAGTATTGTTTTGCAGCACCCATAAACACTTTTCCTTGAGGAAATATCTTCCCCACATATTTAATTAATCTTATATAAGAAGTATATAAAAAAAATACAAATTTGTGTTTTATTTATACAAAAAATTAAAAAAATACCATTTTTATGGATCGAAATAGAGGTCAGTTAGAATGCTTCGATAATAAGAGCATGGATCTTCAGTAGGCTATAATGAATATTAAAAATCATAAACAAAGACGTGGAACAGGGATTAAATGACTACAATCAGCGAGTGGTGGATGTGGTTGAGCTTTTTAGCTTTTGTAGCCATTATGTTAATCATCGATTTGTTTCTATTAGGTGGTCGTAAGGCACATCGAGTTACTTCAAAAGAGGCATTAATATGGACAATATTGTGGTTTACGTTAGCCATTATTTTTAACTTGCTTCTTTGGTGGTACCTTATTGAGAATTTTACTATCTCCGTAGCTAATGAGAAGGCACTAGAATTCTTTACTGGATATCTCATTGAGAAATCGTTATCGTTTGATAATATTTTTGTTTTTCTTATAATTTTTCGTTATTTTGCCATCCCCACGAAATATCAACATCGAGTGCTCATTTATGGCGTACTTGGCGCCATCGTCATGCGCCTAATCCTTATTTTGTTAGGGATATGGGTAGTCAATCAATTTCATTGGGTTCTTTATATTTTTGGATTGTTCTTACTGATTACCGGAATCAAAATGTTTGTTTTTGCTGATGAAAAACCAGAACTCTCTAAGAATCCTTTACTCCATTGGATGAGAAATCATTTGCGAATCACTAAGGAGCTGCATAAGGAGAGATTTTTTATTTTTGAAAATCAATTATTGCATGCTACCCCACTGTTTATGGTCTTGGTGCTTATCGAGGTCAGTGATCTTATTTTTGCTGTGGATAGTATTCCGGCTATTTTTTCTGTAACCAATGATCCTTTTATCGTGTTTACTTCTAATATATTTGCAATATTGGGATTGCGTGCCTTGTATTTTCTGCTTGCCAATTTACATAGACGATTTTATTTTCTTAGACATGGTCTTGCTTTTATTTTAGTATTTATAGGCTTTAAGATGCTTATTGAATATTGGTTTAAAATACCAATTTTTATTGCATTGGGTGTTGTGATAGCTACTTTGGTTTTTTGTATTGCATTAAGCGCTTGGTATAAGGAAAAATAAAACAATTTGTTATTGAGAATGCTAGAATTCTGGTTTTGTACTTTTCTCTACTTGATGCCTATGGGGTTATGCCTGATATTCATTCATAACATGCATCTTATCGCCTGGCTAAATTCCAGCATACAAAATTATACAAAAGGTTTAATATCCGTTTCTTCCATTGTTTGCATTAATTCAGCAATGTTCAAATGATCATTGTCTACCAATGTTGTAATAAATTGGCTAAGACCATTTCCAATTTTATCTTTACATTCTGTTGTTAAGGGGGCATTAATGGAAATTTGATATTGGCCATACTGATTTTTGGAGAAGTAGATCCAAAGAGTTCTATTTCCTATTGGCCTGTCCATACACCCAAAATGGTTAGGATAGCTGTAATTAAGATTGGCAAAGCTCATATCAGGACGTTCTTTTGCAAAGAAACTGGGCGTCACGCTAATCAGTACTCTTAATCTTTCTGGTTTTTGCAGTGACATACTCAATTTAAGTATTTGATTCAGCTTCTGCTTCATGGAAGTCCTTTTTTTGAAGGAGACTAAGCGGCTTAAGTATTTTATATAATAGTCAATGATAATCGAATGAAGCTTACTTTCTTTAAAGTGTTTCAGCAAAGACATCTTATTGAACACCCAAGTTAAATACTGGCTAAAAGATAAACTTGAACCTTTTAAGCCACTGTCTTTAATGAGATGTGAGCACTTTTGATAAGGCGCAGTTTTTAAAAGTTGTTCTTCGATAGTATTGATACAGTCTATAAATCGACTATTCTCATTTAATGTGATGTTTATCCTTTTATATTCTGAAAACAGACCTATGGTCGATTTATATTCCCCGCCTTCTCTACCACTGTGAATTAAAATGATCGGGATTTTGTTTTGACGGCTTAGTTTGTAAAAAATAATTTGGCATGCAGCAATCAATCCAGTACTGACATTTATATTTTTTGCTTTATGCCAATTTATAAATTTTTCAGCATATTGAGGATCAATAGTGTAATGAAATAAATGCTTTGTTTGTTGTGATGTATCTGATAAATGATACTTGCTGCTAAAAGTTAGCATTTTAAAGCCTTTATTGTAGTGCTGCCAAAAATCAATCTTATTTTTTAGGTTTTTTTGATAATGATTATTATTTTGTCTTACATAATTAAAATAAGAGCCTTTTGAAGGAAGAGGTACTAACTCTTGGCCAAGAATAAGTTTTTCATAATGGTTTTTGAATTGACAAAAGACTATTTCGCATGAGGCATCATCCACAATGATATGGGGTATTACAATATGTAATTCATGTAATTCATTATTAATTTTATAAAGATACACTTTAATTAATGGTTGTTTGGTTAGTGAAATGTGGTGCAATATATTATTCTGGAATGCCTTATTCAGCGCACTTGTTTCGTGACTCATAGAAATATCTTGATAAACTAATTCAAATTGACCCAATTTATTTAATTTTTGCGTCGGTTTATCCTTGTTAAAGTGAGTCCAGAAGACGTTGTTTTGTTTCACAATAAAATCAAAAGCTTTTTGAACATAATCTTTATTGAGTTTGCCATGTAATTGTACTTGTATCCCAATATTAAAGGAGTAATCCAGCTTATTAAGTGCCCAGAATACATATTGAAAGTCACATAATGCGATTTCTCCCTCTGGGGAGTTTTCAGAAGGACGATTATCGCGGGGAGTATCAAAAACACGTTCTAATTCATCTGAAATGTACCGGGCAATTCTATCTATGGTAGGTGTGTTAATAAAATACTCAATAGGTAAGCTGAGAGTTTGGCATTGCAATTTATCATGAATACGATTCCTGATGTCCATGGACATAAGAGAATCCATGCCCATTGAAAATAAATTGTGATGCACTGAAATCTGTTCCATATCATCCAAGTCTAATACATCGGCCGCAATCTCACGTAAAGCCTGTGATAATATCAAGATGCTTTCTTCTTTGGAGTGTTGTCTAAGAGTATTCAGAAAAGATCGATCAGGTAATGGTTTTGCCTTCACCAGCCCGGATAATCCTATCTGTTTTGGTGTATGTTTGAAATAAATGTCCCAATTCATGGGGCAAGGCGAAATTTGAGGCAATTTACTGTTTAGTAGCACATCAAGAATATCGATATTGTCTTTCTCTAATGGTATAAAACCATAATGTTGAAGTATGTGAGTCAGATTGGCCGTCATTCCCAGCTCGCGGAAAGGCCCCCAATTGATAGAAATGGCTGGGAGGCCTTGTTGCTGCCTTAAATGAGCCAAACCATCTAGGAATCCATTAGCCGCAGCATAGTTTGCTTGCCCTTTAGCGCCTAACAAAGAAGCCGAAGAGGAAAACAGGACAAATAGGTCTAATGGGATATTTTGGGTTAATTGATGCAATACTAAAGCGCCATCTATTTTAGCATTGATTACTTGTTGCATCGACTCGTTATTCAAATTGACAATGAGGCCGTCTTGAATCAATCCCGCCAAATGGAATATACCCTTCAAAGGGGTGGAGGTTTTCTGTATTTCTCCAATGAGATGTTCCATTTCCTGATAATTTCCCACATCAACCCTATAATGTTGAATATGAATCTGTTTTTGTTTGGCACTTTCTATTAATTCTTTTATGTCATCTGGGCATTGAGAGCGGCTGGTAATTCTAATGTGTTTAGCGCCTCTTCTGATAAGGTATTCCATCAATGGCTTCGATAGTCCACCTGTCCCTCCAGTAATGAGGTAACTGGCGTTACTACTCAATAACATCTCCTGGTCAAGAGAAGGGGCAGGTAATTGTTTTTTCTTTAATCTGGGTAGATAAAGTGAGTTTCTGGCTGCTATTTGAGTTTCAGAGGTATCAGTATTAAATAAATACATTAAAGCGGTGGACAAAGTGTTATTGGAACCTAAATCAACTGCATAATTTTTGTTGAGCTCACATTCATTTCGAAAGCTTTTCCAAAAAGAACAAGCCATAGTATGGTAAGGATTGACTTGATCGTGGTTTTGAATGGCATAAGCATTTTCTGTAACCAGTACAAAGCTCTTGGGGCGTAATCTAAATAGGGTCTGACAGCAGTGAAATAGGTCATTAAACTGTCCTTGCTCAAATAGAAATACGATATTGCTATTCTCAATATTTCCCAATTGGTTGATATTTTCAACCATCTGATAATTAAGATTCTCTAGTATTTTTTTAGCTTTGGTGTTGTTTTTTGTAATGACCGAGAGTTCAGGGACGACTTCTTGTTGAGGCACAGTCTCTACATTGAGAAGGTTCCATCCGGTGTAATACAGATGGTTTAAAGTAGACTCATAGGAAACAAAATGTCTTCGCGTTACCTGCCTCAATTTAAGACCCTCAATTTGAGCAATCAATAAACCGGATTGCTCATATAAGTTCATATTAATGCAAAGATCGCTTGAATCTTCAGTATGTTGTTTAGTTAAATGCACCCATAGGCTTCGAGGTGCTTCCTGGAAAACGGTCATGCGTTTGAAGGCATAGGGTATATAGGTGGCCTTTTCAGCATTAAAGCTAGTATTGTCATCTGCCTTCATGCTGAATAACAGAATACTTTGCATGGCACCGTCAAGCAAAACAGGATGAAAATAATAGCCTTGTCCATGGCTTATTTTGGTTAAGGCGATTTTGGTGAGAACGCTGTTTGTTTGGACATATCCCTCTTGAAGAACATGAAATTCTTCGCCATATAATAACGAATTTTTTTGAAATTGCTCATAAATATCAGAAAGTTCTGCCTTGTTGCTAAAAGATGATTTTAGTACATCAATGTTAATGGATTCTCGGACTGATGTAGGTCTGGCAAGAATTTCCATTTCGCAGAAAATTTGCCAGCTGTCTTCTTGTTTAGCGAACAAGTTGATTTTATATTGTCCTTCTATTTTGGGTTTGACTTGTAATTGAAAATCCTGGCCTTGCTTAGGGTATAGAGGACGTTCAATGTTGAACTTCTCAATTTGAAAAGCCTGAGATTGGAATATGGATTTTGCCGCCGCCAAACCGGATTCAATATAAGCAGTCGCTGGAAAAATCACTTTCTCAAAAACACTATGCTGTTTGATATAGGTTAAATTGTCCAAATCCAGTTTATGATGAAACAGATATTCATTTCCTGGCATGGCAAGCATTTGTCCTAAAAGCGGATGTTGTTCATCTCCATGAAGGGGGGTGCCATTACTTTTTTTATCCAGCCAATATTCGCTTTGATCGAAGGTATAATTAGGCAACAAGACTTTTATAAACTCGTCCTTAAGAGATTTATAGTGGGATTTCCAATCAATTGCTTTGCCTTGTAGATAATCCATTAATAGAGAGTTAAGTGCTCTATCATTTTGTAAGTCAAGAGTAATGTTTTCATTATAGGACAATGCGAATTGACCTGTACTTAACAGACGGCTGGCTTCAACGGTGTTTTCAGCAGTTAAGGCTAAACGGTAAGTATAATGTTCTCGACAAGTGGCTGCAGTAAAGCATATGTCACCAAAACTATGGTCAGTATTTTCTAGATACTGTTGGTATCGCTGGGCTAATTTGTCTAAAGCGGTTTTAGAATGGGCTGAGATAGCCAGCAAATGTTTTTGAGAGGAGCTTGATTGTTTAGGTTTTTCTTCTTTCGAAAATTCAGCGAGAATGACATGTGCATTAGTGCCACTAAAACCAAAAGCATTCACTGCAGCGTATTTGAGTTTTTTATCAGTTTTCCAATTTATTTTTTCTAAAGCGAGACGAGTGCCGTCCAGTTTGATATTGGGGTTTAATTTATTAAAATTCAAACTCTTATATATGGTTTTCTTTTGCAAACTGATCACGGTTTTTATAATACCAGCTACTCCTGAAGCACTTTCAAGATGCCCAATATTTGTTTTAACGGTGCCTAGGTAAAGAGGGTTGTCTTGTTTGCGTTGATACCCATAGACTTTATTGATCGCATCGACCTCAATGGGATCACCTAATGGGGTTCCTGTGCCATGGGCTTCGATATAACTGATATCAGCGTTTGATAAGTCGGTTTGACTCAGAGCTTTTTTCATGACCTCTTCTTGACTTTTGCCATTAGGGACAGTTAAGCCGGCGGTTTTACCATCGTTATTAACGGCCGAACCTTTGATAACGGCTAGGATAGTATCATTATCTCGTAGTGCCTCAGAGAGTCTTTTTAGAAGTATCACACCACAACCTTCACCTCTGACATAGCCGTCTGCTTTTTCATCAAAGGTTTTGCATTGACCATCGGGTGATAACGCTTTTGCTTTACACAAAGTCACATTAGATTCTGGCATGAGTAAAATATTTACCCCACCGGCAAGAGCATAATCAATTTCCCTGTTTTTTAAACTTTGGCAAGCGTAATGAATCGCAACTAAAGACGAAGAGCATGCTGTATCTACGCTAATTGACGGGCCTCTAAAGTCAAAGGTGTAAGCCACTCGGCCAGGTATTAGATTCAAAACGTTACCGGTGATGGAGTAGGCGCTAAGTTCTTCATTGGAAAATCCTGATTTTTCCAGTTGGGCATAGTATTCATTAGGGCCAACTCCAGCGAATACGCCGGTTAAACTACCACGCAAAGATTCAGAGGGATAATTGGCATTTTCTAATGCTTTATAACAGCACTCCAGAAAGACACGTTGCTGAGGCTCCATTAATTTGGCTTCTCGAGGGCTAATACCAAAGAAGGCGGCATCAAAATATTTAATGTTTTCGATTAATCCCAGTTTGGTAACGTAGGATTTGCCTGGTGCTTCCATGTTAGGGTCGTAATATTGGCTATTATCCCAACGCTCTCTCGGAATGTCTTTAATACCGCTCAACCCTTCCTCTAGTAATTTTTCAAAGGAGGCAATGTCGGGTGCGTTAGGCAACAAGCAACTCATACCTATAATCGCGATACTATCATCCACTGGTTTGGAAGGAGAATTTGGAGTTTGTGTTGTAACTAAATGTTTATTGAGTTCTGATTCAATATATTTTGCCAGTTTACTTATTGAAGGATAGTTAAAGCCGATTGTTACAGTTACTTTAAGGACAGGCTCCAATCTTTTCTTTAGTTCACTCGCTAATTCGGTGATCATCAGAGAATCGAAACCGAGTTCAAAAAATCCTTCCTCTTCATTTAAATCTTCATGATCTAATAGTTCGAGGATTTTCGTGCAAATATCAGACACCATCATTCGGCACGCTTTAAATCGTTGATCTTCATCGATTTGCAGGTATTCATTGAGCCATGGGGACAGATTTTTTGCTGGAGTAGCGTTATGCGCTACATTGTTCAGATCATTCTCTAGATGTTGATAAAAGGCAGGCAGGGGCTTTGAAACAAAGTCCAGCATAAATTTGAGATAGTCTGGTGATATAATAGTGGCATGTTTGAACTCGTCATTGATGAGAATTTTAATCAATATATGGCCCTGAGCGTTGCTTATTAGCGATTGTTTTAACCCTTCGTCACGAGATCGTTTTTGAGCCATGCCTACTTCGCCCCAAGGCCCCCATTGAACAGCGGTACCAGGCAGCCCTAAACGTTGGCGTTCTGCGATCAAAGCATCCAAGAAACTGTTTGTTCCACTATAAATGGATTCCTTATTGCTCCCGAAGACTGATGAAATTGAAGAATAAACAACGAAGAAATCCAAGTCACAATCCAGGCTTAGTTCATGCAAATACCATCCGCCTTGTACTTTGGCTGAGAATAAATAATCAATGTCTTCGTCCTGATGTTCAAGTAAAGGTGCTTTAATAGCAGCTCCTGCAGCATGAATAATACCTTTTAGCAAACCATCGGCATTAATATCTGATAATAAATGGCGTAAACTTTCTTTATCAGTAACATCCAAGCTGATTGTTTGAATGTTTGAGCCAGGGTAATTGGATTTTATTTTATTAATAGCGTCCTTTATCCTCGGTTTATCGACATTTCTTGAGGTGAGAATTAACTCTCTTGCTCCAGAAGAAAGCAAAGCTTGGGCAGTGACTAATCCTAGTCCCCCACAGCCGCCAGTAATAAGATAGCGCCCTTTAATCCCATACAATAATCGCCTTCTGTCTTCCAGAGGAGTTCTTTTTAAGCGGGCAGCCAATCTTTTCCCATCACGATAAGCGATAATGTGCTCATAGCGTGAACCATGGTTGTAATTGATTTCCGTAATGACTTGGGAATAACAGCCTTCATCCAGTTTATCCAGGTCGATGAGAACCGTGTTAAATTGTGGCAATTCCAAGACCAACGTCTTGCAAAAACCGATGAGCGAGCTATTGCTGATATTGATAGGGTGTTTGTTATTAGAGAGTTCAGCAATTCCATTGGTAGTAAGGACTATTAATTGCAAATTAATTGATTTGCGATCTAATTCTTTGATTAAACTCAACAGTTTTTTTAATGTTGTCTTTTGGAAGTCAATATTGGCCTCAATCTCTGGTGAGGCTGAAGATAAACTCTCGGCAAAAATAATGCCTTCAAGCTTATCAAAGGAATGCTTTTCCTGCTCGAGAATAATTTCCAGTCCTTGAGTTTTAAAGCCATCAGCCAAGTGTTTAGGACCGATTAAAAGCCATCTATTACCTCGTAGCTTGCGATTGCTTTTATCACAGGGCTCACTTTGCCATTGTGTTTGGAAACACCAGTCCTTGGGAAGGGGGGCATCTTTCAGTTTGTTTTTATCCCCAAACCAATGCTCTATCCGCTCAAATTCGTATAAAGGTAATTTTACTTTTTCAAATTGGGTACCTATGGATTGATAAAACTCAGACCAATGTATAATAAATCCGTCCTGATAAGCTGCTTGCAGTTCTTTAAGTGTACCGGGCTGCTGAGTTAATTCATTTTCTCTGTGGATATGACAGATCTTGTATTCTTTTTTTTCTATGATCTCAGCAGCCTGAGTGGCATTATTAGCCTGATTGCTACTCGATACATAAAATGATTACGACAAGTTGCTGCTGTGTAGCAAATATCAGAAAATTCCTCTTGAGTACTTGATAAGTAGTTTTGATAACTTGAAAGCAATGATTCCAGAGAAACTTTACTTTTTGCTGATAAAACCAGGAGAGATTCTGTGGGAAGAATACGCTCTTCTTTTTTCTTGTCAGGGGCCTCTTGTATTACTATATGGGCATTAGCACCACTGAATCCAAATGAACTCACTCCAGCGTATCTTAAGCCGTGTTCCTTAGGCCAATCGGTTTTATTTAATGGAATAACCGTATTGATTAATTGGATTGCGGGATTAAGTTTCTTGAAATTCAGATGTTTAAATATCTTTTTTGTTTTCAAACTCAAAACGGTTTTAATGACACTTGCTACACCGGAGGCACTTTCAGAATGTCCTATGTTGGTTTTCACTGAGCTGATGTAAAGAGGATTCTCATTGCTATGATGTTCACTAAAGATTTTAGTCAGGGTATTAACTTCAATAGGATCTGCTAAGGGAGTACCAGTGCCATGAGCTTCAATAAAATCAATATCACCAGGCGATAGATTGGCCTTTGCCAGGGCGCTTAAAATGACTTCTTCTTGAGCAGCACCATTAGGAACGGTGAAACCACCACTTTTACCATCGCTGTTGATAGATGTTCCTTTGATTACTGCAAGAATATTGTCATTGTCTTTTATCGCATCACTCAAGCGCTTTAGCACAACAACACCGCAACCTTCACTTCGAGCATAACCATCAGCATCTTCACTGAAGGTTTTGCATCGACTTTCAGGGGATAGCATTCTTGCTTTTGAAAGAGTGATGTTAGAGTCGGGGCTAAGTATTATGTTCACGCCGCCAGCGAGTGCCATATTACAATCACCCGATTGTAGGCTTAGACAGGCATTATGTATCGCTGTCATGGACGAAGAACAGGCGGTATCTATTGCCTGGATTGGGCCATGAAAATCAAAGGCATAGGCTACTCGTCCCGCTAAGGCATTGAGAACATTCCCAGTTGCAAAATAGATATTTAAATCCTCTAGAGTAACACCCTGGTAAGCTAATACTCTAGGATATTCATTAGTTCCTACACCAACAAAAACCCCTGTATTACTATCTTTAACCCTATCAAGAGATAGATTGGCGTCTTCAAGAGCGTGATAGCTGGTTTCCATGAAAACACGCAATTGGGGTGACATGAGCTTGGCTTCACGGGGACTGATATTAAAAAATTCTGAATCAAAATGGTTTACATTATTAATAAACCCTAATTGTTTAATATACAATTTACCCAGGGCATCCAAATCAGGGTCATAAAATTTCTCGTTATCCCATCGCTCTAAAGGAATATCGATCATGCCACTTTCACCGTTTTCTAATAGAGATAAAAATTCATCCACATTAGTGGCTTTGGGGAAACGACAACTCATTCCTATGATTGCGATAGGCTCAATACTGAGCACATTAATGGAGGGTTGTCGGTAAACTACAGGAGGCATAATGATTTTTTGTAAATGCCTTGCCAATTTGTCTATGGTTAAATAGCGTAAAGATAAGAGAGAAGGTATTTTGCACCTGGGAGAAAACCTGTCCTGCAGAATTTGATCCAGGGATTCCAATAAGGGTGTGGTTAAACCTAGGGTTTCCAAATCCTGATGTTCGTTTATAGTAATTGTTTGTTTCTTCTCGATTCCTTGCGGCAGTACGCTATTACCATGCCGATTCTCTTTTTTTAAGAGAGTTTGTATTTGTGATATAAGCTCTTCTTTGATGGTTTCAATTTGCTGTTCTATAGGTTGTTGGTATAAAGAATCCAGCCAATAATTGTTGTTAACATCTTTTCTTAATTCATGCCAATAGGGCTTTCTGTCAAAATAATAGAGTGGTAAGTCAATCTTGTTATAAGAAGTATTTTCGCTATCAGTGCTGATATGCCTACCTGACAGATAGGCTTCATAAATTTGATTGGCATCATTGGATAGGATTTTATGATCATTTTGCAGAACAACCTTTTTTATTTCATAATCTTTTGACTCTATTTTTTTAATTAATTCTTCTTTATCTTTTACGATAATCGCACAACGAAATTTGTAATGGTCGCGACAATTAAGCAAAGTATGGCATATATCATTTAGGGGTGCAGACGAATTCTTCAAATAATGCACATAACGCATCATCATTTGCTTCAATGAATAGTCACTATTGGCTGAAGCAACAAAGCATTTCAGTTCAGTGTCATTCTGATTTGACTCATACCATTCTTGCTCCGGGGCCTCTTCCAAAATGGCACTAACATTTGTGCCGGTAAAGCTAAAATTGGACACTTGGACGTATCTTTTTTTGTTTTTCAATTTGGGAAAAGATATTGGTGTAATGGGTAAAATAGCAGGAATACTTTCAGGATCAATCGAGTTGTTTGGGGTTGAATAATGTAAATTAGGGGGAATGGTTTCATTGTTCAACGAGCAAAGTACTTTAATTAAAGAGGCAAGGCCTGACGATGAAATAGTATGACCTATATTACTTTTCAATGCGCCTACAATCAGGGGGCGGTTTTGAGAATGCTGGCCTTGATGGATACTTTGGATCGCATTAAATTCTATTGGATCACCTATGGGAGTTCCTGTTCCATGAGCTTCAATGTAATCGATTTCATCTGGGGCTAAATTAGCATGTTCTAATGCAGCCTGATGCATAGCAATTTGGGCATTGATATTTGGGGCGGCGAGTCCTGTGCCATCGCCATTTTGATTGATAACCATGCTTTTAATAAGCGCATAAATCCTGTTTTTGTCTCTTATCGCATCACTTAAACGTTTAACAATAACGACTGCGCAACCTTCGCTGCGAACAAAGCCATCTGCTTTACTGTCAAAGCTGCTGCATTGGCCGGTTGCGGATAGCATATTGGCCTTCGTTAAACCAATAAAGCTTTCAGGGCAAAGACTAAGATGAACCCCTCCAACAATCGCCATATCGCATTGCTGGTTTCTCAATGCGGTTGCGGCAAGATAGAGTGCTGTGAAGGAAGAGGAGCATGCTGTATCAACAGCCATACTGGGGCCCTTTAAATTTAAAAAGTGGCAGAGTCTTCCTGCTGCAGCGCTATTAGCTATTCCAATGGGAGTATAAGCATTGAATTTGATATGGTCTTTATAGTTTAGCTGGCTGTATTCATGAGTGGAAATCCCACAATAAACCCCTGTATTGGAATCTTTTAATGAGTTCAATGTGATATTGGCCTGATTTAAAGCTCGAATGGCTACTTCGAGAAAAAGACGTTGCTGGGGATCTATTTGTTTGGCTTCTGCAGAAGAGATTTTAAAAAAGGAAGCATCGAATAAATGAGTATTATCTAAAAATCCCCCTTTTTTGCTAATAATTTTATCAGCTTTTTTTCTATCTGTGTCGTAGTATTCTTCAATATTCCAGCGATTTTCAGGTACTTCTCTAATTGGTGTTTGACCTTTAATTAGCATTTCATAAAAGGTATCAACATCTTCAATGTCAGAATCAATCCCTGGAAATTGACAATTCATTCCAATGATAGCGATGGGTTCATTCAAAAGGTCTTTTGCTTTGTTTTTCATAGTTACGTTTACCACTTACAATGCTCCTGAATGTGCCTGGGTGTGCAGCAAAATTATTTGTCTTGGCAAAGAGTTATAATAAAAAACAACCATAATAGAGAGTAAATTTGAGTATAAACAAATTAACCTGGAAGGTCTATTTACCTTAAGTATAGTACAGCAGGTTGTGCCATTTTAATCCAATATGAGCATATTAGAATGCTCTTACTGTTAGGTCAAAATGGCCACCCTAATAAGCCGTCATACAGGAATACAATAATCTGTCTCCAATATGAGGTTGTTTTCCATGCATGAAGGTAAAATTATCGACGATCATAAAATCTCCTTTTTGCCAATGAAAAACACAAGTATGATGTTGAATCACTTGGTTAATTTCTGATATTTCTTTTGAAGAAAAAGCTTGGCCATGACCGTAATGACAGACGAGGGGAAGCATATCTCTTAATATGAGATACCTGCTGGCCCAGTATTTAAAAGAACGCAAGTTTTTTAACTCACCATAATTCAAATTTGAATAATAATTTAAATAAGCCGACGAATTAAACCAGACAGTTTTGTTAGTTAAAGGGTGTTTTAATGCTCCAGGTAAGTTATTTAATATAATTAAATCGTTACTATGATTTATCCACTTCCATTTTACCTGCTTTTTGATTAAATTTTGTTCTATTTGGATTTTATCTTCTGTGTCAAAATACTCAGACCAACTTCGAGCACAATGATTGCCCAGGATTTTTTTTAATAAATGATATCTTATTGATTGGCCATGAAAAAATTGTTTGTATAGAACACCATATTGAGCCATTTTGTCCTGAATACTTTGGGGTATATCTGCCCATATTTTTTCAGCATTTGCAAAAATAGTCCCACCACCTTCTTGAGGTGGAGTAACACAACAAAAATAGATATGGTTGGGTGGATTTTTTGATCTGGGTTTTTCATGGTGTAGTGGTAGAGGAATATGGGCTGGGAGGTCGCTTGAAGTGTAAATTTCATTCCCTAGTACTGTTCTTGGCAAATCATAATCACTTGTAGAGCATCTCTTGCCTAGGGCGCATAATTCTATTGCTTTTGAAAAATAAACCTCATCTTGACAGGCAAATCCCCTAAATATAATTGCTCCATGTTTATTGAGCATTTTGATTATCTCATCATGGTATTCAGAAATAATATTTAATAACGGAGTGGAACTTACTTTCAAATTATCAGGTGAAGCAATAACCATTGGTACGTTCATGCCGGGAGCTGTATTAAAATTTAAATTCACTGTCTTGCCTCCAAAACGTACTTAATTATTTGATAGCCTCTAAAAATATGGGGCGAGTTTCATAATACAAGCGACCATTGTATTTTCTAGCACAAATAGTTTGGAATGCTTTTAACATATCTTCAATAAGTGCATCAGTCATTTCAGAAGGAATTCTTTTTATGAATGGCATGGTTAGAAGTAAATTTTTATAATAATTGATGTGAGGCAGGGGGATACGGCAGGTTTTCAAATTGAGTTTCACCTGTTTAAATGGTAATTCCTTGAGGAGGTTAATCACGTCGTAAAAATATTTCTCATTGATTGGGGTAATGTATTTTTCTGTTAACTCTCTGTAGAGATTTTGTTTGGCTAATTCCTTCCAGGTTTGCAAAATGCTGTGATCAGAAAAGGAAGACATCACGGCATACCATTTCCCCTCATTTTTTAGTAAATGAAAAATATTAGGAAACGAAGCATTAATATTTGTCCAATGTAAACACCAAAAAGAGAATACGAAATCAAAAGATGGCGGTCTATGAAATTCCTCAATATTATGGACTTCAAAGGAAAGACCTTTCTGCACCCATTGTTGATTGGCATGTCTTATCATATTCTCGGAGCTATCAATTCCCAGAATATGGCCGTGTTTTATCTTCCTGGCCAACAAGTAGGTATATTGCCCGTCTCCACACCCTATATCTAAAATATTTCCAGATAGCTTAACCTTAATTGTTTTTAGGAATGCTTCATTGATTTTATTTTGAATATAGTTTCCAAGCACATAACGATCAGGATCCCATATCACTTTATCCTCCAGTATGAATACTATTGCACGGGGTATGTTCCCAAGAAGCCCGCATTTACAAATAGTTTATTTCAAATCACAAATCTTATTCTTACATATTTTCTAGAAAATACTTAGAGGAACATCGGTGGATAAATCTAATTTAAATGTTTCAATACGTTTTTCTGACCAGTCAGTATGTTTTATCATTTGTCCATAAGGGGTGCCTTTAAGATCCTTTATTTTAGACCGAGTAACTGGATAAAATTTTGATTACATCCCTTTAGTAGACAATCTTTATTAAACGAATAGGTCGCCAATCTTTAATCAATATGCTATGTTTCCAGGCTCATTTGGTATTTGAGGATAAGCATGAGAATAGCCATTAAAACTATGCAATATTTTGTCATTATAGGATTGTTATTTAGCTTAACTGCCTGTATGAAAACAAAGCCTCTAGGACATGAAATAGCTTCCTATAAAGTTAAGGGTAAAGTGTATACACCTCTTAGATCTGCAAAAGGGTATAAAGCACGAGGACTAGCTTCGTTTTATAGTAAACGCTTCCATCATCATAAGACATCTAATGGAGAGCGATACAATATGTATTCCATGACGGCTGCACATCCTACGCTTCCATTTAACACCCGACTACGAGTTAAGAATGTAAAAAATGGACGAACAGTGGTGGTTCGTATTAATGATCGAGGCCCCTTTTATAGTACGCGAATTATAGATCTTTCTTATGCGGCTGCAAGTCGCCTGGGAATCACAAGTTCTTCTATGGTAGAAATACAGGCTCTCAATTAGGAATATAAATTTGAGCATTTAGCATGTTGGGTTTCGCCATTAAAAAGTACCCATGAAGTGGCATATAATCCGCCATATTGGGGTAATTGGGAATTGTGATAATTTATGGCGTAACAACGGGGGAGCTGTAATTATCAAATCGTATATAAAGCAGTTTATAATTTATTTATATCAATCAGAAGACTGTGATAATGACTCCTGTACATAAGATAAATTAATTATGCGTTTTGGCAGGAGAGTGCTCATGGACAGTATAGAATGCACGGTTATGGCCGCTGGCGTAGTTGGATTAGCCTTAGCCGAAAAAGTGATAAAGATGCTGTCAAACAAGGAGTTCTCATGAATAGAGTAAAAATCAACAATCAATCTGGACTACATCTATTTAATCTGGTGGGTTTCGAGGTTCGATTGGATTGGTCATGGTTTTTTTTGGCAGTTTTAGTCACTTGGACTTTGGCGGTTGGATATTTTCCTTTTCGATTCCCTAATCTATCTCAATCAACTTATTGGATTATGGGGGTTGCAGGTACCATAGGCTTGTTCTTTTCAATTGTTTTACATGAACTTTGTCATTCATTAGTGGGTCGTTTTTATGGGATTCCAATTGCTGGAATTACTCTTTTTATCTTTGGCGGTATTGCCAAAATGCGCGATATGCCTCCAAACCCTAAATCCGAATTTTTTATGGCAATTGTTGGGCCATTGTTCAGTATTGGCTTGGCTTATACCCTTTTTCTAGTTTTGCAGGTAGCACTTTCTTTTAAGTGGCAGATACCAATTGTTGGTGTGATCGTTTATCTCAGTATGATTAATTTAATGCTTGGCATTTTCAATTTATTACCTGGCTTTCCTTTAGATGGCGGTCGAGTATTTCGTGCTATTCTGTGGTGGTGGAAAGATGATTTAAAATGGGCCACAAAAATTGCATGCCGAGGAGGAGTTGTATTGGGATTATCCATGATTATTTTGGGTATCATGCAATTTCTTCTCGGAGCGGTAATTGCGGGACTTTGGTTGTTTGTTTTAGGCTTTTTTATTGAGCGTATGTCCAAAGTTTCTTATGAGCAAGTACTTATAAGAGATATTTTTCGCAATGAGCCCATCAAAAAATATGCCAAACAAAATCCAATTAGTGTTAAAAGTAATTTGACTATTGATGAGCTTATGACTAAATATTTTTATCTCTATTATCACAAGCTTTATCCAGTAGTTGATAAGGAGGAATTGGTTGGCTGTATTTTTCTCAATGATATTAAACCGATTGCCAAAGAAAAGTGGTCATCACTAAGAGTGCGTGATCTTATGCGTGAATGTTCCTCTGATGTTTTTATTGATGGGAATATGAAAGTGATTGAAGTTTTACAAATCATGAATACACAAAATATTACTCGAATGATTATCACGGATAAACAGTCATTATATGGGATTATTACTCTTAAAGATTTGCTCGATGTCATTTCATTGCGGATGGCATTTGAGGAAGAGGTTTAAAGCATCAGAAAAAAATCATCCCGCCTTTCTGGAAGCGTAAAAATCCAGGGCATTTCTGTATAAAATTTTTTCTGCCACGTTGTTGTCAAATGAATCTGTAATTAATTGAATATCTGTATCGAGAAAAGGTCGTTGGGCACGGGTAGACGGTAAATCTGTACCAAATAACAAGGCATTGGGATTAATTTTAGCAATAGACTGTAATGCTTTTCTCACATCAAAATCAACTCGTCCAAAACCAGACGCTTTAATTTTGATACCATGTTCTACTAGATGAAGTATGTTTGAGAATCCTGAGCCAACTAATCCCAAATGATCGATGCTGACAGCAGGTAGCTCTAATAGTATATCAGTTAATTCTGCCAGTTCAGTTGAGTCTATGAGAAGTTCTACATGCCAGCCTGCCACCTCATAAACACGATGAGCAAAATTCTTTAACTGACTGATATGTTCTGAACCGCCGCGCTTGATATTAAAACGAAGGGCACGAATGCCCTGATTATTTAATTGAATGATTTCTTCATCACTGACTGTAATTGGTAATTGTGTGACTCCCACAAAATTGGGACCCAAATGATGCAATGCTTCCAGTAGATAACTTTGATCAAATGCCTGGAATGAGCCTGAGACGATTGCTCCACCACAAATATTTAATTCTTTCGTGCGATGAAGATAATCTTTAATAGTAAACTCTGGGGGAGTGTAGGAGTTGTTCCTAACTAAGGGAAAACGATAATCAATAATATGAAGATGGGCATCAAATAATTTAATCATTTGGGGCTCTGTTGTAGGTAAAAGATATCCATGCAAAAAATAATTATAATTCTAAATTATGAGATTTAAAAATTATTATTGTTCTGGAGAAAGTCAAGAAAGATTGTCTAGTAATCATTTCCTCCATAGCGAAAAATCTTGTCCTATGCCCGATAGGAACCATTCATTAACAAATGCTCTTTAATCAAGCAATAATTTTTTCAGTATAAGCCGCATTCGTACACTTTTTAACAATGATGACAGATACGTTTCACTTGTATCTCCCACTCTCTCCAGGTGCTCTTCAATTAAATTCAAAAAAAGCTTGAAAAATTATATAAATATGATCAAAAGAGTCGTTTAATTAGGTTTAGGAAAATTTATATTCATATCGTCAATGAGGGTCTAGCTTGGCACGAATCTTTACGACCGTTACTCTTTCAGGGAAACAAGGCAGGAACAAATAAAGACTTGGGCATGATTTATTGCTGAGACTTAAAAATGGCAGTGAGCTACCAAAATAATATAATAAAATTAAGGAAATAAAGTGAAGGAATTAGAATACATTTTTCTATTAATCTGTATCTGTTTAATATTTGGAACTGCATCAGCTACAAGTACAGCCCCGGATTCAGAACTCCGGATTATTACTTCTAATAAATCGATGATTCTGACTAAATCTGAATTACTGTCCCATCCAGCACTGACACAAGTCACAATTAATAACGACCGGGCATACCCAAACAAAACAATGCATCATCAGGCTATCCCTTTATGTAAGTTACTTGCTCCCTTCAATGTCAGTGAACAAGATTTCATCGAACTAATAGCCAAAGATAATTTTCATGTGTATATTCCCTCAACTAAAATCATGGATTGCAGTAAAAACGCTTCCATAGCAATGCTGGCTATAGAACCAGCGTCAAAATGGCCAGTAATTGATAATCATACAGGAACCAATGCTGGGCCTTACGAAGTTATTTGGCTTCATCCTGAGCGGTCCTATATATCGAATGAGTATTGGGCATGGAGTGTCGTTACAATAAAAATTACTCGAGAGCTTGACTATAAAAACGTCCTTGCTCCACCACGAACAACGAATCGTTCGATTCTTAATGGCTACCGATTGTATATTAGTCATTGCGAAGGTTGTCATTCTATTAATCACATAGGGAAAAGCAGTATCGGTCCAGACCTAAATTGTCCTAAAAATCCATTGAATTATTATCCAAAAATAACGGTATTGAAAAAATTTATACGCGATCCAAAATCAGTTCGCTCTCTTCCTCAAGGACGGATGAGCGGCTCGGATATAGAATCTTTATCCGATAATGATCTGGATGATTTAATTAAGTTTTTTGCCTATATGAATACAAAAAAACGATGTTAAACTATTTTCCACTCAAGTCATTGGGAACGGAGCAAGCTGGGGAGTTACGATTTTATTAAAATGCCCTCCTGTACAGTACATTTTTTTAAGATCGTCATTGCGAGGTTCTTGAAAAATCGTACCGCATATAGCCAATAATATTGACAATATGCTACTATATTATGAACTAGCGATTAGATTCGCTAGTTCATTTTAGGATATGCTGACAATTCATTCCGAATCCAAATTATCAAAATATCCTGGTAATACGGGCCGTTAGCTCAGTTGGTAGAGCAGGAGACTCTTAATCTCAGGGTCATAGGTTCGAATCCTATACGGCCCAATCAATCATCAGGATCTTTCCACGACGAACCAATGCTAATAAGTATAAAATGAGAAACTATTGTATAATTAACATATAGATTGCTTTATATAACTCCATTGCAGTGAGGTTTACGAAGCCTGACTAAAAATTGGATCTTGGGTTTGATAAGGATCGAGCATGTTAATTGGAGCTTTCATTTGTTTAGTCATTGCAATCATTGCCGGGATCCATTGGTATAAAGGACCTCAATCCACGTCCACTTTAATTGCAAAAATCATATTTTATGTTTTCTTGGTGCTTTTTTTCGTTTTATTATATGCCGCTCTTTTTAGTACTCTCCCACCTCCGCCTAAAGATGATACTTTGTTACCGGGGTAAAGAGTTGGCGGAGGAGGCATCTCATGGCTTGGGATGCTGTGATTAGCTATGAGACAAGAGATATTGAGGGTAAACTATTACCAACCGCATTGGATTGCCAATTTACTTTAAAATACTAGTTTATAAAAAATTTTGAACTACAATTGCTGCGCCCGCAGCAGCGATAGCCCCTAAAATTTCTGGTTTTGGCATATGTTCTTTAAAGAAACTATAACAATGGCTTAAATTGGAAATTGAGCCATTACTGTTAGTATTAGTTTTTGGCTTGATTTCTGGAATTTCAGGAGCCTCTATTGTTTTTATTGGTTCTAAAGCAGCAGTAATTGTTTTTTGTTCTTTTTCTTGTTGTTTTTGTTCTAATTGCTTTAATTTTATCTCTAATTGGTTTAGTTTATATTGACTTATTTGCTCTTGAGCTTTGTTGCACTCAACAGTTATTTCCTCCAGTTGTTTTTTTAATTCAGCTCGATAGGTTTCAGCAGTGCTGGAAGGAGAAAATTCTTGGTTAAGAGCATCTTCGGCTGTAACAACTTGCTTATGGGCAGCTTTTAAATTGTTGAGTAATGAATTTTGAGAAAACCAAGAGGTTATCCAGTAAAATAATTTTGTAAAAAACCACTTATTATTCCATTCTGTGTTCAATTTTACATAATTTGCTGATGTTTGATGACATTCGGCCAGCTTTTGTGTAAAGGAATCCATTTGTGTAATTAAGCGCTTTCTTTTATTCTTTAACGCTTCAAGCGATGTTCCAAGCTTTGCTAATTCGTCAGGTTGATTTAAATTTGTTGGCTCATTTGATTCATTTTTTACAACCGCGTCTGGGCTAAAAATTTGAAATAACCTTGTAGTATAATCTTTTGCGGATTCTGTCTCTTTCTTAAAAAACTCAGCTTCGTTTACAGAAATATGATGAGTGGTGCAGTAGTTTTTAATTTCTGCGAGCATTGCTTTTGACTGAGCCCGAGTAGGAATTTTCTTTTCATTGACGCCAGCAATTACTCTGTTCCTAAACCAATAGATGGATCCTTGGTAATCGACATTCTCATAATTGGCAAGATGTTGATAGTAAACGGTTGCAAAAACCAGGGTTTCAGTATTTGTTATTTTGGGTAAGTAAAACTCATATTTTTTTTCAGGAGAATTGAATGATACTCGATATCCGAATAGTTTGGCTTGGTCATGCAGTTTATCCCCTATATGCTGGATTTCAGTAATTCCTATTTGTTCTGTTGTTAGCCCAATTTCGATCAAATGGTTCGCAACGGCAATTTGATTGGAATATTCCTTATTTCCCTCAGATGGTTGAAGGTGAGTAATGCAGTCTTTAAATTGTTGCCAATAAGTAGTTATTGAGATCATATAAGCTATTATTTGGTTAAAATAGACATAATTTACACTATTCCCCCAAAAAAATCTATTTTCTTGGAGGAGATGTTAATAAAATATCGATTTATGCGACAATATCAAGGCTTATTTTCCAAAAGCCATTTTATTTTTTCAAATTTCTCTTTGTATTTTTCAGAAGGGGATATTTTTAGAGATTTTGAGATGTCTTCAATAGTTCGGATTACTATTGAGCATTCTTCTTGTGATTTTAATAAATGAGGCAGGGTATTAAATGCCAGTTCAGGATCATATTCTATCAATATAGTCTGCGTATGAATAATTTGCTTAAACCCATTCCTATCTAAATGCTTAAGTGCCTCGCACTCACGTAATTTTTGAATGACATTAGGTAAATTCGCACCAATAATGTAGCCTTGGGTTTTCACTAATAAGAGCAGTATTCGCAATATAGCATCCGCTATACCGCCATCACTTATATGAGCAATAATCGATTGGGTCACTTTTTGGTTATAATCTTTCTCAGAGTAATGAACTATCATGTCCTTTCTCGGGTCAAATGGTGCTAATACCTGAAGATAGCCATAGATCGCATAAAACATGAACTCAGCATAGCTATCACGAGATGTGCTTACAAAGTCCCATAAAGAATTAATGAACTGTGAGAAATAGAATTGCTGTACTAAAAAGGGGTTATTTTCAGAAATTTTTATCCGATTTTGTCGGATAAGAGGTGAAACCCACGATACTGGATATAAAAAAGGGTTCAGATCGCTTAGTAAATACTGATTCTGCCTCAACGGATGTAATTTTCGAATAAATTCCGCCGTAAATTCATTACTGAGATTGCGAATTATCGGGCCCATGAATAAGTCATAACTCATGGCATTGTATTCTGATACCATGCGAACAAGGTTAAATATTGCGATGCTATTTTTTTGTCTATTACTAATGTCAGTGATAGAGCGTTCTTCAATATGAGCTAGGTAGTGGGGAGGCGATTCCCGATTTTCTTTTATTTCGTGTAGTTTCAATTCATATAAACCGGGGGCCAAATGCTCAATGTAATTTAATAAATCAATAATCTGGTTATGTTCTTTTTTAGCGACCTCACTGGAGACGAAAATACCCAAATGGCCAACACTCTGGTGTATAAGATAGATAATCACTTGTCCTTCTAATTTGATTTCCAGTGTGTTTGAATAAAGGTCTGCAATCCAGTTTAAGGCTTGTTGAGGCGGTGTAATGGCATCGCCTTCAGAACAGAAAATAATGACGGGTACGCTAATATCTCGTAAATCCAGATTACTTCCTGATTCTCCTAATGGGATTTTGCCATGGACCAATTTATTACCAATAAACAAATTATCAACTATACCCCTCATTTCATTCGCATTCAGGAGAGAAAATCCACCCCACCAACGTTCAAAATTTAGAAAGCGGGTTTCTTCTTTATCAAGATTAGCGAAGAGATCGTAATATTTTTTCCAGTAAGTGATTTTTGGGTTAGCCATCTCAAAATTCATGACCAGATTTGCCCCATCAAATTTGCCATTCCCCAAATCTCCGGCCAGTTGAGCCATCCAGCTTCCTCCCGAAATGCCTCCAATATAACGCATGGGGTTTTTACCATTTTCGCCACCCCAGTAAGAAAGAGGAGCTCCATTGACCACAGCAACACCTGCAACGTCTGGGTTTGCAGCCATAAGCGTTAAAATGGCCCATCCCCCCTGGCAATTGCCAATTACGCATGGTTTAGGACTTTGGGGGTGACGTATGGCCACTTCATTTAGAAATTTTTCGTGAGCTGCTGTCACATCAATCAGAGTCTGGTTGGGTTCCGGGATAGGGAAAAAGATCACAACATACACAGGGTGCCCTGCTCTTAAAGCAATTCCTACTTGTGATTCGTCTTTGAAACCGCTAATTCCTGCCCCATGACCAGCTCGAGGATCAACTATTACATAAGGCCTTTTGGTAGGATCAATCAGAATGCCTTCAGGAGGAATGATTTCGACCAGAGCATAATTGACTGGCCTCTCAAAGCTTCGGCCATCCATGAGTATCTGATAGGAAAAAATAAGGACTGGTGGTTGTCCTTCCTGTTCATGTTTGAGGTACTGATTACCTCGTTTGTGAAGGATATCCCAAAACAGAATACTTCGTTGCATAAAATCAGTAGCGTATTCAACAGCATCATTAAAAATTGTAGGGGAAGGATAAACGGCTTGTTGATTTAATTTCATTAAAGATTGAGCAATAAGGTTTGTTTGTTCAAGGTTTTTATCAACACCTTGTAACCACAGAGACGCCATAGAAGTAGAATATTCAAGAAATCCTTGTAATTGTTCTTGAATCTTATGTGGCTCAATGAACATCTTTTTCTCCTTTGTGCCGCTCAATGGTAATAGCTTAATTTTAAATCATTACAGATTTTGATTATTAAATCTTTAATAATCTTTTTATTAAAGATAGCTTATATTAACCCTAATTACTCCGGTTGATCCTATTTTATTTAGGCGAGTTTTATATGATTGAGCGATTATATATAGAACTATTCTCTATATTTTTGTAAAGCGTCAATGCGTTTTTCAAGTGGGGGATGGCTAGAAAAAAGGGCAAGCCAGCTTTTGTGGCCCGATATTTTCATAGTATTAAACGCAGGAGCGCGATCATCAGTTGGTGCTTTCTCCATAAGTTGTTGTAAACGCTGTAGGGCTTTTATCATTTTATCCTTCCCTACATATTGCGCTGAGCCTCTGTCAGCGCGAAATTCCCGATAACGGGAGAACCACATAACAATCAGTGAAGCAAGAATTCCAAACAGCAATTCAAATATAAGGGCAACCCCGTAATAAACAAAACCACCTTGGATACTCTCTTCTCCGTCCCTTCTGAAAAATTGTGTCACAAAAAATGCAGCAATACGTGCAAAAAAGATTACGAAAGTATTAACTACCCCCTGGATTAAAGTGAGGGTAACCATGTCACCGTTGGCAATATGGGAAATTTCATGTCCTAAAACGCCTTGTATCTCTTCTGCATCCATCGTTTGCAGTAGCTCAGTCGATACAGCGACAAGGGCTTTGTTTTTATTCCATCCAGTGGCAAAAGCATTAGGCTCCGGACTATCATATATACCCACGTCAGGCATCCCAATATTTCTTTTTTTCGCCAAATTTCTTATTTCAGTCATTAGCCAAGATTCTACTTCATTAGCTGGTTTTTCAATTAATTGAATACTAAACGCATGAATTGCCATCCATTTAGAAATGAGCAAAGAAATAAATGAGCCGGTAAAACCAATTATTAAGGCATAAATTAACAGAGCTTGATAATTTAAGCCATATTGTGTCAGGTATGGACTAACATTAAATAAACTTAGTATGAAAGAAATCACTAAGAGAATGGCTAAGTTTGTAGCAAGAAATAATGCAATTCGTTTAAACATAACATTTCCTTTGCTCTTTTATTTCTAAAATTACCTATTCTTTATTGGCTGGATCCCATACAAATCTCCCAACATGGGAGTAAATATTAACCAAAATATTCAAATATAGGCTATCATCTGTATATAAAATATAGTTCATAAATTTTCATATGCAAAAATTGGTGCGAAATTGAATGTTATGAATTGGAAATGCTGGTTTCTTAATGTTATATATTTTTTTTCACCGTGTTGGGGTCTTCTGGATTATTTCCGGAACCCTGCTTTACCGTTACCAGTTTCGATTTTACATTATGAAATGAAGTAGCCGCTTTGCTTTCATTAATCTCACCATGATGCACTGGAGTTCTTGATATAATTCCTCTATTAAATGCTAAAGCCTCTCTTACTTTCTGAATGAGTGGATTTTCTGTGTTAGAAAAAACGTGCATTCTCTCTAGCAAGGGCACATTGAAGACCGCCTGTTTTATAAGGTTGGCTTTCTTTTGATTTCCTATACTAAATAGATTTTGAGCATTTCGTTCAAACCGCTCGACTTCCTGTTTTACTGCTTTCATCTCCGGTGAATTCATTACATCATATACAGTTTGAATTTCTTGATACAGCTTTTCATAATTGCTATAGGCAAGGAGATCAGAATAATTTTCCAGAAGATCGGATTTTTCATTTATAAATTCATTCAGATAGAGATCATTTATCCCCCAGGCAGAATCCTTTAGGCTCTGTAATAATTTTTTACATTCTTTGCTAAAATCTGTTTTTATCCCTTCGTAAGCCTCTCCGGATTGTATTCGAGTAAAGTAGGGCTCTGCTTTTTCAGGAGAATAGTTTTGTACCAAAACAATATAATCCTGGGCGGCTAAGACGCTGGATTTTTCTGCAATGCAAAGTGCTTTTTTGGTTACCTCTTCTCCAAGTTTATCGTAGGCGTGGCGGAATAAATCGGTGCATTTTTTTTCTGATGACAATACCGCATTGGCATACAAATCAAGCACTTTATTGTCTCTTAATAGATTAACAAATTCAGAATTTCCTATACGGCAAATTTCATCAGGATTGTGCGAACTTAAATCATGAGTGTTAAGTAATACTTGCACTTTTAATCGTTGCATTAATTGTTTGGTTTCTTCAGAAAGATCATATTGCTTTGCTAGTTTGGAATATACATCCATTTGCTCAATATAGGTTTGGATCCTCTCTTTCATTTCTTCTTTGTTGGAAAGAGAATTTGGTAATGGTTTATCTAATCTCCTCATTGTTTCTTCAATAGATGGTAATTTTTTCTTTAGTCTACTTAGAATAACTTTGTTTAATTCTTCT
>NZ_JNCF01000118.1 GCF_000770585.1 Legionella norrlandica | reverse complement strand
GTAACCGTTCACGCCTCTTGTAAAGAGGCGTCTAGGTTTTGCTGAATTGAAACCCATTTCTGAAGAGCCTCCATAATAAATACCAAGACATCTTTCTGCTGTTGTTTACAAGTAGCAACAACAGAAAAGATTCGCTCAATAAAACGACTACCTCGCCCTGATTGAGTTCCAAAAGTGAGTTTTTTAGAAATAACTAAAGGCCTGAGTTGGCGCTCGGCATGGTTATTGGTTGGAGGTACATTAGGTATTTCAAAGAAGTTCCATAAGCTATCCACAGATTCCAAAATATTGGTGCATGTTCTAACGGTTGCTTTATGAGTACAGCGAGAGCCTTCACGTAAATGACGGAGCATTTTCGCTTTAAAATAACGAAGTCTTTTCCTAGGCTTTTTAAACCAGAGCGTATTTGAGTCATATTCTGTTTTCCAGAACTTAAAAAGATGCTCATAGGCTTTAAGAAGTTTTGTTCCTATTTTTCCTGGCACTCCTGGACGTTCTGATATTTTTTGAAAATCCCTCTTTAAGTGAGCCCAGCACACTTGGCGATTCTTATCAGGTAAAAAGTCATAGGCAGAGTAACGATCTGTTACATAAATATGGTTTCGAAAATCACCAATAAGTCCTTTAGCTATTTTCCTACCCCGAGAGCGTTCTAGTTTGAAATAGGTAGCCTCTTGCGTGCTCATAATCCATGCCCAACCATTTTGATGGCATTCTTTATGACCTGTTTCATCTAAATGAATTGCTACCGAGCTTTGAACCTGGGTTTTTATTTCTTCATGAGTTTGCTCTAGTGATTGACTCACCGTATATTCTATATTCGATACACTTCCTAAGCAGATAGGCATTTGATACACATCAGAAAACCAAGCATGAACTAAGCGCTTACTCAACCGGTATTTACTCGTTAATAAACTCACCATTGCTTGGGCTCTTGCTCCAAATCCCTTACGACTAACGCCCGTTGGCAAGTTACCTTGATAGCGCCGTCGGCAGGCGCTACAACACCCTGTTTGAAGCTGATATTCAATCACCTCATACCTTGGGGTGGGTACTTCAAAAACTTGGTGTCGTTGAAACTGCTCTAAAATTTTTAACGCTTTACCACAATCACAATGGCTTCGAGGGGGACAAACAATCACGGAATTAACTTGTTCCATGGGCACTAAGGCGCGCTGATGTCCTTTATGTCCCAGTTGGCCTCCACGTGTGCGACCACTCTTCGGTTTATTCTGCTTTTTCTTTTTAAGGTCTCGTGACGGGGGCAATGAGGAGTTCTTCGAATTAATATTTAACTGCTCTTTAAGGCGAGCATTTTCTTCTTTTAGCTCAATGATGATTTGCGCTAAATGACCTATCGTTTCTAATGCTTCTTCCAGATTCTTAGGAGTTAAATTAACTTTCGTTAAATCAGTCATAAAATCAATGTGTTATCTTTTGAATCCTTATAGCAATTTTCTCGGCATATAAAAACCTCTTGTCACAAAAATTATTAAATTTTATATGGTTTTATGACAAGAGGCGTGAACGGTTAC
>NZ_JNCF01000108.1 GCF_000770585.1 Legionella norrlandica | reverse complement strand
CATATAGGTCTTGGTAGTGTGAGTCACTATATTCAACGAGCCCAGCATGCACGTTTGAGCTGGCCATTACCTGAAGAATTGAGTGATGAGGCTCTCCGAGCCCTATTATTTCCGAAGGAACAAGGTAGTAAGGAACCTAAAGAGAATAAAGGGTTAGATTTAAAAAAAATCCACCAGGAGTTAAGGCGTAAGGGAGTTACACTGCTTTTACTTTGGTATGAATATAAAGCAGTTTATCCTCAAGGGTACAGTTACAGTCGCTATTGTTATCTGTACCAGCAATACGCAAAACAGCTCAACCCCAGCATGAGGATACAACATTATGCTGGTGAAAAAATGTTTGTGGACTACTCTGGATTGACCATACCCTGGATAGATAAAGAAACAGGGGTTATTCATCATGCTGAGGTCTTTGTGGCCGTTTTAGGTGCTTCAAATTACACCTATGTTGAAGCCTGTACCGCTCAAAGCATAGTGGAATGGATTAAAGCACATTGCCATGCATTAGAATTTTTTAATGGCGTCCCTCGTTGCATTATTCCTGATAATTTAAAATCAGGGGTTACTAAAGCCCATAGATACGATCCAGATATTCATTCAACCTACCAAGAGCTAGCCAATCACTATGGATGTGCTATAGTTCCTGCACGAACCTATCATCCTAAGGATAAACCCAAAGTAGAAGTGGGAGTCCAGGGCATCCAGCGCTGGATACTAGCTCCTTTAAGAGATGTCACTTTTTTTAGTATTGCTGAAATAAATCAGGCATTAGAACCTTTGCTAAAGGCCTACAATGAACGTCCTTTTCAAGAACTTGAAGGGTCACGCTATTCACAATATGAGGCATTGGATAAACCTGCATTAAACCCACTGCCTAATACGCGGTATAGTTTTGCTCAATGGAAAACAGCTAAAGCCGGGATTGATTATCATGTCACTTTTGAAAAACATCATTACAGCATCCCCTACCAGTACTTAAAGAAAACCATTGAACTGCGAGTAACCCATAGCACCCTAGAATGTTTTTATGAGGGACAACGTATTGCGATACATCCTCGTGCCTATAAACCAGGCCATACAACGACTCATGCCCACATGCCATCCAATCATCAAGCCTATGCCCAATGGACCCCTGAGCGATTAAAGAAGTGGGCGTTAACTACAGGGCCCTATACTCAGGCATTGATAGAGGAGCTTATAAGTCTTCATAAAATCCCGGAGCAGTCGTTTCGTAGTTGCTTAGGCATCTTGCGTTTGGGTGAACGCTATGGGGCACAACGCCTGGAGGATGCAGCCCAGCGTGGTTTAAAACTGGGTGCTATTCGCTATAAAAACATCGAATCCATATTAAGGAACAATTTGGATAAGCAGCCTTTGCCTTCGTCTGACCACGAAGCAAAAGCTGCCCAAAGACCTCACCATGATAATGTTCGTGGTTCAGCGTACTACCACTAAAACTCACTTAACTCATAGGAGATAATCATGTTAACACAACCGGCAATAGAACAGTTAAAATCATTACGGTGTATGGGGATGGCCGAGGCTCTAAGGGAGCAGCTGCAGACACCAGAATCCGCATCATTATCCTTTGAAGAGCGCTTAGCATTTTTAATTGAACGAGAACTCCTTCTCAGGGAACAGAGAGTTGTATTAGGGAAGTTACGTCATGCACGACTTAGAGAACAAGCTTGTATTGAAGACATTGACTACAAAGCTTCTCGTGGCTTATCTAAAATGCTTATCAACCAATTGGCCTTATGCCACTGGATAAATCACAAAGAAAATGTGCTTATTACAGGGGCTACCGGGACAGGAAAGACCTATCTTGCTTGTGCTTTGGCTCACAAGGCCTGTCGGATGAGGATTGGCGCTCGATACATTAGATTACCGAAACTCTTTCAAACTATAGATATAGCTAAAGCTGATGGCAGTTATACTAAACTCTTGGAGCAGATTGCAAAAACACCGCTACTTGTACTTGATGATTGGGGCGTTGCACCCATGACTGATGCCAATAGGCGTGACTTTCTTGAGCTTATTGATGATCGCTATAAATGCTCTTCTACACTTATCACAAGCCAACTCCCTGTTGCTTTATGGCATGACAGTATTGGTGATGCAACCCTTGGGGACGCCATTTTAGATAGACTCATTCATAATGCACATCGAATTGAATTAACTGGCGACTCTATGAGAAAAAATAAAACACAAAAAGTGGAGAAAAAAGAAAACTAATTTATACTAAAAATGAACCGTTTGTTTCGCTCCGAAGTGTTCAACTTCGACAGGAATAAGTGTTCAACATGGACAGGAATCACTGTTCAACATCACAGGAATACGCA
>NZ_JNCF01000121.1 GCF_000770585.1 Legionella norrlandica | reverse complement strand
AAGAGGCGTGAACGGTTACGTATATTGAGCTCCTAAGAAAAAGCAATCCACAATGGAGTTTAAATAAAGATCAATTTTATCCGTGGATCTTTCGTGGACATAATGATCATGATTACTCTCTAAAACCCTCTGTTTTTAGAAAGGACTTCAATATTAATGGCTATGCAAAAACAAACGAAATAATTAACGAATCACTTCGAGAAGTTGAAAACAAACTAAAAAAACTCCTTTAAATTTAATTAATCCTGTTAATGGAAATGAAATCGATGTTGAAATTAACTCTGTAATGATAAAAAGATTATCGAAACTTTTAAAGCAAGTAATAATTGAAAGATATTTTATTGAAAAATTTGCTTCAGAATCTATTAGGGTTAGACTACCTGTATCCAACTTTTACCCTTTTGGTAAACCCAGCATTCAAGATCAAGATTTAACCTCTTATTTCCCCCTTGACAGAACAAACGAACAAATAATTAATTATGGCGGATTTTTAGTAAGACACTTTAACAATAATGGTTGGGATTTGGATTTTCTATCTAGTGATACTGAATATTTTGATACTTCATTTTTAACGAGCAATACAATTGATTGGAACTTAATATGTACTGCACAACATGTCGGGATAAAAACAAGATTGTTAGATTGGACTTATAAACCATGGGTAGCTGCTTTTTTTAGTTGTTGGAAAATACAACAGAATCAAAAATCAAATAAAATATGCGTCTGGGCCTTTAATCCAACTACACTAAAAAATCAATTTAACGCTAATTTATATGAAGGCAGCTCAATTGAACTATTTAGTAAATTTTTGCCCTCAGAACACGATTTTTTGTATACGCAACAGGCAGTTTTAACTTTAATGGCTTTTGATAATTTCTATTATATTGATCATGGTGAATGGCCTGATTTAGTTTCATATCTTGAAAATCTAGTATCTCATAATAAAGATATAAAAGATGAAATTAAAAAAAATTTAATTAAAATAACTCTTAGCAAATCAGAAGCTAAGAAGTTAAAACGGGTGTGACCTCGCATTAATGTAAGAATATTTCTGAGCAC
>NZ_JNCF01000057.1 GCF_000770585.1 Legionella norrlandica | reverse complement strand
TGTTAAATTAAATTTTTAAATTTAAAAATTTTCATTTGAAAAATCATTAGGGATTGATGCAGAAGCCTCTTTTTAAGTATATACTTTTTCTATAGAGTGCTTCTTATGAGGTTTGAAGATATGGCAGGTGGTGGATTTTCAGCAACAAGTCATTGGCGCGATTCCGCGCGAAGTGCACGCTTTTTTGTGGTTGATGCAAGAGCCGCTTTTCCTATTTTTTTATTTTTAATGCATATTAGAGTATGGACAGGTGTTTTAGTTTTAATATCTGCTATTTTTTTCGGGATAATTGAACACTATGGATTTACTGTCCCTGTGTTTTTACGTTGGTTAAGAAGTTTTTTGGCCGGCTCTGTTAAATCTTCGCAACCTTGGTGGAGATAAATGGAACGAGATATTAGTAAATGCATGGCAAAGATTGCGGCGAGTATGAATGCGAAGTTTTATCTGAATGATAGATTTGTAAGTTTTGAAGAGGTGTTTTCTGACACTGGATTACTGCCTGCTATAGCTAAGAGAGCGGATCAATTATGTTCTTTGTGTTTGGGTTATGGCTTGGGGGCGACTTATGATGAGGCTGAAGGTTCTTTGTTAGGTATACGAGTTGTTTTCGATGAAGTGACACCTAATGTTCTGCGTTTGTTATGTATGACAGATGTAGTAAATGAATTGATTCAGGGAGGTCCTAGCCGAGATTATACCCCACTGGATGAGTTAATGTATGACTAAATCATTGTAAAGAATTCGAAAGTTTCTGGGGAGTAGGCTAGGTTGAGATATATTTTTTGATACATTAAACATATAGTGTTGAAATATAACATAATTAAGTTGAGGAGTGGTAAGAATGGCTAATAAAGCGGATGATAATCCAAGAAATTTATTTGGTTTTTATTCCCCCCCTCCTGCTAAAGAAGCGGGTGATCTAACGGCTCTTAATGACGCAACTCCTCCAACAGAGGTGACTACCTATAGCGAAGTTATTTACCCGCTAAAAGAGTGCATTGCTAGTGCTGGGAAGGCTCTTAGCTTTAATCCAGGAGGGCAAGATAACAGTGATGCTGTCAAAATATTAACAGATTTAACGGCAGCCGTGGAAGGTATTGTTTCAACGCAACCACTTTTAACCAAAACTGGGACAATGTTTGGCGCGACTACTGCTACTGAGAAGCAGCCAACTGAGGAACCAAAACGTAAAGTATTCGGCTTTTAATTTTCTTGATCTGTTTATTTCATGCAGCGATTTATACAAATGCTGTTATACTTCTTATATTCCCTTAATTTTGGGCCCCCAAAAATATTGAAGTTATGAAAGATCAACTCTCTGATGAACAAAAAGAAGCTATTTTAAAGGCTTTAAATGATGCTATTGAAAAAGGTCCATGGGATAAGTCTAATTTTTTAAGAGCAATTGGTAAAAAATTAGTTTCAATTCGCGATCGATTTCTAAGGAGAATAGGAGCTAGTAGCCAGGCAAAATTAAGAGCTGAATCACATTTAGCAAATCGAATCGCTTTAAGAAGCGGTCAGCAGGAAATTTATATTTCTTTATATTCTTCAGATGGGAGTAACCTTCAGTCTTGGGAGAAAATACTATACAGCTTACCGCGCCAAATAATTTCAAGGCCTATTTATGCTGATGAAGAAGACGTCAAAGCAATATTAAAAACAAAAGAAAATAAGCAGAATGAAGCTTATGCTGCTGTCTACATCAATCAAACGGATATCCTACCTTTATCTCCTGATAAGGCTCCGGTAGATAAGTTAGGTAAAACCTTGCTGAGTCTTAAGGACAAATCCATAAGTTTGGATAATATAAGTCGTTTTGTACACATTAGTGGTGTATATCGCTATGTTAATGGTCGTTTAACCAAAAGTAATTAAATTTTTATTTCAACCTATCTAAATTTTGTCAGGATTTGTTGACGACTGTACCCATAATTTTTTGAAAATCTCGCAAAAATGTCTTTGTGCAGTATATACTTCATATATGGAATTTATTAATTATTCAGAACAATGGCACAACAACAGCAACAGGCAGGATCAGATAACTCGATGGCACCAGTATGGATAATCATACTGATATTTGTCACGGCGTATCTTATTTGGGCAATGGCACACCAGTACATTGTTAATTTTGTATTCTCAATCAATATATGGCAAGCAAGGTTAGTTAACTTATTTCTAAATAATCAGGACTTGTCAAATCAGATTTATTTAATGCAAACCTTAGATCCTACTACGGTAAATTGGAGCCAATTGGTGACAATTAGTCGAAATGTAGGTGATTATATTCGCTATCCAGTGGTTTGTGTCCTAGTTGGAATGGCGGTTGTTCTTTATAATTCAAATATTACTTTAAAGTTTCGTAAAGCCCATGATATGAAGAGCTTACGTGCACAAGAACAATTTAACTGGCCAGCTATTATGCCTGTTGTTAAAGAGGATTTAGTCAGTCAAGATATTAATAAGGGGCCATGGGCTATGGCTTTAACACCCATGGAATTTGCTAGGAAATATAATTTATTAAGAAAAGACGATGCTTTGCTGGATAATCCTTTACCTGGCGAAGAAATGACTGCTGGAATTAGGCGTGGAGATGCGAAACGTATATTTACCATGCAATTAGGACCTTATTGGGATGGCTTTGAACGTTTTTCTCCTCAGGCTTATGCATTGTCAGCTGTTTTTATGGCTCGTATGAATAGAGATAGAGATGCAGCAAATCATATACTTAAAGTTTTAGACAAAACCTTTGTTAATGGAAAGCCAGATTTTTCTGTTGCCAGGCCGATATTGAAAAAATATGAGAACACTGAGTTAGTTCAGGAAGTCGTTTCCAAGCATGCGTATATGTTGACCGTTATTGCTTCTTTGCTGGAAGCTGCTCGGGAAGATGGTGTAGTGCCTAGTTCCGAGTTTTTATGGTTAAAACCTGTTGATAGGCGTTTATGGTACATGCTTAATTGTGTAGGTAGACAAACACCATTTGCCGAAGTTGCTGGCCCTTTTGCACATTGGAAAGCCGAGAAAGAAATGGGGAGACGTTCTTTAGTGCCAATGATTGATGAAGCAATTAAAGCACTTGAAATTGCAATAAAAGAAGTGAAATTAACACCACGTCAAATGGAGGAGTTAGAGCCATGATGCGGGGTATTGAGTCTCGTCACGAATTAGATCCAACCCTATTATTAAGGGATACGCGTACTTTAACTCAAAGGGTGGCTGATGCTTTCGCTGATCCAACGAATATTTCTATTGTTCTTGTTGCATTAGCTGCAGTAGCGTATTATTTTTCTGAAGCAGCAACATTTCTTATGGTTACTGGTTCTGTTTTTTTCCTTTATAGTTACACTCGGAAGCAAAAATTACCCTTTAGATTGCCGCAAATTGCACGAGCAAAAGATTATAATGACATGAAGCCTGGTGTTAATAAACCCAATATGGCTCGAGGGATAACTTTTTTTGGTAATGACAGAAAAACTGGTGAAGAGCTTTGGTTTGCCAATGATGACATGCGGACTCATGCACTTATTTTTGGTTCAACAGGTAGTGGTAAAACGGAAACTTTAGTCTCTTTATCATATAATGCTCTGGTCCAGGGAAGCGGGTTTATTTATGTTGATGGGAAAGGAGATAACTCTCTCTATGCGAAAGTGTTTTCTTTAGTGCGGAGCATGGGGCGTGAAGATGATTTGCTTTTAATTAATTTCATGACGGGAGCCCGTGACATTGTTGGCCCACAAGAGAGAAGATTATCAAATACCCTAAACCCATTTTGCCAAGGTTCTTCCAGTATGTTGACCCAGTTAGTAGTCAGTCTGATGGGTTCCTCAAGTCAGTCATCCGATGGGGATATGTGGAAAGGCCGGGCTATAGCTTTCGTAGAAGCGTTGATGCGTTTGCTGGTTTATATGCGCGATGAAGGTGCGATTCTTCTTGATGCTAATACTATTCGTAATTATTTTGATTTACAGAGACTTGAATCTATTGTAATTGATAAAATTTTTCCTCGGGATGATCAAGAAAGTATCAATATTGAAAATATCCCCAAATTAGTAACCGATCCTTTACGAAACTATTTAAATACTTTACCAGGTTATAATAAAGAAAAGAAAGGAAAACAGGTATCACAGGTTTTGGAGCAACATGGCTTTATTACCATGCAACTTGTACGAAGTTTCTCATCATTAGCCGATACTTATGGGCATATCATTCGTACTAATTTGGCTGAAGTAGATTTTAAAGATGTAGTACTCAACAGACGAATCTTAGTCGTGTTGTTACCTGCCTTGGAAAAATCACCAGATGAATTATCTAACCTTGGCAAGATTATTGTCTCTTCATTAAAAGCCATGATGGCAGCAGGATTAGGAGAAGAAGTAGAGGGTGATTATCGTGATGTTATTTTGAGAAAACCTACTAACGCCCCAACTCCCTACATGTGCATCCTTGATGAGTATGGCTATTATGCCGTTCAAGGTTTTGCCGTAGTGCCAGCCCAAGCTCGCTCATTGGGGTTCTCTGCCATCTTTGCAGGACAAGATTTACCTGCATTCCAAAAAGCATCTAAGGAAGAAGCGGCATCTATCGGAGCAAATACGAACATTAAAATTTGTATGAAATTGGAAGACCCAACTGAAACATGGGATTTCTTCACTAAAACAGCAGGCGAGGCCTATGTAACGAAAGTAGACTCATTTCAAACTAAGGAGACAAGTATTGCAAATAGCTATATGGATACGAAAAGTTCTTCTTTTGAAAAAAGAGCACGTGTGGACCTTTTGGATTTAAAAGAACAAACAGAAGGTGAGGCGCATATATTTTTCAAATCAAAAATTGTTCGTGCGCGTATGTTTTATGCTAATCCCAAACCTGTCAAGCAACTTAAAATTAATCAATTCTTAAAAGTTGAGCCTCCACCTGATGATTATTTAATGAAGTTACAAAAACAATTGGCTTCCTTTCAACGTATTCTTGAAAGTGGCGATTTGAGTATTGATAAAGTAGTTGAAAATGAAGAAATTACCTTAATTACAAAGGCATTAAAGGAATCTAATATTGAGGAACCAATTGAACGTGGGGTTGCTGCTTTAATTGCATATCATGGACAAAATGAACCCGAACCTGTTGAAGATATTGTTGAGGAGGAAGTTGAGGGGGCATTGACTATTTTCAGTAAACTCCGAAGAGACCCTAGCGCACCTCCGCTATTAGTCTCAGATAAAGAAACTTTTGCTGAGCCATTATTACCAATTAATGAAACAAGAAATCAGATGATGATGATTGAGCGTTTGGCTGGAGCAAAAGATAAGTATTCAGGTACTGTGGCAAATGAATTAATCAAAGACTTTCAAATGGCAACCAGTTATCCTCCTGAAGAAAGAGATGTTATTGATTCTCGGGAACTGACCGATATTGTCAGAGATTTATCAGCCAAGATTGCTGCAGAGCGTGAAAAGGCAAATAAAAAGGCAGAAGAAGAGTTAACCTAATTGATCCCCTATAAAGAATTTTGTTGATCCCCAGTAAAGAATTTTGACGTCATTTGTATTGTACATGCTTGATTGTTCACTTAACCTTGTCTGCCTTCAATTTACACAAATTGTTTTTCCTGAATTAGTCAATCCTTTCTTGTATAAATAAATTATTTAAAAAAATGGCAATTTTATTAAATTCATTGTAACGTAATGATTTGTATGTTTTTATTATCAAATGGAATGTTTGAGATAGTTAGACATAGATAACGTTAGTCTATTTTCGAATATGGGGATAACAGGTGAGATCGGCTCGTACTAATTACATCTATGCATTGTTTGGAATAACCGGATTGCTCATGCTTTTGTTGATGAGCGCTTGTCATCGATCTGACTACCTCGATGAAGAGGAAGTACCTCAATTACCATGTCGTGTTGATGGGGCTTGTGATGCAACCATAATCAAATTGATGACTGACTTAAATAAAAAAGGAATTAAAGTTGCAACAGTTGGTCAAAATTATTTAATTAGTATTCCTGCAAGTGCTTTATTTGCGGATCAATCCCCCAGATTAACTTGGGCTTCATACGGTTTATTAAATGAGATTGCCACATTTCTTAAACAATTTCGTAAAGTTGCTATAACTATAACCAGCTACAGTAGTAAATATGTTTCAGTAAAAAGAGAACGTGCTTTAACGTTGGCAAGATCAAGGGTAGTGAGCGAATATCTATGGTCACAAGGAGTTGATAGTAGAATCATCTTTACACAAACGGGGTTTAAGGGTTAAGGATGATAAACCTATTACTAGTTATAGCTTAGGTGGTGATCAATCGCCAAATGCACGAGTGGAGATCACCTTTAGAAGAGCAGTAGCGTAATTG
>NZ_JNCF01000056.1 GCF_000770585.1 Legionella norrlandica | reverse complement strand
CGTAATTGAGGTAAAAAAATGAGTCGAGAAGCATGGCTTTAATGAAGCAGAATAAAAAATTTTTAATGTCCATATCTATAGGCCGTGGGGCTAAGGATGTTGCTTGTTTCTCTTGTCTTAAGTTGTGGGTTAGCCACTTTGATTTATTATCTTCATGTGCATGAACCGGAAAGGGATTTTTATGCAACCAGTGGAATAGCCCCTCCAATCCAGCTTAAGCCAATGTTGACTCCTAATATGTCGTCTGAGCCGCTACTTGAGCCAGATCCACCAAATAATGATTCAGAAAGGGTTATACCACAATAATTTTAGAGGATATTATGGCTGAAGATGCCTTAACTGTAGTTGCCTTGAGGAATAAATTTTATAAGGATAGCCAGCGCAAAGTAATATTGGCGTTATTAGTAGCTATTGTAGTAAATATAGTTTTAGCTTCTCTTGTCGTGTATATGATCACACATCCGCCTGCCCCTAAATACTTTGCCACGAGTATTAATGGACGTATTACACCTTTATTTCCTTTAGATGAACCGAACCAATCGGATTCCGCTGTTTTACAATGGGCGAATCAGGCTGCTATTGCAGCATTCACCTATAATTTTGTTAATTATCGCGATGAGTTACAAGCTTCTTCAGGTTTTTTTACAGCAGAAGGCTGGGATCAATTTTTAGGCGCATTACAACAATCAAACAATCTTGATGCTGTTAAGGCAAAAAAACTGGTTGTTTCCGCAGTAGCAACTAGAGCCCCTATTATTTTGCAAAAAGGAGTACTAAACGGCAGTTATTCCTGGAGAGTGCAAATGCCAATATTAGTTACTTACCAAAGTGCCAGTGAGTTTACTCAGCAAAATAACGTAGTGACGATGTTGATAACAAGAATTTCAACTTTGAATTCGCCTAGAGGGATAGGTATTGCTCAATTTGTTGTTGGACCTGCCAGTGGTGGGGTATCTTAGATGAAAAAATATTATCAATGGTGCAAATATTGTTTAGTGTTTGGTATGGTATCGTTTATGTCTTACGGCGTATATGCAGCTGATCAAGACGATGCTCAACAGGCATTACAGCAATTACGGTTACTTCAACAGAAGTTAGCGCAAACACCTGCTGCAGATGTTCAAGATGCTAATGAGGGAGCTAATGAGGCTACTCCGATTATTGGCGCAGCACAACCTCCTTCAGATCAAACTGGGCAAGTCAATGCTCCCCAAGCGGCCCAAAGAAATCAAGCATCAACCACAACTGAAGGTCAGGTAATTAGTCAAGATGACGCAGAAATCATTGATAATAAGGCATTTAAGGATATGACACGCGATCTTTATCCTTTAAATCCTGAGCAAATTGTTCGATTAAAGCAAATATACCAGACTTCGGAGTATGCCAAAGCTTCAACAGCAGGCACCCCTCCTAAACCTACAGCGACATCTCAGTTTGTTAACTTGTCTCCTGGGTCAACCCCCCCAGTGATTAGACTGTCACAAGGGTTTGTATCTTCTTTGGTTTTTTTGGACTCAACGGGATCGCCGTGGCCAATTTCTGCCTATGATTTAGGAGACCCCTCGGCATTCAATATTCAGTGGGATAAAACCAGTAATACCCTAATGATACAGGCGATGAAGTTATATAATTATGGTAATTTGGCAGTTAGATTAAAAGGATTGAATACTCCTGTCATGCTAACTCTTATTCCTGGGCAAAAAGCAGTAGATTATCGAGTTGATTTACGAATTCAAGGTTATGGTCCTAATGCTAAAAGTATGCCGACCGAAGAGGGGATACCTCCATCAGCAAATGATTTGCTTCTTCATGTATTAGAGGGCGTGCCTCCTCCTGGAAGCAGACGCTTGGTAGTGAGTGGAGGGGATGCCCGCGCTTGGTTATCTAATGAAAAAATGTATGTTAGAACCAATCTCACTATATTATCACCGGGCTGGTTAGCTAGTATGACTAGTGCCGACGGGATGCATGCGTATGAAATGCAAAAATCCCCAGTTTTATTAGTTTCCTGGCATGGAAAAGTCATGCAACTCAAGGTAGAAGGGTTATAAGCAAATGGCTAGCAGAAAAGAAAATTTAAAATCACTTTTTTCCAATACTCGGACTCGGGTGATTATTATTTTTACAGCAGTGTTATTAATCATTGCTGTGGTGATAGGCTTTTTAAAATTCAGAGGTGCTGGCACTGCTTCTCTTGCCACAGCGGAAGTCTCGGTGGTACCAGGAGGCATTCAATCCATTCCTGGGGTTTTAGATCCAACTGCCCAATATGCAAAATTACAAGAAGAACAAAATGTTGTCCAAGCAGAAGTCGCTGAGAAAACAGGTGGAAGCGCTATCCCAACTATTATTCGCACCCAAGCATTGGGAGAAGGGGTTGGCGTTATTGGTGCTCAATCGGGAGTAGGGTTTACTGCTCTCGCTCAAGAGGATTTAGGAGGCACCCAAAGAAGCCTGTGGTTACAAGAATTACAAAATGCAGGATGCAGCAAATCAGTTATTACAAAAGTTATCAATCAGGGGGCACAACTTACTGATTTGAAAGCAGCTTGCAGCTGTGTGCAATTAAAAGACAGCGGCTATAATTTAAAGGAGCTTGAACAAGTATGTGAATGTAAAGAATTAAAGGCTGCTGGTTATAATGCGAGGCAACTAAAAGAGGCAGGATATAGTGCAGGTCGGCTAAGAGTTTGTGGATTTGATGCTTGTGAGTTACGGAATGCGGGTTTTTCAGCACAAGAAATGAAAGACGGAGGTTTCTCAGATGGTGAACTGAAAGGAGCGGGATTTTCTGATGCAGAAATTGCAAAAGCTGGTGGTTTACCGGGAGGAATCACTGCAGAGGATGTGCGTAAGGCGGGATGTAGTGCGGCTGCGCTGGCTAAGTTGCGCGCTGCAGGAGTGAGTGCTTCTGCTATCAGAAAAATAACTGGTTGCACTGCTGAACAGCTAAAAGCAGCAGGATACACCGCTAAAGAGTTGAAAGATGCTGGTTTTAGTGCAGCGGATTTGAGACGAGCAGGTTTCACTCCAGCCGAATTAAAAGACGCTGGTTTTACTGCAAGGGATTTGCTGAATGCAGGATTTACTCCTGCAGATCTTGCTCAAGCAGGATTTTCTCCAGCACAAATTAAGGCCGCTCAAGTAGAGCTTCCTCCAGGAATTACCCCACAAGATGTCAAGAATGCTGGTTGTGATGTTGATACTTTGAGAAAGGAAAAAGCAGCTGGTGTCAGCGCTGCATTAATCAGACAATATGCTGGGTGTAGTGCACAGGCACTGAAAGCGGCAGGATTTACTGATGCTGATTTAGCTAATGCAGGATTTACCCCAAATGAAATAGGTGCAGCAGTTCCTTTAAGTGATAACGATATAAGAGCAGCGGGTTGTGATTCTGCAAAACTGAAACAATTATTTTCTGCAGGTGTTTCAGCCAAGCGTATTAAAGAACTAAATGGTTGTAGCTCAGAAGCTTTAAAAGCAGCCGGCTATGATGCTCAATCTTTACTTGATGCAGGATTTACTCCTCAAGAACTACTTGCAGCAGGCTTTACTCCGAAGCAATTACAGGATGCTGGATTAAATCCAGCCTCTATTATCGCAGAGGGTCGTGTTGCTGATTGCAGTGTGGAGTCATTAAAAAAAGCGAGAGCTGCTGGTGTTAGCGCGGCAACAATAAAACAAACACTAGGTTGTTCCGCCGCTGCTCTGAAAGCAGCAGGCTATACTGCAAAAGAATTGAAAGACGCGGGATTCACTGCGGCTGAATTAAAGGCAGCAGGATTTAATGCAAAAGACTTAAAAGATGCCGGTTTTTCAGCTAAGGAATTGCATGATGCTGGATTTTCCGCCGCTGAATTGAAGGATGCGGGCTTTAGTGCAAATGAATTGAAAGACGCTGGCTTTTCAGCTGCCGAATTAAAAAAAGCAGGCTTTTCGGCTGCACAATTAAAGGCAGCTGGATTTTCAGCAAAAGAGCTCAAAGATGCTGGTTTTTCTGCAGCAGAATTGAAGAGTGCAGGATATAGTGCGAAAGACCTGAAAGATGCTGGTTTTTCTGCAGCAGAATTAAAGAGTGCAGGATTTAGCGCTAAGGAATTGAAAGATGCCGGATTTTCTGCGGCAGAATTGAAGAATGCCGGGTTTAGTGCAAAAGAATTGAAGAATGCTGGGTTTAGTGCAGCAGAGTTAAAGAATGCTGGGTTTAGCGCTGCAGAGCTAAGAAATGCTGGATTCAGCCCTTCGGATTTAAGGAATGCTGGTTATTCTGCGGCTGAACTTAAAAATGCCGGATTTAGTACAACAGATTTGATGAATGCTGGATTTTCTCCACAAGATTCATCTGTAGCAGGATTGGGAAGTCCAGGTTTACAACCAGTAGGCTCAACCCTTACGGGGATTCCGAGTATTCCAGGTACTACTACCAGACCTACTACCGATGCTGCTTCTAATGCTGAACAACTGCAAGCTATTTTGAAAAAACAAAATGAACAATTGGCTGAACAAAGATACCAGCAAACAATTCAGCAAAGAACTTCTGATATGCTTTCTGCAGCAAATCAATTAGTTCAAGACTGGAAAAGAGTGGATAACCAGGTTTATACAGAAGCAACTCAAGAAACAACAACCCCTGCTGGTGCTGGAGGTGCTGCAGGCCCTGTTCCGGTAGAGGGCGTTGAGCAACAAGTGACTGCAGGCGTTGGCAACGTTCAGACTCAAGCAGTTATAAAAACAGGCGATATCATGTTTGCTGTATTGGATACTTCAGTGAATAGTGATGAACCAGGTCCAATTTTGGCAACTATTGTTACAGGCAGGTTAAAAGGTGCAAAACTTATAGGAAGCTTTAATTTGCCTTCCAATGCAGATAAAATGGTGATTACATTCAATACCATGTCAGTTCCTGGGGCAGCCAAAACTATCTCAATCTCTGCCTATGCAATTGATCCAAATACTGCAAGAACAGCATTGTCGAGCACAACCAATCATCATTATCTGATGCGCTATGGTTCCTTATTCGCTTCCTCATTCTTACAAGGTTTTGGAAATGCTTTCCAATCAGCAAATACGACAATTACTATTGGTGGTACTGGTGGTGGCAATAATATCACTGTCGCTAATGGTGTAGGACGATCAACATTGGAAAATGCAGTAATAGGATTGGCTACCGTTGGTAAAGCCTGGAGTCAGCAAGCACAGCAATTGTTTAACACACCAACAACTGTGGAAGTTTATTCTGGTACAGGTTTGGGTATTTTATTTACCCAAGATGTGACAATTTAATTTGATGGCGGATAACAATGGCAGAGAAAGATCAAAATAGTGAAGAATATAAGTTTGCAGAACTAGATTCTTATGACATGGATCAGATGGGTGAGTCCGATTCCGGTTCATTTCAATCTGAAAAAGGCGAGTTGACTAAGAAAAAAGATATTAAGCGTAATGCATTAATTGTCGTTGGAATAGTCATTTTTATAATGGTGATGTACAAAGTCATAGGTTGGATGTTTTTTTCAGGGAAATCTGAGACTACTACTGCCCCTGCTACAATACCTCCGGTAACTCAGGTAACTCCTCAACCAGTACAAACAACCTCAGCAATTACCCCAGTACAACAAATACAACCAACAACTGTTGTTGAAAGCGACCCAGATTTAAAGAAAAATGTTTCAGCAATAGAGATGATGCAGCAAAATCTTCGCACTGAAGTAAATGCTCTTAGCGAACAAATCAATACAGTAAATAACAATATTAGAGATCTCAATACTCAAATAGCAAATCTCAACCAAGTTATAGGTAATATGTCTAGTCAATTAGCAAGACAGTCAGAGGTTATTAATGTTCTAATGACACGTACAGCGCCTAAAAAAGTTGTAAAAGTTTCTCGCCCAGTTGCCCCTGCAAGAGTTATTTACTTCATTCAAGCAGTAATTCCTGGTCGGGCTTGGCTAATTGGCTCAAATGGTTCTACACTTACTGTTAGAGAGGGATCAAAAATTCCCGGATATGGAGTAGTTAAATTAATTGACTCTTTACAGGGTCGTATTTTAACAAGTTCTGGACAAGTGATAAAGTTTAGTCAAGAAGATAGTTGAGGCATATATGGCTGATCCAACCTGTACTGGCGGTACTGTAGCATGCTGGATAGCAAGTCAAGCTAACATATTAGCTAATATTGCCAATCAATTAGAGCCTGTGCAGAAATTAATTACTGGTGCAGCTTATTTGATTGGTTGTGCTTTTTTGTTTAAGGCAATCTATAGCCTAAAAGTTTATGGAGAGGCTAGAACTATGATGTCGAGTAACACTAGCATTAAAGAACCCGTTGTTTATTTAATGGTTGGAGCATTGCTAATTTACTTTCCTTCTGGATTGTCAACTGTAATGCAAACAACGTTTGGTTATGCAAATCCATTACAATATGCGCCTGTGGATAGTAACAGCCCAGCTTTAAGCACTTTGTTCGGTAGCGGGAGTATTGTTGGTAGGCCTTTAACAATGATAATCCAGGTCATTGGATTAATAGCATTTGTAAGGGGGTGGGTTTTAATTGCTCGTTCAGCATCTCAGGGGCAACCTCCGGGAGGTACAGGTAAAGGGTTGATTCATGTATTTGGTGGTATTTTGGCGATAAATATTGTTGGTACTGTCAATATGATTAATAATACATTATATGGTTCTTAAATTAATTAAAAACTAGGAGAGAATTGTGAATACTAAGGTTATCCATAAATCAGGTTATAAATACTGGTTTTTAAGCGCAATGAGTTTAGCTTTAATTACTCTAGTTTGTCAGGATGCTTCTGCAGGAGTCTCATTAGGAAAAATGGCATCTCAAATTACCAGTTCATTTACAAGTCTTACCAAGTTAATTACAGCAGGTTCTTATTTGGCAGGGCTAGGTTTCTCCATTGGTGCGATCATGAAGTTTAAGCAACACAAGGACAACCCTACTCAAATACCAATAGGAACGCCAATAGCTCTGGTATTCATTGCTGCAGCGTTGTTGTTCCTTCCTTCAATTTTAGGTGTAGCAGGCGAAACCATGTTTGGAGCTGGTGGATATAAGGCTGCTGGTCCTACTGGAACAGTATATAAGGCTAGTTGATCTGGGCATATATTATCTTCTTGGGTAAAGTATTTTTACTTTACCCAATTTTTAATTTATAGATGTTGCGCTGTAGGGAATGGAAGTTTGGATGATTGTCTCTATTAAAATTGGCTGAATGTGAACTAAAAATATGGCAGATAATCAACAACGTTGTGAGTTAAAATTAATTGCTTCACCAGCTTCTTGGCGCTTATACTCAGCGAGGAAGGTCGATGAGCGATTTAAGGCGTATGAACAAAAAATATTACAAAGAGATAGGTACACTTGCCAGTTTTGTGGATTTCAAGCTCGTTTGTATCAAGAGATAGTTAATTTGGATAATGACTATACAAATAACAGATTATCTAATTTAGTTACGGCATGTTGTTTTTGTGCTCAATGTTTTTTTGTGGAGTCAGTAGGAGTTGGTGGCTATGGTGGAGGGACCTTGATTTACCTTCCAGAATTAAGCCAAACGGAATTAAACAGTTTATGTCATGTTCTTTTTTGTGCAATTACCAATGATACAGGGTACAAGTCTAGCGCGCAAAATATATACAGAAGTTTTAAATTTCGATCACAAATTGTCGAAGAAAAATTTGGGGAAGGCACGAGCGATCCAGCAATGTTTGGACAATTGATGATTGATTCTGGCGTGAATAGTGAAGAAGTCAGATCACAACTTTTTAAAAATATACGACTATTGCCGTCCAGAGCAAAATTCCGAAAACAGATAGAAAAATGGGCTGCCAGCGCTTTAGAAGAAATTGCAGATTAATGTCTTTTAATATTAAATTTTAAAATGAGTAAGTGGAAAATAGTCTAGTGGACATTGGTCCTAAAATTTATTGGATGTTGAAAAGTGCTAAATTAAAAAGATTTCCATTAATAAAAAATTGAGGACGAAGGATGGCAGGTTGGGCAGAATCATTTTTTGAAGGCGTTGATACTTTCTTTGCCTGGTTAAGTACTTCTCTTAAGCAAACCACAGAGTCCTATATTGATTTGGAAACAGCAGATAGTTCTACTGTATTAGTTAATCATGATGGCTCTTTGTTATCAGTTTTAAAAGTTGAGGGAATTACTGCATTAGCAGGTCCTGAAGAATTTGAGCGCTTGGTTGAGGGGTTGTCTAACTCATTTCAAGCGGCTATGGGTAGACCCGGACATGCCTTACAAGTTTATTTTAGTCATGATAAACAAAACATAGTAAAACTGATCAAAGATATCTATTCGCCAGCAGAAGCAACAGCTAATCGTCTTGAGCTTAATCTAAAAGATTTATTTGAAGAGCGCGTGAATTATTTATCACAGTATTGTGCGGAGGAGCGCGTCTATTTTGTTTTATATACTAGGCCATTTAATTTACCAGGTGATCAGTTAAAGGCTGCTAATAAAGCAAAATTGAAAATGTTAAAAGATACAAAAGCTCCTCCGTTCAAAAATACTCAAACCATTTTTGCAGCAATTCCTGAATTAAGAGATACTCACGATGCTTATGTGCGATCAATTCTTAATGACTTGGGGGCGATGAATGTTATAGTAAAATTGCTCGAGGTGCATGAAGCAGTTCATGCTATTCGCATGACAGGAGATCCAGATTATACTGCAGATGATTGGCGAGCTACCTTACCTGGCGATAAAATACCAGTTCGTGAATTAAACAACTTCGAAGGTGATGCTTCTGATTTATTATGGCCACCATTATCCAAACAGGTTTTGCCAAGAGATGCAGAAGTCATGGATTTACGTACTGTTCGCGTAGGGGATAAAATTTATTCTTCAACTTATATTGATTTATTCCCAAAGGACGTTAGACCTTTTATTAGCTTATTTGCTCGTATTCTGCCCTCACATGTCCCATGGAGAATTGCTTTTTTAATAGAGAGCGAAGGATTAAATACTATTAAATTGAAGGGGCTCTTAGCTGCAATATTGAGTTTTAGTTCAGCCCAAAATCGCTTAATCAGTGATTCGGTGAATTTATTGAAATACATACAACTCAACACGGATGAAGCTATTGTCCGATTACGTGTTGTTGCAACGACCTGGGCTCCAGAAGGAAATTTACCATTATTGAGACGTAGAAGCTCTGAATTAGTGAAAGCGATAGAAGGGTGGGGCTCTACTGATGTATCTGAAATTTGTGGAGATGCATTTGCTGGTTTTGTGTCCAGTATGCTAGCGACTACTTTAAACAATTCTGCTGTGCCATCTGTAGCGCCGTTAACAGACGTTATCTCAATGCTACCAATTACAAGGCCAGCATCGCCCTGGAGAACAGGAGCGCTATTATTAAGAACGCCGGATGGAAAGCCCTGGCCTTTTCAACCTGGTTCTACCGAACAAACAACCTGGATCGATTTAGTCTACGCTCGTCCGGGTTCTGGTAAATCAGTATTGTCGAATGCATTAAATTTGGCACTCTGTCTATCAGGCGGCTTAATGCGCTTACCCAGAATTGCAATTATCGATATAGGCCCTTCAAGTAGTGGTCTAATTTCATTATTGAAAGAGGCACTGCCCGCATCTAAACGGCATTTGGTTGCCTACCACAGGCTAAGAATGACCCCCGATTATTCAATTAATCCATTTGATACTCAATTAGGTTGTCGTTACCCAACAGCTTTGGAGAGGTCCTTTTTAGTCAACTTCATGACCTTGCTTACCACGCCTTTAGGTGCTACAAAACCATATGATGGAATGGCAGATTTAGCAGGTATGGTCGTGGATGAATTATATAAAAGCATGGCAGATGAATTTAATCCAACTCCTTATGCTCCAGGACTAGAAGAATTTATCGATAGTATTTTAGAAGAAATAGGATTTATCCGCGATGCAAAATCTACTTGGTGGGAAGTTACGGATGCATTGTATTCAGCAGGATTTGTCCATGAGGCAATGCTGGCACAAAGATATGCGATGCCATTGTTAGCAGATGCCGCATCTATTTGCAGAACACCATCAATTGAAGATTTGTATGAAAAAATTACTGCCCCTACAGGGGAGTCATTAATTAATGCTTTTTCCAGGATGATTTCAGCAGCTGTTCGGGAATATCCCATTTTATCCCGAGTTACCAGTTTTGATATCGGTGATGCGCGGGTAGTTTCACTCGATCTTGATGAAGTAGCAAAAAGTGGTGGTGATGCCGCCGACCGGCAAACTGCTGTTATGTATATGTTGGCCAGATACGTATTGGCAAGACACTATTACTTAACTGAAGAAAGTTTAAACAATGTACCAGACCAATATAAAGAGTATCATAAGCAAAGGGTGTTAGAGATTCGCGAGGATCATAAGCGGATTGTTTATGACGAATTCCACCGTACTTCAAAATCGTCCGCGGTTCGAGAGCAGGTCATTATCGACATGCGGGAAGGACGAAAGTGGAAAGTGCAAATTGCTTTATTATCGCAAGCAGTTGATGACTTTGATCCAGTGATGATTGATTTTGCAACGGCCATTTATGTGATGGATGCTGGACCTTCTCAAGCAGTGGAGAAAACCAGTGAAATTTTTGGTCTTTCTGAAACAGCTAAGATAGCTTTACGCACTCGAGTGCATGGGCCGAGACAAGGTGGGGCCACTTTCCTGGCTCAATTCGCTACCAAAACAGGAATAAACGTACAGCTACTGACCTTAACATTAGGGCCAGTAGAATTATGGGCATTTAGTACTACTGCAGAAGATGCTACGGTTAGAAATCATTTATATAGACATTTGGGACCAGCTGAAGCAAGACGTCTTTTGGCAGCGTTATTTCCTAATGGAACAGTTACCAAGGAATTAGAGTCTCGTTTAGCAAGCATGAAGGAAAGAGCCGGATTAATTGAAGAAGAAGAGAGACAAGGTATTATTAAGCAGTTGGTCAATGATATTCTTGACGCCTACTCGAAAGATCCTAATGTCAAAAGCTTACCTGCAAAAATTGGTTAAACTTATAAATCTAGAAGCTTTAATTGGCTTAACTCCTAAATAGGCTCTTGCCGCACTTGGTAGTACTCAAGAAGGCCTGACAGCTCAGGAGGTTAAAAAAGCAAGCAATATATGGTTTTAATGAAGTTGCACAAAAGCCTTATCGTCTACAAGTACTTGAAGCGATATCTTATTCAATAAACCCATTGGTCACTATATTACTCCTCGCAGCCTTAGTTGCTGCATTTACCGGAAATTTTGTCAATGCGAGTATCCTCATTACCATACTGACCATAAGTATTGGTCTGGACTGGGTGTGACTTCGCATTAATGTAAGAATATTTCTGAGCACTCTCTTTCTATGGTTAATTTAAAACCACTCAAATCTCTTTCAATTAATTCATGTATAATTCCTTCTTAAATTATCCCCAGTGAATAGAATTAAGGTGAAAGTATGCAATCCAAATTCGAGA
>NZ_JNCF01000100.1 GCF_000770585.1 Legionella norrlandica | reverse complement strand
TTTTTCGAAATCAAAATGCTTTTTCAGTGATTGTTTTTTCCATTAAGCCTATAAGTGACTCCGTCCGTGTTCACTTTGTTGTATTGAGCAATCAATCGTGTCAATACCTTGTTGCCTTCTTCATTACTTGGGATGCAGTCAATCATTGCTGCCCCACATGTGTTTTATCCAGAGCCCCACAGTGCATATTCAGGACTTACGTTCTCAAATTCTCGCCCAGAGCAATCCATAACGAAGCCTCTTTTAAAAATTAAACTCATATCCTTTTTTAACATCGAATGCACTTTATCATGCTCACCACGTACTACGTGAAGTAATAGCTGATGTATCAGCTTACACTCATCAACCCGGGGTTTAAACAATGTCCAATGATGTTTTGAAATCGAAGCAAAGTTCACTAAATCACGGTTTGGTAAATATTCTGCTGTTTCGCGCTTGAGTTCTGCCGGTAATTCATCAAATTCCTTAAACTTGTCTCGCATACTTTTCGCCTTACCCTTATTAATTTAGAGTACATTAATTCAAGGTCACACCTTTTGAATAAGATTTGACCGATCGCATATTATCGAAGCATAACACCTAATTCTATACCTACGCCACTCTATCTAATATAAGCCCCAAAATACCCCATTTTATCGGCGCCTTAAACATAAGTTTCTTGCTGTTTATAAAGTAATTACTTCCTAAGATTCTAACAACGAGCAGATTAATTTTTGTCCCAATCTATTGGAATTATTTCAATTTAGCAAGAGCAAATTTTTTCAAATCGAATTTCCTGATCTAAGTTGTCAAAAAAGCTATGGTAAGCTGTTAAATTTGGTTATTATGTTATTTATCTATTACTTTACGGTTTTTAAATGCGTTCCATAGTAATTATATTTTTAGCCTTCATTTGTACTTCATTAGTCCAAGCTAATGAAGTCAATATTTCAACCGTAACAAAAAATGGCAATACAATTTTTTATCTTCAGGCAGGTGCCTACAACTTAGAAAAAGATGCAAAATCTCGTCAAAATGAATTGGCTAAATTAGTAGAGCAAAAAATCGAAATTAAGAATCTTGCAGACAAACATCTTTATCTTGTGCAAATTGGCCCCATTGATGATTACCAAACAGCCAGGGCACTCAAAGAAAAACTATCACAAAGAACAGAAAAACAATTGGCGCAAGTTAGCAATAATCAAACGGCCTCTTCACTTGAAGTCAGCAAACCACCTCAAAATCTGGAACAATCGCAAACTTCACCTCCTGGCAGCAAATTATGGAATTTAAGAAATGCTGATATCAGAGCTGTTATTGCAGAAGTATCAAGAATCACAGGTAAAAATTTTATCATTGATCCAAGGGTACAAGGGAAAGTATCCATTGTTTCTTCTACCCCATTATCTAATCGCGAATTGTATCAAGTATTCCTCTCTGTTCTCCAAGTATCCGGTTATGCGGCAATACCTAGTGGTGAAGTCATCAAAATTATTCCCAATATTGATGCAAAAACCCAATCTCCCGACTTACTTAGTGGGATGAAGAGTCCTCCCAGAGGGGACGATATGATGGTGGCTGTTGTGCCTGTCCACTACGTCCCTTCTGAACAGCTTGTGCCCGTACTTAGACCATTAATGCCGCAATGGAGTAGTGTTTCAGCCTATGCCCCTTCCAATATGCTGATATTATCCGGACGAGCTAATAACATTAAAAGTCTTGCAGAAATTATTAGACAAGTAGATAGTTCTTCTGCCAATGGGATAGACATGGTACGTTTGCACCACGCTTTGGCCATGGATGTGGCCAATACGCTAAAAGACTTGGTAAAAACCCAACCCGGCATCGGTAGCAGAACCCAAATTACTATTGCTGCTGATGATCGTTCGAATTCAATTTTAGTTAGTGGAAGCAAAACCGACAGAATCCGTTTGCGAATGCTCATCTTAAAGTTGGATAAAGAGAGTTCCACTGGAGTTAACTCTAATACACAAGTCGTATACCTGAATTATTTAAGAGCAGAAGATTTAGTTCCCATACTGGCAGGAATAGCTCAAGCCAATTTTAGTGGAAATGTAGGAACAACCATTGGAACTATTACGAGACCAGCATTAGATAGCACTAATCCAGCTTCCAGCCTTGCCAACATCTCAGGCGATGGACAAAGCTCTCTCTCAAGCAATAGTGGAGCAGCCACTCCCTCTTCTGCCCCGTTAAGTACTTCCACTGCAACAGCAGGCACTACATCTGCCACGACTCAAAGCGAAGGCTCTACTAAGCCTACAGTACAGATTATTGGGGAGCCTAACACCAATTCCATTATCCTCAATGCACCTGCATCCATCATACGAATTCTGAAAGCAGTGATTTCTCAACTGGATATAAAGCCAGCACAATTATTGATTGAAGCTCTAGTGGCCGAGGTAGATCAGAAAGATGTTACTAATCTTGGGATAGAATGGGGCTCCAATCAACAAACGGGTAATCCCAAAGATTTTAGGCCTGGCTTTGCCATTATTAACAGCAAAACGAGAATTGATGATTTCCAGGCTCAAATATATGCCTTGGCAAGAGAACAAAAAGCCAATATTTTATCAACCCCATCTGTTGTAGTTCTTGATAATCGTCAGGCAAAAATACTCATTGGTAAACAGGTTTCTGTAGCTACAACCAGTTATCCAAATAATGCTGGCGGTACTACTACAGCCAGTCCTTATACAACCTTTGATCGGGTTAATGTGGCATTACACCTCTATGTAAGACCACAAATCACTCGTGGCCAAGGAATTCAATTACAAATCGATCAAGGTAATGATACTTTGGATCCTGCCAGTACAACAGACAGCACAACAAACCCTACATTTAACATCAGCAGCATTGTAACTTCAGTCCACGTTGAAAGTGGTGATATCGTCGTGTTAGGTGGGTTAACCCAAGATAGCCTCGGAAATGACAATAATAAAATACCAATTTTAGGAGATATTCCTGGAGTAGGCCGATTATTCCAAAGAAATATTCGTAATAGAGACAAACGAGTGCTAATGGTTTTTATAAAACCTATTATACTTCGTAATGAGAGAGATAATTTACATATTACTGGTGAAAAATATAATGATGTACGACAATACCAACTGGATTGGCTACGATCTCAAGAAGCTTTTGAGCAAACAGATGATGAAACGGTATTACCACCTTTAACCCAAGGAAATTTACCGGTGCCATTCAGTACTAGTACACGCCCAGTAGTTATTGAAATGACTAAATAAACTATGGAAATTGACAACGAATTACTTAAAATTCCTTACAGCTTTGCAAAAAATAATGGGATTGTCATAGGCGATATCAAAGACAATCACGCCCTTGTATATCATTTATCCAACACTTCCTTACAAGCTTTTGCTGAAATTAAACGACTATTGCAATGTGAGCTTGATTTAAAACAAGTAGATGAGTCAGTTTTTCAACAACATTTAGCAAATATTTACCAGTCTAAATCTTCTATTCTGGATGCAGCAGAAGGCATGGAAGAAGATATGGATTTATCCTTGTTGGCAAGTCAACTTCCTGTAAGTGAAGACTTATTAGAGAACCAGGACGATGCCCCTATTATTCGATTGCTAAATGCTCTATTTACCCAAGCCATTAAACAAAAAGCTTCTGATATTCATATTGAAACCTACGAAGACAGAGTGTTAGTTCGAAACCGAATCGATGGGGTTCTCCAAGAAGTTCTCGAAATTCAACGTGCCATTGCACCACTGGTTATCTCTAGAGTTAAAGTGATGGCTAAACTGGATATTGCTGAAAAACGAATTCCCCAAGATGGTAGAATTTCTTTGCGTATTGGAGGACATAATATCGACGTCAGGGTTTCCACTTTGCCATCCAATCATGGAGAACGTGTGGTTTTAAGGATCCTGGACAAACAAGCAGCCCAATTGGATTTAAATCTTTTAGGAATGCCTAAGCATACACTGAAGACAGTACAGCAAATGATTGCAGAGCCTCATGGCATTATTTTAGTAACTGGTCCTACAGGATCAGGTAAGACAACCTCTCTATATGCCATGCTGACTGAATTAAACCAGGTAACTCGAAATATTTTAACCATTGAAGATCCAATAGAATATGACTTGCCGGGTATAGGGCAAACACAAGTCAATACCAAAGTCCAAATGACTTTTGCCAAAGGGTTACGAGCTATATTACGACAAGATCCAGATGTGGTCATGATAGGAGAAATACGGGACTTGGAAACAGCTGAAATTGCAGTTCAAGCCAGCCTAACAGGACATCTAGTTCTTTCTACCTTACACACTAATAGCGCATTGGGCGCATTAACTCGCTTACATGATATGGGAGTGGAGTCTTTCTTATTATCATCTAGCATTGTTGGGCTTATCGCACAACGATTGGTAAGAAAATTATGTTCTCATTGTAAAATACCCCATCAACTAAGAGAAGAAGAGAAACTGTTAATGGGGCTTAAGCCAGATGCGGATGTATCCCAGGTTTTTGAACCTAAAGGATGCGATTACTGTAATCACTTGGGTTATAAAGGCAGGACAGGAATTTATGAGCTAATAACCCTGGATGAAACATTGCGAGGAATGATCCATCGTAATGAAGACATTCAAACTATGGAGAACTATTTAAGACCTACCACACCTAGCATTCGTGAAGATGGTTTTAAAAGAGTATTATGTGGAGACACATCACTAGCCGAAATCCTAAGAGTAACCTCTCAAAATTAATTATTTTATCGGGTGTGACCTCGCATTAATGTAAGAATATTTCTGAGTACTCCCTATATGGTCAATTTAAAACCACTCAGATCTTTTTGCATTCAATTAATTCATGTATAATTCTTTTTTAAATTATCCCCAGTAAATAGAATTAAGGTGAAAGTATGCAATCCAAATTCGAGA
>NZ_JNCF01000143.1 GCF_000770585.1 Legionella norrlandica | reverse complement strand
CCTGGATGAAACATTGCGAGGAATGATCCATCGTAATGAAGACATTCAAACTATGGAGAACTATTTAAGACCTACCACACCTAGCATTCGTGAAGATGGTTTTAAAAGAGTATTATGTGGAGACACATCACTAGCCGAAATCCTAAGAGTAACCTCTCAAAATTAATTATTTTATCGGTGTGACCTCGCATTAATGTAAGAATATTTCTGAGTACTCCCTATATGGTCAATTTAAAACCACTCAGATCTTTTTGCATTCAATTAATTCATGTATAATTCTTTTTTAAATTATCCCCAGTAAATAGAATTAAGGTGAAAGTATGCAATCCAAATTCGAGA
>NZ_JNCF01000071.1 GCF_000770585.1 Legionella norrlandica | reverse complement strand
TTTTTAAATTTGGATTGATTTTATAATGCAAAAAATGCTTATAGCTTTTGAAGAATTACTAAAAATACTATTGCCTTATCAAAAACGATGCTAAGACCTTTTAGCCTAAGGTTAGACATGTTAATCTTAATGTGTTGATTCAAACTAGAAAAAGCAGTTAAAACCTTCTGTACAAAAATGACACTGTTTTTTCTGGGTTCCAAATGATTTCTTCTATTTTAAAGGGTGAGGATCTCAGGATCAAGCCGCGGGACGTAGGAAAAGGAGGAGTGGAACTAATACGAAAAGGGAAGATTTATATGGTGGAATTAGCGAATAAAATCATCAGGATAAGTTCCATGAATAAGTTATATCAGTATTTCTCGCTTCTTCGTGTTTCGCACTGGAGTAAAGCAGTTTTTGTTATGCTCGGTTTTTTTTATACTCCAGTTCCAGGGTACTTATTTCCATCATTAATCGCCGCATTTTCTTTCTGTCTTATTTCAAGCGCTGTGTATATTTATAATGACATTCAAGACAAAGTAGAAGATAGTTTGCATCCTTATAAGTGCAGCAGGCCAATTGCCAGTGAACAAATAGCCATATTTGATGCGATTGTCATTATGTTGTTATTGATGATTATCGGGTTAACCCTGGGGTGGCTCATTTCAAAAAAATTAGTGCTTATATTAACTTTGTATTTACTGATAAATCTTGCGTATAACCATCTTTTAAAGTTAATCCCGATATTCGATGTAGGCTGTATTGCTCTGGGATTTATGCTGAGAGTGCTCGCTGGAACGGTAGGAATTGATTTAGGTATATCGGCATGGTTGATTGTGGCTGCTACATTACTTAGTTTGTTTATCGCTTTAAATAAAAGACAGTTAGAAATGCAATTGGGGCTGAAAAATTCTACCCGAAAAGTTTTGCGAAGATATAAACCTGATTTCCTGCAAAAATTTATTATTGCTACTGGAATAGCCTGCTTTATCACCTACCTGTTTTACACTGTTTATGCAAGAGATGAATCGTTTTTTTTCCTTTTGACTTTGCCTTTTGCTGCGTTTGCTTTATGGCGTTTTGCTTGGCTCGCTAATCAGGAGAAACAGAACGATGATCCAGTCAATGTTTTTTTAAGTGACAGACTGTCTCGTATTAATCTTATGTGTTTTGCTGTTTTGACTTTTATGGCTTTGACTTGATGAATCCAAAATGGCGTTATCTTGGATATAGCGTAGTTACCCTTTTACTAGGATATTTGCTGATTTTGCAAATCTATGCTATCTGGCCTTTCACGATAGATGATATGTATATTTCTTTGCGCTATGCCAGAAATTGGGCTGCAGGAGATGGCTTATTGTGGAATCTGAATGAGAAGCCAGTTGAGGGCTATTCCAATTTTAGTTTTGTAGTATTGGGTGCCTTATCTATTCTTCTAAAGATTAATCCTGTACTTTCCTTAAAAATCGCAGGATTTGTTGGATTGGTTGCCACCTGTATTTTTGTTTTTTTTATCAGTAGATTTTGGTTTAGTAAACGTGAGTCTCTTATTCCCTGTATATGGCTTTTATTATACAAAGGCCAAATTATTTGGGCAGTAAGTGGTTTTGAAACGACTATTCATCAATCCCTCATCATTGGTTCTGTCTATTTTGCTTTTCGTGGACTGGGTTATCTTTTTTATCCTAATGCTCGAGGTGAGCAGAAAATAAGTGGTTTTGTCACCTCAGGGTTGTTACTTTCGTTAGCAGGAATGACCAGGCCTGAAGCGCCAGTATTCATGCTTCTTTTTTTTGTTTTAATCAGCTGGGATCAAAATAAATTATTGCTAAAGAAACATTGGAAAGGAGTAGTTTTTTTTGGTGCTACAATAGTCTTGGTATACTTACCCTATTTTTTTTGGCGTTGGCATTATTATGGATTATTGCTTCCTAACTCTGTCTATTGTAAAGGGTTTCATGGAACTCCTTATTTGTTGGATCTCAATTATCTAAAATTAATCTGGCCTTTTGCTATTCTGGCTTTACCTGCCTGCTTTTCCGGGAAAGATAAACGACATTATTTTTTATGGCTACCCAGCATCATGTACCTCTTAATGCTTTGGGATGCTGATCCTGTTGTCGCATTTGATAATCGGTTCTATATGCCAGCGTTTGCTCTTCTATTGCCTCTAACTTTGCAGGGAATAGAGCTCATATTATTACAATATTTCAAAAATAGAGATAATTTCTTTCTTTTGGCATTATATGTGAGTGCTTTTTTTGTGGCATTACTTTTTATACCTCGCATGTCGCTTGAAGAATATCGCTATTTTAGTCAGAATCCAGTACAAGGTGAGAAATTACGAAAAAGTGTTGTTCAGTGGCTAAATCATCATGTACAGAGAAAGGATAAAGTAGTCTTAGGGGATTCTGGTTTGATCCCATTTTTAAGTAATTTCAACTTTATTGACTCATATTGTTTAAATAATGCGTCAATGGCTCAATTTCCTGATGAAGAAAGGTATGAATTGTTTTGTCATCAGATTTTAGAAAAGAAGCCGCAGGTGGTTATTTTGACTTCTCTAATAGAGAAGGGGAAAGTAACCTATACCCCAAGCGATTTTTGTTTAAAACCATTACTTATTAATCATAAAGAATATCAATTGAAAAAAATATTTTCTACTAATAATGCTGACTCACAATATCGGTATGAATTGTTTGCTAATTTTTGATGCGTGCAAGTTCAACATAGTGTACCATCCTTCCTTTAATAAAGGATTAAAACTGTGGTTTTTATAATGCAAAAAATAATTATATTGTTCAAAAAAATCATTGCAAAACTACCAGTAATTTTATTTGATGTGACTGCAATTCCGATTGCTTGGTATGCTGCTTTCTGGTTGCGATACAATATGCAACCCTATCCTAGTAATCTGACTTCTACCTCTTCTTTTATTGCATTGGGCTTATTATCTGTTGTTCAGATTAGTTGTTATTATTATTTTAAAATTTACAGGGGATTGTGGCGTTTTTCATCTCTTAATGATGTTATGAGAATATTAAAAGCTACGATCACTGCTATGGTGTTGGTAATTCCTGTTTTTTATTGGACTTCAATTCTCCAGTCCCTTCCCAGATCAGTATTTCCTTTATATTGCATTATTTTAGCGACTATTCTTTGCGGAGGTCGATTAATGATTCGTCTGCGTTGGGATAAACCCGGCAGAGGAAGTGGCTCTGAAGAAGCAAAAAGAGTGCTGATTGTTGGTGCAGGACAGGCTGGTGAAGGATTGGTGCGGGATTTGAGAAGAAGCAGCCTTTACCAGCCTATAGGATTTATTGACGACAATATTAGTAAGCGAGGATTGGAAGTCCATGGGATACGTGTATTGGGAACTACCAAGCAAATTGCAGAGTTAGTTAATGAATACCTAGTAGATTTGATTTTTATAGCTATCCCTTCTGCTAGATCAGCGACTATGCGAAGAATTGTAACCCTTTGTGAACAGTGCCATGTTCCTTTTAGTACATTGCCTAGCATTTCAGCTTTGGCTGCGGGTCGAGTAGAAGTTAATGCCTTAAGGCCAGTGAATATAGAGGATTTGTTAGGAAGAGATCAGGTAACTCTTGAATGGGAAAAAATTGCTCGTTCTATTTCGGGAAGGCGTGTCTTGATTACAGGCGGAGGAGGTTCTATTGGTTCTGAATTATGTCGCCAAGTGATGGCTCTGGAGCCCGCAAGCATTGCAATAATAGAGAATAGTGAGTTCAATCTGTACCGAATTGAACAGGAATTACTGAAAAATTTCCCCGGCATTCCTGTTGAATTGGGTTTAATTAGTATCACCGATGAAGTAGCAATTAATCATTTATTTCGTCGCTTTCAACCTGAAGTGGTATTTCATGCTGCTGCGTATAAACATGTCCCCATGCTGCAGGATCAAGTACGGGTTGCTGTATTGAATAATGTTATAGGTACTCAGATTATTGCCAGGGCTAGCCTAGCCTGTAATGCAGAGAAATTCATTTTAATTTCCACCGATAAGGCAGTGAATCCAACCAATATTATGGGAACTACCAAACGAGTAGCTGAAATCTATTGTCAGAATCTGAACACCCGAGTCAATACGCAGTTTATAACGGTTCGTTTTGGTAATGTGCTTGGTTCTGCTGGAAGCGTGGTGCCTTTATTTCAAAAACAGTTGCAAGAGGGTGGTCCGCTAACAGTCACACACCCGGATATGCAACGATATTTTATGACCATACCTGAAGCATGTCAGTTGATCTTGCAAGCGATGGTCAATGGTGAAGGTGGTGAAATTTTTGTTCTGGATATGGGTGAACCATTAAAATCAGTTACTTGGCAGAGCAAATGATCCGCTTGGCAGGTAAAGAACCCGGTAAAGATATCCTGATCGAATACACAGGTTACGGCCTGGTGAAAAAATGTATGAAGAATTATTTCATGAAAGTGAACAATTGACGTCAACTCAACATGAAAAATTATTCAAAGCAAAATTCCGAGAGTTAGATTGGAATGATTTAACCCAAACCATGCGCATGATACAGACAGCTTGTGTGGAACATCAGGACGATGAGTTGTTAGTTTTATTAAAAAGTCTGGTACCTGAGTTTCAATTGGAACCTTTGATTGAGGCCTAATCAGGATTATGTTATGACGATTACTTATGATGAATTTGAAAAAGTAGATTTACGTTCTGGAACTGTAGTGAAAGTCGAAGAATTCCCACGTGCAAAAAAACCTTCCTATAAAGTTTGGGTTGATTTTGGTGAGGAAATAGGCGTTCTGCAAACGTCTGCCCAAGTAACAGTACATTATACTCCTGAGTCTCTACTAGGGCGATCAGTGGTAGGATGTGTGAATTTAGGTGAACGCAATATTGCGGGCTTCATTTCGCAATTTTTACTGGTTGGATTTTCTGATGCTAATGGGGCTATCAGCTTGGTAACAACAGACCCCCACGTGCCTAATGGCCAAAAACTGCATTAGAGGCATCGTTAATCGATATTTTAGGTTTTCCCGCATATTGATCCCAAACTGACAATAGCGCTTTAAGCTGTGTGATCCACGAGACATTTCACTTTAGTCGACTGCGGTTTTTTCTGTGGCAATCATGTCCTAAGCCACAATAAGTGCTAATGAGACGCGAGCTAGCTGATAACCGGTCAATCGTTGATGCTCTCATTACTAATAATTCTTGATATACAGCAGGATCTAATTGCCCAGATTTATATATCTTAAGCAGGTTGTCTAGTAAAGATCTATAAGGCAATACGTTCCTTTCTTTAATTTCTTTCTTTGTTTGATATTTATTATTCCATTATGAACTATAATTATACATATCATTCACAGACAAAGGAACCGAGATGGCTAAGAATATCAAAATAGATTTTTCCAAGTTAGATGAACAGAATAAAATTCACATGAGAGAGTACCAAGAGAAATTGATAAAAGAACTTGGTGATATCGTTGATGTAATAAAACGCTACAACCCTGATAGCAAGATTTCGAAAGATAAGGTGACAGATCCAGGTACTTGGACTATGCAACATGTTGTTCCTTCTACGGGTCGAAGTTCCCCTAATATTGCACTAAAAGTGCCAGGTAAAGCAAACGAGGTTTCTACCGGAATCAGACAGAGCTTAAAAATCGAAGGAAATGAAAATTTATTTTCCTATTTAAAGCACCAGTTGGATGAAGCGATAGATAAAGCTCCAAAAGAGGAAAAAGAAAAACTGAAGGGTTTGAAGGAATATGTAGATTTACTTAATTTACAAGTCATTTCAAAGATTGCTGAGATGGGTGCTATTGATAATTTAGATAAGTTCAAACGCCACTTCCATGAAATTTATAAAAACGATAACTCTTCGCGGCAAGATCTGCAAGCACAACGTATATGTCAAGAAATTGATTTGTGTATAACGCAGTTAGGAAAGTGCCTGGAAAAATACTCTCTGGATTTCTTGAGTAATGGTGGTACGTTAGATAACCACACCACCGCTGATGCTGGCAGGCTGAGAAAGGAAGTTAAAAGTTTATATAAAGAGATTGTCGCATCAGTTAAAGAACTGGATAAAAGTGGTTACTTGATACGTGGCGAGAACGGTAAGTATATTCCCAAAATCCTCAATGAATTGAAGGCAGTAGAAGGTTGTTTTCAACATAAAAATAACCTCAGCTTCGATCTCCCTACCGCCGGGCAAACAAAATCACAAATGGCTCGTAAATTAACAACACTAGGGTTAGGTATAACAAGTCTCACATGCGGTGTGCTGGCTACAGGTTGTGCTGTCGCAAGCTTTATAAATCCAACTGGACCCGTAGCTACAGGTCCTGCAGCGCTTGCACTGGGAGGAACCGCAGTAGTGACTGGTGCTGCTGCTTCTGGAACGACAATTATTAATGGTGCTTATAATTATTTGATGTATCGTGTTCCTTTTTCTACGGATGAAAAAATAACTATTGGATTAACAGGGGCATCGTTCCTCGTCGCAGGAGCAGGGGTTGCATCGAATCTCACATCCGCTCTACCCGTTTTGGTGGCAACAGTTCAACAGACAAATGACACAGCAAAAACAGTAATCTCTGCGGGAATGATAGGGAAAGGGGTATCAGAAGGTCTTTCTAAAAAGAACCTGCAGAAAGAAATCGACCGCCATACAGAGGACCCCCAAAGTAACCCAAGTCCTTCTCGTAATACACCGTAAAAAGAACATGAGTAAAATGAAGTCGTACGTAGGAAGGGAGAGAGAAGAAAGTCTCCCTTCCGCGCACTCCAGAGCTATTATCTTCTCATCAAATGGAAAAGAAAAATTTCCTCCCAATAGGCATTAAATTATAATTCCTGAAGTCATAAAACATTCAGTATTACCAATTTATCTTAGGTAACTGATCAGGATTTTGATTAGAGTCTTTTTCTATATCTCCCTGAGCAGGGCACTGGAAAAACACTCCAGTATTAGCATATATCCATTTTGACCATTGATTTAAGCTGTCAATTGCCTTCTTATGCTCTTGAGGGTTTCTTATTGAGTCACCCCATGTTTTAGCTCTTGCCCAGTACTGTATTCGGGTTGGAATGTCTTTTATAGAGCGAAGACAATTAGAGTGAGCCATGTTCTGAATTTCTTTCTCGGATAAATCGCTATATTGAGTTGAATAACAGCTTAAAAAATACTCATATTCACTTTTATTAATTTGTAAAAGAATCTTTTCAAGATAAACACGATAAGTTGCTAAATCTTTTTCAGAAGGACGTTTCTTAAATTGGGCGAAAAAACTATTAAAATTGTCAATAAAATAGGAAATTGCTTCGTCTGTTGCAGTCATCCCCTCTAAGACTGGCTTCCTTCGCATTTGGGAGAAGTCCATTTCTAAGATATTATCCAAGTATGTAAAATTGGTCATAAAATTTTTCCTAAATGATGAGAGGTTAAACTCAAATTCGTCCTCTAACCATAAACAATAAATTGATGGCGATTATTATATAGGATTTTGTTGGGAAATTTAAAATCTGTAAGTAATCAATTTGAACTAGTCTTGAAAATAATGCACGCATTTAAAGAGTTAATTTTTTTACAAATTAGATTCAAAATAAATAATTGTGTGCTAAAATGGATCACCAAGCGATCTGCAAGAATAGATTGAATTAGATTTAAGCAATATATGATAGGTTAATATGAGTTTTCCCAAATATTATGTGACTTACTGTGTGATGGGGGCTGAAGCAGGAGCAAATCCATTTGGACATGGTCATTTAATTTTTTCTTCTCAAAAAGATGAGCAATCACCCATTGGAGTGATCGATAGCATTGGTTACTATAGTCAACCAAGCACTACCACTAACCCAATTATAAAAATTGTAAAACAATTTTTAGGTTTGAACGTTGATTTACAGGGTGGTCATGGTGTTTTAAAGCATGAGGTGATGCATGAACTGGATGGAAATGGGCTCCACGGTATTAGTTTTGAGGTCACTCAGGAGCAATTTATTGCTATAAAGAATGATTATGAAAAAACACTGAAAACTCAACAAGAAGTAATTGAAGAACTTAATCGTGAACTGACAAATAAAGGTATAGAACCTAGTGGTCATACTCGTTATATCGCTGAAAAAGCAAAAGCGGCAGCGGATAGAAAGGAGCCTCGGTTAAAACCTTTTCACATCACTATGGATCTGACATGGAAAGGTTTGGATAGTAGTCAATCTTATACTTGCAAAGATTATTCCCTGGATCTATTACAGCGCCATAAAATTATAACGGATAAAATTAAGGATCAATTTACGTATAGTAAGGCGACAAAAGCATTTCCTATTTTCTCTGGAATTTCACTGCCTCCAATTCGCTTAATAAGCACCGGAGATCCTGAAAAAGTAGTGTCAAAAAGAACGGCTAAAGTTTTTTATAATCACACATGGGAAAAGAATTCTTTATTTTGGGCGTCGCCAATTCAAACGATGGAAAACAATCTACTAAGAGATAAGTTTGATGAAACACTAAATTATTCTACTTTGAAAAATATCTTAAACCGAAAGCGTCGAACAGAATATTTTTTACGCGAAAAAATACGAGAAATTCAAGAAGGAAAAGAACAGAATAAACAATATCTTCATTATTTGCATATACAATTGAAACGCGTACAAAACCTGGCACTCCTTTTTAATAATAGTCGTGAGAATCAAAATGCCAAGCTACTTGATCAACGGTTATTAAGATCTAATCAGGTTCTTCAGGAAGCCTCTTTAGCAATTCACATAGATAAAATAAATTATTCTTTTATTATGAGAGCTTTCGAAAGTGTTAGTTTTAATCAAGCTATATTAGGCATGATACTTATGATAGCTTCGGTAGCAGTGATTGCTGCAGTTCCAGTAGTAGGCGTTGGGTTATTGGCTGCCAGCTCACTATTGACAGCTTATCAATTACATGGGTTTTACAAAGAAGAAATTAAGTTTGACGAGATGAGAGAAAGCTTTTATAACTTCTCACTCAAGAACCAGACAAGAGAGTTGGGACAACCATATGTTATGGCAATATAGCTCTCACTTTGTAGCTCTCCTTATAGCGAATTTCGAAAAAGTTACGTAGGATATTTATCTATATTCCTAGGTTCTCCGATCGTTTGAGAAAGTTTACTGGTTATGCCATCAATTTTAGAGTGGATTTGATTAACAAAGGCTGTATTACTTTCTCCTGAGTTTTCCTTCATAAGTTCATGGGTTTTGATAAGATCTTTCAGGAAAGTATCTATTTCTTCTTTTTGAGTACTCACATTGAGTTTATTAATAATTTCAGACAGTGCTGAGGCTTTACGGAATAATAATTTGAAAAAAATTGCCTGATTATTGAGATTATTTTCCATACAAATTTTAATTCCTTCATCAGCTAAATTAACGCATTTCATGTATTCTTTTAATTTTAAACAGGCTTGGCAGGCATTGGCATGCAAAGTAATAAAATCCATTGTGGGTATTGTATCCAAGGCCTTATGCAAATGAGTTGCAGTAAGATAGCATTCTAAAGCACCATCATAATTGGGCTTATTAAAAAGCTCATTACCTAATAGTTTTAACTCGCTTGCAATGGCAGTCATATCATCTTGTTCTTCAACTATCTTAGATGCAGCACAGAGAATTTTCCTCGCTTGCTCAAGTGAAGTAGTATTAATGTTATCTTGTCTTTGGCGATAAAATTGATTAATGAGAGAACCATGGTAATTCATGTACTGAGCCACATTAACATAATAATTTTCAAATGAAAATTCTAGACCTTTACTATTGGAGGAGGCTGTATTTAAGAAAAAATCAGCACGTACTATCCCGCTTTCTATTCCAATTCCTTTACGGTAATCAGGTTCAATTTGACAATCTCCGCCTGGGAGGATAACAGGTAATTCTTTGCATTGATAAAATGGTTGCTCTACATAGTGAGGACATACCTGAAAATGGCCAAAAGAATTAATTGTAAAGTCGATCTCTCTGAAACCGTATTTTAACTGTAGCAGATCTTTAAGAAATTCAATTTGCACCTCCTTGTTAAGGTTTTTTAAATTATCTGGTACTTCATAATAAATAAAATAATTAAAGCCACCATCCTCCTTTTTAGCAGAACGGATATCAACATCTGGGAATGAAAAATTAGGCCAGCCGTATTTTTGTCGTAATTTACATAATTGTTTAGCTTGTACTAAAGGGCTTATCTCTTCAGGGGCGCGAAGTTTCATTGCCTCTTCAGTTTTTAATGACAGGTAGCAAGAAAAATGATTGGTATGCGGGTTTTTGCCCAAAGGCTTTATTTTAAAAATTGCTGTTTCTAATAAGCGATTAGTTTCCTTTAGAACCACGCGATTACTACCAGAACAATCAATAATCATATCACACTTGAGTTTATGAGGCTCTTCATCAATATCTTTATAGGTCAAAGAGTCATGGTCTAACTGAGAAAAGGTTCCTTTTTTAAATATTACTCCTTTCTCTTCACAATATTCATATAATGCTTTCTCAAATTCTCTGATATACATGGCCTCGCTAGGTATATCTTTTCCAGAAGGCATCTTAATGGAGAGCATGGAGCTTATTGATTTTATTGCCTCATTGGATACGATTCTTTCGCGACGGTAATCTCCTGATCTTGGGTCAATCACTACAATATTGATAGGAGCTGCTAATTCTTTTTTAATTTGTGCAAGCCTTGCAGCCCAATATAAACCTACTGGACCTCCCCCAATAATGATGAAATCTTTCATAGGATAACCTCATATGGAAAATACCTTGTTATAATTATAATGGACTAAAATTAACCAATTATTAAGAAATTCGTAACTCCTCAGGTTCAATAGGTGTCCTCTTTTTTTATTCCCCAATGCTGTACCATTCTTGCAGCGACTTCAACCATCTCAGGATCTAAATGTTTTAACCAAAGCAATAAATCATAATTCTCTGGATAGGATATTAATCGTTGTTTAATTTCTTGGACATCCATGCAAGTGTATAGTGTCTCCAAAAGAAATTCTTGAAATGCCATTAATTGATCATTTTTGGAATCCATGACTCACCTGCGTATTAAAGATTTTAAAGTCATAAAATCCTCACGAAATTGGGCTGCTTCATAATGATTGGATAATGTGTTGCCCAATCGTTCAAAAATAAGAGAATCTATTTGAGAAAAACGAGATAAATTCTTTTCAAGCAACAAGAATAAATCTTGTGGGATAGCAGCGTCATGGCTATCACAATATATATTCCGATTATTCTGCTCAATAGAGCGGAAAGAGCCTCCCGAAATATGCATTTCTTTTGCTCTATCTAAAGGTAAAGAATCTAATATTTCATCTAAAGACATATCGAAGTTTATCATATGGCAATATATGTTATGGATATCTAAAAGCAAAAAGCCATCAACTGCTTCAAGTAAAGCGGTAAGAAATTTACCTTGCTCAATAACATCTTGTTTACAAAAAGCAAACCCCAAATTTTCTAGACCGATAGGAATTTTTGCAATTTGTTTAATCTGTTGTAAATTTTTTATGCCAACCTCCAGCATTTCAGGTATAAAAGGCATTGAAAGAGGAGGCCCTTGAATGAATGTGTTAGTTGATAAGAAACCAAAATGCTCCGATATTCTTTGATAATTCAATTGGTTGACTTCATTTTGTAAATACTGTAGCCACAACTCCTGACGTTTCGTACGTTTTGCTGTAAGTATTGAGAAGCTTACTCCATGACCTAACAAACAACCTTGAGAAGAATACTTCGTTAATAAATCCAGACATGGTTGAGGAATTTTTCTTCCCCAACACATATCAAAACTCCATTCTATGATATCAACATCTCCCGATTCAAATAATGGACGCGAAGCATCCATGTAATCTTGCTCTGGCATAAGAGACAGGCCGAGTTTTGGTAAATCCATAGAGTAAGAATTTTATAAATAGGAATTAGCGGTTCGCTGGTCTGAATGACATCATTCCACATCCTGGGCAACTCATTGTTTCGTGTTGAGAGTTTTCATTTGCTGAGCCAAGGGTGGTATTTTGAGCAGGATTCGCAGTGATAGTTGTCTTTTCTTCTTTTTTGAAGAGCGGAGGAAATGACATCATACCACATGCTTCACAACTATTCATTTGTACAGATTTGTCATTATGCTTTTTCATAGAACTACTCCTAATTTTAGTTGTCTATTCAACTGCTTTTGACCTACATGCTTCGACAGGCGTAATGCTAATGAATTCGTTTCAGTTAGTCAATTATATATTTATATTTTTCAATGACTTGCTGTAATTTACAACATAACGTTGGTTTGATGGCTGTTTCAAAGGAGCTTGATTTAAAGAAAACGGTTTCATTTGATAATTATTCTCTATAGTCTAAAATTACTTAAGACTCCCAATTTATATGGTTAATTTTTCTGCTGTCCTCAGAATTTTAATGGAATAAAAGAACAATTTAAGGAGAAAACTATGGCTAATCTTGCGAACCCAATGAAAGAGCATCACACAACATGGCTATTAGTTCTTGATTCAACTACTTGCCGTTTCTATGAATATACTAAAAACAAGATATCATTAATCAATGAAATACAACATCCTGAGAATAAATTAAAGGATATAGAAATTACCTCTGATAAACCGGGACGCTATAAATCAACGTCACCAGCCCATGGAACTTATTCCCAAGAATCTGATCCAAAAGAAATACAAATTGAAAATTTTTCTAAAGAAATTGCCAAGATTCTTGAGCATGATAATGCTGTTCATGCTTATGAAAAACTCATCTTGGTTGCGCCGCCACATATGAATGGTCTTTTACAAAAGCACATCAATAAACAAGTCAAACAATCAATCGCACATAATATAGACAAGGATTTGATCCATTTCTCTGAGTCTCAGTTATTAGATTATTTAAAAGAGGAATTAAAAATCCATTAAGCTTAAATATAACCCCTTATAGTTATAAAAAGGCACACAAGGTATTTGACATCTTGAAGGAAATCTTTTTTCACTATCTTTCTTATCTATTTGACAAACCAGAAAATTCTAAATAATGTAAGTCGTCGCGGTATCACTTTAAGGGGGATAAAATTATGAAAGTGCTCTATACAACCACTGCCAAAGCTAATGGTGGACGAAACGGTCATGTGGAAACTACCGATGGGTTACTAAAGCTGGCTTTGGCAATACCCAAAGAATTGGGGGGACAAGGTGGAGCTACTAATCCAGAGCAATTATTTGCTTCGGGCTATGCTGCTTGTTTTGAGAACGCCATTCGTCATGTGGCCAGAACGCAAAAAATTCCCTTGAAGGATGCCACCATGACTTCTGATGTCTCTTTATATGCTACTCCAGAGCAGAGTTTTAAATTGGGGGTCGCATTACATGCCCATATCACTGGTTTAAATCAGAACGACGCTGAAGCATTGGTAGCCAAAGCTCATGAAGTTTGTCCTTATTCCAATGCAGTGCGGGGTAATATTGAGGTGAAATTGAGCGTTAGTACTCAGTAAAAGGCTTTCTGCGCGGAATCTAGTGCTTATTTCGATATAAGATCGTATGGGTGCCGTGCATAAAGCACGGCAAGTGGGTAAAAATGAAATAATTTGCATTCAAAAAAATTAGATGCGTTTAGTTTGTACTAGCC
>NZ_JNCF01000005.1 GCF_000770585.1 Legionella norrlandica | reverse complement strand
CGGCAGCTATATTTTCAACTCCTACACGAAAATTAGCAAGATCAGAAAAATCGTTGAAACATTCTTCAACACAATTTTCTCCATTCCAAACGATATTCATATGGGAAAGGAGCGCGATGAACTTCGGAAGGAAATGGCCGAATCCATGTTTTATAGGGTTTGCTTTTTCGATGTCAGTGTCATTGCCATGTACGTACGCCCATGAAACGCGTGATCAAAGCAAATTACTGCTTGTTTACCAGTATAGGCACGTGCAATTTTAATTGCATTTTCTACTGCTTCCGCGCCTGAATTTAACAGGAATGATTTTTTTTCAAAATTTCCAGGCGTATGATAATTTAATTTTTCACATACTTTGACATAGCTTTCATAAGGAATAATAGTAAAGCCGGTATGGATAAATTTTTCAGCCTGAGCTTTGATTGCATTTACTATGGCATCAGGAGCATGCCCTGTATTCACCACGCCAAACCCAGAGGAGAAATCCAAAAATACATTCCCATCCACATCTTCCAAAAAGGAACCTTTTGCTCGTTCCACAAAAATGGGAGTCGCGTGAAATGGTCCCTTCGCAATATGTTTACGACGTTGCTCCATCAATTTTTGGGATATTGGCCCCGGTATTGAAGTTTTAATATTAATTTGCATTTTTAGTACCAACCGATTGGTGTTTCATCAAGGTTAATATTCACTTGCTTGACTTCAAGGTAACTTTCGATTCCATATAAACCCAGCTCGCGACCTGATCCGCTTTGTTTGTACCCTCCCCAGGGCATTTCATTAAACGTGGGATGATAGTGGTTTACCCAAAGAATTCCAGCTCGAAGATGAGAAGTCACTCGATGAGCGCGATTAATATTCTTGGTCCACACAGCAGCAGATAAACCGTAATCCGTATCGTTTGCAATGCGAATTGCTTCTTCTTCGGTGTCGAAAGGAATCACTACGAGTACAGGGCCAAAAATTTCTTCACGAGCGACGCGCATCGTAGGCTTCACCTCATCAAAAATAGTTGGCTCAAAAAAATTACCTTTCGCAAACTCACTACCGCCAGGGCGTTTACCACCACAGAGCAATGTTGCACCTTCATCAATTCCGATCTTGACATAAGACTCTACTTTTTCACGGTGCGCGTCCGAAATTAATGGCCCCATTTTTACCCCAGCTTCTAAACCATGGCCAAGTTTGATGTTTGGAATTTTTTTCAACATTTCTTCCACAATTTTTTTGTGGACAGCTCGCTCCACTATCAAGCGAGAACCTGCAGAACATACTTCACCTTGGTTTGCAAATGCCCCAAATAGAGCGCCATCAATTGCCATATCAAGATCACAATCTGCAAAAACAATATTTGGATTTTTTCCACCAAGCTCTAAAGATATTTTTTTCAAATTCCCAGTAGCAGCCTGCATGATTTTTTTTCCAGTTACTGTTCCCCCAGTGAAAGCAACCTTATCCACCATAGGATTGCTTGCTAATTCTTCCCCGACTTCAGCGCCTGGACCAGTTATAAGATTCACAACACCTGCTGGGAATCCGCATTGATCAATCAGCTTGAATAACTCCAATGCAGTCAACGGCGTTAGTTCCGAAGGCTTTAATATGACTGTGTTTCCTGCAGCGAGTGCTGGCGCAAGTTTCCAGGCCGCCATAAGTAGCGGGAAATTCCATGGAATAATCTGTCCACACACTCCAATAGGTTCGCGAACAACATAGCTAAAAGAGTTCGCAGGAACTGACATCGTTTCGCCATGAATTTTAGTAGTAAGTCCTCCGTAAAACTCAAAACAATTGGCAGCATCTGTTATGTCAAATTCAGCTTCAGCCAGAGGCTTTCCGCAATTTCGTGTTTCCAACTCTGCCAACATTGTGGCATTAGCACGAATCAGTTCAGCAATTTTAAATAAAAGTTTACCCCGATCAAGAGCCAGTGTGTTCCTCCACTCTCCTTCATCGAAAGCTTTGCGAGCAGCTTTGATCGCAAGTATTGCATCTTCTTTGGCGCTCTCTGGCACTTTTGCAATTAACTCGCCATTACCTGGATCAATAATGTGGCGAGTAGCCCTGCTTTTAGCTAGGGTAAATTTCCCATCAATATACATTTCATATGTTTTCATCGGTTCAACACCTTTTTCTGGAGTGCAATTTGCTACTCGAATTGTTCCCTGCAGCCATTATTGGTGGATTCCATTAAGCATATCATTTCACTATCTTTCTTCAAGTAGATTAAATGGACAATTCCGATGGAAATGGGATGCTGTTTAGAGTTATTTCTTGGTTTGGAAGAATAAGCCAAGCGCAGCTTGGATTCAAAAATCCAGCGAACTGATCTTGGCGATTAATTCTTCAAATTAGTAGGGCTGCAATCGGCACATAATCCTTTAATTTCTATGGTGCAATTTATAATTGAAAATTGAATAGAGTTAGCCGATTCGATTATGGAAGTGAAATCAACAAGGCACTCTAGCTCTTTGGCAAAATCGCACTGATTGCAAATGAGAAATTGAGCTTGTCCTACATGATGTCCATGTAGACAAGCAACATAGGATTTAAGGCTGTCAATGCAATGAATAAAACCTTCTTGATGCCAAAACTGAATAGCCCGATAGACAGTAGGTGGCTTGGGGTTCTTAACTTCCATGGATAATCTTTGCAATATATCATAAGCGCCAAGAGGCTTTCTCTCAGCCACTAGTATTTTGAGGACACGCTCTCTTGGCTCAGTAAATCGGTAGCCACGATTCATACAATGCTTATAAGCCTTGTCCAGTAAATTATGTTTCATCAATTATCTTTAGGTCTAATAGTTAGCGAACATTATATTATCATAATTCCAACACCATTGATTATTTCATAGAAACGATTTGATGTCTAAAAATTATTTAATGTTTCTTGTTATTCGACAATTAAATGTTACAATGTAACATTTTTGTGGGTTGGGATGTACGGTTCTCTTAAGCATCTATCGCCCTTTCGAATAGAGGAAACCAATGTATTACAATAATTATCGATTTCGCCTTTCAGATGATGCCCAACTTCTTGACCTGGAAAAAGCCACAGAGAAAATTGAACAAATTTTGAACAAAGAGAAAGGCTTAGGCTTAGTAAGGGTAGCCATTGATTTGACTAGTCCTAATAAAAGCATCAGCTTGTTGTGTGAATCCAAAGATGATATTACCGTGCAGGCTCAAGTGACACAGCTTTTGTTGGAGGAAGGGATCATTATCCGCGAAAACATGGAGGTAGAAGCACTTTACGATGAGGAAGAAATAGAGCATCAACCTGTACATGCTTCTAAGCACAATCATTCTGGCCGCATTAAAAAGCGCAGAAAAACCGAAAAACACAATCACTCTCATAAGCATCATCACGATCATTCTCATGGGCATCATGGGCATCATGGGCATCATGGGCATCATCACGAAAATCATTGGCTTAAAGCGGTATTAGGTTTAATTTGGGGAGTGGGCTTACTTGTTCTTTCTATTGCAAGCTTTAATATTCCTCTTATTGCCTATTATATCATAACAGGGCTTACTGCGCTGATGACATTATATTTGGGAAGTACCGTTTATCGCTCAGCATGGCAGGCATTGCAAGAAAAAAAATGGGATACCACAACTTTATACTCGATTAGTACACTAACCATCTTTGCTGTGTCTATTGTCAGTTTGTTTGTTCCTGGATTACCCATGATGTTCGAAGCAGCACCTCTTGTTTTAGCATTTTGGCATTTAGGTGAAGGAATTGAACATACCTTAATCGGGGAAATCAATAAAAAATTAGATGTGCGCGATTGCATACCTCCACTAGTCCTCTTAAAGGGAAAGCCAAATAAAGAAATTTCGGTCAAAAAATTAATTCCGAATGATATTATTATAGTTAAAAAAGGAAATGTGATTCCCGTTGATGGTGTATTAACAAAAAAAGCGCTACTTTATACTACACGCATTGATGGCTCACCTCATCTTCAAGAGTTTAAGCCAGGTGATGTTGTGAAAGCTGGCATGTGTTTAGCTGATCATATTCCTTCATTGGAAATGCGCGTTACTAAAACTTATCAAAACTCTTATCTGTCATTAATTGCAAAAAATATTAATAAGGCTAATGATGAAAAAGCCCCTGTTGAAATATTCGCAGATAAGGTATTGAAATATTTTATTCCTGGTTTGATCGCAGTAGCAATTGTATCAGGCATCGTCATAGGCTCATTATTTAACCCTGCACTTGCCATTCAATGTGTTGTATCAGTTCTCGTAAGCGCCTGTCCTTGTGCCTTAAGTTTGATTACGCCCCTCGCAGTTAAAATCGGCATGAAAAAAGCATCTGACAATGGAATTCATTTTAACAATGGAAAAGCATTACAAGCGGCAGCTGATGTTGATACTATTGTTTTTGATTTAAATGGCACACTGACTAAAGGTCAAATTGAAGTCGACACGTTGCATATCGATGATAAAAAATATTTGAGTCATATCGCGTTATTAGAAAGTCAATCCGATCATCCAGCAGCAAAAATTATAAAGTCTTATATAGAAGAACAAGGCGCTGTTACAAGCGAAGTACTAGAAATAACGTCCATTGATAAAAGTCATCATTCTGGCATAAAAGCCACGATTAATGGAGAGACATTCATAGTGGGCAATAAGGATATGCTTTTAGCAAACGGGGTGGCACATATCGATACACCTTATGATAATCCTGAAAATGGCTCCATTTATATTGTCCGAGACAGAACAGTAATAGGACAAATTGCCTTAGCTGATCCTTTGCGAGAAGATGCCTTTACAACAGTGAAACAATTAAAGCGTCTTGGTAAAACAGTACATATGTGTACAGGTGCAGATAGAGCCTCTGCAGAAAAATATGCCGCATTATTGGGTATTTCTAAAGATAACATTTGTGCGAATACTGTAGGCGCTGTCAGTAAACCTGGCGAGGTTTCCAAAACAAGTTATATTCAAAAGTTAAAACGCAGAGGGTGCAAAGTCGCTATGGTAGGTGATGCCGCCAATGACGCCACAGCAATTGCCTATTCAGACATAGGCATTGCTGTTAAATCAACCATTGGTGACAGCATCACTGAACAGCAGGCAGACATAGTCGTACAGCAAGGATTATTATTCCCTATTGCTACAGCATTCGATGTGTCAAAAAAGACCAAGCAAAATATTTTCCAAAACCTGTTTGTGAGCTTAACGTATAATTCCGTAATTACCTTAGTGGCAGCAGGGTTGTTTGTTGCGTTAGGTTTTACGCTTAATCCTATACTTGGTGTTGCCCTGATGGTACTGGAATCTACGATCATTTTAACGAATTTATACCTTTTTAAACAACAAAAAGTTGTGTCTGCAAAACCCAATGATAAGAAGGTAGCTGAAGAAGTCACTGAAAATACAACATCAAAGGTTTTGAATGCTTTAGGTTACCAACCTAAGGCAAATTTAACTATTGAATCGGACCCTAGGACAGCGTGCTCTAAAGCCGGCAATTTATTTGAGCCTAAAGAAGATAGCTCTTCTAATCTTTCTGTGGTAATAAACGAGATGAGGCCCGCATTATGCTGATTTGCCGAGGCAATGAGAGGATTATTCGCTAAGATTGGGCCCTGCCAGCATCCCCAATTTTTCGAATTCCGAACATACTATGCAATTAACCTGGCTTTTATGTAAGCCCTCTATTCTTAGGGTATGCCAGGTTTCATATCATCGCTGGCTTCAGTTGACGCAGATTCATTTTGTTCCATATTACCTTGCCAAAGAAAGAATCTACCACTCATAGGATTAAATTCAACATGGGCTAAAGAGCACTGTTCCTCAGCAAATTCTTCCCAAGTTAAATAACATGGCTCTTCGAGCTGATAATCCGATAAATTGGTCCCGGGGAGCAATTTATTTATGAATCGATCTCCATATAATAAGTTGTAATATACAGAAATAAAATTTTGATACTCTTTAAAAGACAGATGGGCATAATTTCTACTTCTAGAATCGTAAAGAATTAAAAACAAATCATCTATTGTCGCTGTTGATTCTAGATCAAGAGTAATTGACTCTGGATTGTTTTTCTTGCTAATTATAAATTTCATTCGTAATGGTTAACCAAAAATAAGTTATACCTCATTAATATATTTTAAATAGTGAGAAATCAATATATGGTCTATGAATTTTAAAGGTCGATTGGGAAGATTTGACTCCTATAATTCTCATGATTGATATCTCATATTCAGGAAAAACAGCACGATCAACCAAGTACACGAACCATTTTTGAGTAGTTTTAAGGAATTAAGGAATAGATTCAACCCTGAGTCTACAAGAATACTTCATTCAGAATACTTCATTCTTATTGATCATTTAAAAGACTAAATGTATAATGTTAAATCCAACTACTTGTAGGTAATATCATGCCTAGTATTAAAATCAATGGAATAGGAAAATATTTACCTCGGAATTTAATTTCATCTATAGAGCTGGACAAAAAACTTAACTTGCCCTTAGGTACTGTTGAAAAAAAGTCAGGGCTTATTTCTAGGCATTTTGCTTCACCAGACGAAACCACTTCTTATATGGGAGGCCAAGCAGCCCTTAAAGCAATACAGGAAGCTGGTATTAAACCAAACGACATCGATCTCATTATTTCAGCTTGTGGTGCAGTAGAACAACCTATTCCGTCGACCTCAGTCTTAATTCAAAAACAACTAGGATTAGAATCTTCAGGAATAGCCTGCTTTGATATTAATAGCACTTGCCTTAGTTTTTTAACGGCTCTGGATACAGTCTCATACTTAATTGATGCGGGACGTTATAAGCGTGCTTTGATTGTTTCAAGTGATATACCTTCACTTGGACTTAATTGGCATGATATGGAAACCTGCACCATATTTGGCGACGGGGCCGCAGCCTGTGTCATAGAAAAAAGTGATGGTTCCAGTAAAATACTCAGTTCCCATATGGAAACTCATAGCATAGGTTCTTCCTATTGCCAAGTTGAAGCAGGAGGTACGCGCATCCCACCTTCCCTTCCTTTTGATCATCAGCGTTTTGGGTTGTTTACTATGGATGGTAAAAAGGTATTTAAATTGGCAACCCAACTACTATTAAGTACTCATCAAGTGGTGTTTTCACAAGCTAAATTAACTTTATCCGATATATCTTGGGTTATCCCGCACCAGGCAAGTTTGCTAGCTATGCATCATCTGCGTAAACGACTCAACATCCCTTTAGAAAAATTAGTAAATATTTACGCCACCCATGGAAATCAAATGGCAGCCTCTATACCCATGGCTCTTTACAGACTCACGCAAAGCAAGAAATTAAAGCGCGGTCAGCGGATCTACCTGTTAGGTACCGGTGCAGGGCTCTCTTCTGCTGGAATGATCCTGGAGTACTAAAATGCTCTATGTAGTAACTGGAGCTACTGGCTGCCTAGGAATGAACTTAACAAACCGATTACTTCAAGAAGGAAATAAAGTCATTGCATTAGGACGTAATCGACAACTAGGCAACATCCTAACTCAGCTAGGAGCACAATTTATAGAAGTGGATTTAAAAGAAAAAGAGCATCTGAGAAAAATAACTCGCAGAGCCCAAGTTATTTTTCATTGTGCAGCGCTCTCTAGCCCATGGGGACCTTGGGATAAATTTTATCAATCCAATGTGGTGGGCACCCAAAATGTCATCGAAGCAACACCCGATAATTCGCGACTTATCCATGTATCCTCACCAAGCATTTATTTTGACTTTAAAGAAAAACATCAGATCAAGGAAAATGACCCTTTACCCACAATTCCTGCTAATTATTATATAAAATCCAAATTGCTTGCTGAGTCATTAATTGACAAAGCCTATCTTGAGAAAGATTTGAAAGTAATTACTTTACGTCCACGAGCCATTATTGGCCCCTTTGATAGGGCGATTATTCCCAGATTATTGCAAGCAGAACGAAAAGGAATATTGCCTCTTATCGGTTCGGGTGAGCAAATTATTGATATCACGTACGTTGATAATGTCGTAGAAAGTTTGATTCTAGCTGCCAATGCATCGCATAAATTCTATGGGAAGAAATACAATATTACCAACAACGAACCTAAATCATTGATTACTATCCTTAAGTTACTTTATAGAGCACTGAACAAATCGCTTAAAGTAAAACAGATCTCCTATGCGTTTGCCAAACGTATTGCTTATTGCCTTGAAATAATTCATCATCTTCCTTTTTTAGGTGAACCTAGCATTACACGATATAGCTGTGGTGTATTAGCCCTTGGTCAAACCCTTAATATTGACGCTGCCAAACAAGATCTCCATTACAAACCAATAGTGAGTATCGAGGAAGGCATACATCGATACGCCAATTGGTATCAATCTTCATGCTGACTTATCAACTTTTTGAATCCGGTTTTTGTCGACATTGTGAACGAATGACCTTGCAATCCGGAATGCTGAAACAACGAGAATACCCATCCACATGCGCTCTAATAAATCATCCAGAAAAAGGTTTTATTTTATTTGATACAGGCTATAGTCATCGTTTTTTTCAATTAACTCAACGGTTCCCTTTTTCTTTGTATCGTTATTTAACCCCAGTAACCTTGAAAAAATCACTAAAAGATCAACTCAAGGATCAAAATATTGCGCCTACTGACATCAATTATGTGGTGATTTCTCATTTCCATTCAGATCATATCGCTGGTTTATCTGATTTTCCCAACGCTCACTTTATTTGCCATCCGGATGGGCTTGAAAGTATTCGCTATAAAAGCAAATTCAGGGCACTACTCAAGGGATTTTTGCCTGATCTCTTACCTAGCGATTTTTATCAGCGAACCATCATTCTTGGCAACAGGAAAGTTAAATTAGAACCATCATTACACCCATTCCGCTATGGTTATGATGTTTTTGGCGACAAGCGTCTCATCGCTATACCCTTGCCAGGACATGCCAAAGGCCATATCGGTTTGTACTTTAAAGCAGAAACTGAAGTGTTTCTGATTGCCGACAGTTGCTGGCACCAGGAAACCTTTAAAGAACTTATTTACCCCAGTCATTTAACCTACCTAATTCATGACAATAAAGAAGAATACATTAATACAATAAAAAATCTCCATGAACTCTATAAGTCTAATAAGAATATTGAGATTATTCCTACCCACTGTAAGCATTCACGTGAACGGACGGGGGCTCAAAAATCATGCTAGCTCGCATCCTTTATTATTACTATAAGACTCTTTATTTAAAGTATTATTTGAATACTCATGAACAATTAATAGCCTATCAAAATAAGAAGTTCCACTCTCTAGTCCAAAAAACACTAGTTAACTCCCCCTTCTATAAGGATTATCTTGATAAACCTTTTCATCAATGGCCCATTATGAATAAAACCATAATGAATCATTATTTCGATGAAATAAATACCGTGAAAATTAAGAAATCAGACGCATTAACCATTGCTTTAACAGCAGAGGAAACTCGCAATTTTTCGCCCCTTATCAATGACATCGCCATTGGCCTTTCCTCAGGAACATCGGGCACCAGGGGGTTGTTTTTGACTAGTCCAAGAGAACGTGATGCCTGGACTGGGATTATCCTAGCAAAAGTATTGCCTCACGGCCTTAAGACAAAAGAGCGAATCGCCTTTTTCTTGAGGGCTAACAACCAACTTTATATGACACTCAATAAAAGCAGGAAAATACAATTTCATTTTTTCGATCTTCTACACCCTTTTGAGGAGCATCTGAAAAAAATAAATGCACTTAATCCAACGATTGTGTCAGCTCCATCCAGTGTCTTGCGCTTACTTGCCCAAAACAAAAATCTACTCACAATCCGCCCTAAAAAGATCGTTGCAGTTGCTGAAGTATTGGAACAAGCAGACGAAGAATTCATTAGTAAAGCATTCAATTTGCCCGTATCACAAGTATATCAATGCACTGAGGGATTTCTCGCGGCAAGTGATAAAAGCAGTAATAGTCTGGTGATGAATGAGGAGTTTTTAATAATTGAAAAAGACTGGATTGATGAACAGCGTTTTGTTCCAATAATTACTGATTTAATGCGTACCTCTCAACCGATTATTCGTTATCGTTTGGATGATGTACTCATTGCGAAAAAATCTACTGGAGTATTTACTGAGCTTTCTGCTATTGAAGGTCGTTTGGGCGATGTCTGTTATGGCCAAAAAGGGAATGAAATACTGCCGATTTTTGCAGACGCCCTTCGCCAAAAAATGACCAGTAGCCCTATAAATTTTGATGATTATCGGATATGCCAGAACTCCCTTACTGAATTTACTATACAGGTTTTTCCTGAAATAAACCATCGGGAGGAGTTAATTAGGCATTTAAACCAACTGTTCATCAACCTAGGTTGTGACACACCAACTTGGCTTTGGCAGCCCTATAAAACTAAAGACAATACATTGAAACACCGTCGCATCCAATCCAGATATTATCCTGGGGTGGACTGCTTTAAGAGGAGAACTCAATGAGAGTACTAGTCACTGGGGGCCGAGCTCCAGCAAGCATGGATGTCATGCGCAGCCTGATTCAACAAGGGCATGCCGTTTATAGTGCTGACAGTATGCATTTTCCTCTCGGCCGCTTTGTAAAAGGATTACAAAAGCATTTCACCCTGCCTAAGCCTAATACGGAACTTCAACAATTCATTCAAGCTCTTAAAACAATAATCATTGAGTATCAAATTGATCTACTTATTCCTACTTGTGAAGAAATTTTCTTCATCAGCCAAGGATATGAAGAGCTGTCGCAATATACTCGCCTATTCTGCGAATCCTTCTTGCGACTTAATCCGTTACATAACAAGTTTATTTTTAATCAACTTGCTCTAGATTATGGATTAGACGCGCCACAAAGTTGGCTTGTAACAACTGAAGATGAGAAAGGCAGAATTCCATTAAACAAAGACATCTTATTGAAACCTGTTTATTCTCGTTTTGGCTCCCATTTAATAATTAAACCATCACCACAAGCCATTACCGAATTAAAACTTGATGTTCCTTATGTGGCGCAACTCTTCATTACTGGGAAAGAATACTGCAGCTACGCCATAGCAGATAAAGGCAAGATCCTGATTCAAACGGCTTACCATCCCAAATATACTTCCGGCCCGGCTGCAGGGATTTACTTTGAACCCGCAAATATAGAAGCAATCGCACATTTTGTTACAGTTTTTTGCGAAAAATATCGCTTTAGTGGACAAATTGCCTTTGATTTTATAGTGAGTGAAGGAAAGGCTTTTGCTTTAGAATGCAATCCCAGAATTACTAGCGGATTTCATCTGATTTCAGAACAAATAAACTGGTCAACCCTCATGCAAGGTCAAGAACAAAATTGTCTATTACCCAAACAACCCTATATGCTCGGTCTGGCAATGAAACTTCAAGGGGTCCATTATTTTTTAAACAATCCCCAAGGGTTTATTTATAAAAGGGCTCATGACGTGCTAAAAAGTAAAGATTATCCATGGCTGGGTCTAAAAAGCTTCATGACCATAACCAATATTTTTTGCCGTATGATTAAGGAAAAAAAGAATTTCCATTGCGCTTCAACGGATGATATTGAATTTAATGGTGAGCAATAACATCATGATTTTTAATGATAAATGCACTTTATATAGCAATCCCTTTATACACGGTTCGAGCAAAGAATGGATGCTGAATGTTGAAACCAGAATGACCACCGAAGAGATGGGCGGGTTCCTATTCCCAGCCACCTTAAATGATACAGAATATCATTCCTCTTATGTTTGCTCTCCCTACAACGCACTAATTACTTACAGCAAAGATGAGCTCTTTAAAATTAATAATAGGCTGTTGCGTTTTTGTTTAATCCTATTAATTAATTCCATAGGTGGATTGCTCAGGCTGGGAAAGGTTAATAAAAATTATTTTATCAATAATTTTTTACTGTCAACTAATCCTTATCCGAATTGGCATGGGGATGGGGTGAAGGAGCAATTAAACCGAGCCCGAGAAAAGTATCCTCAACATGCCATCATGTATCGCTCATTAAACGAACATACCAATAAGAATTTAATTGAACATTTAAAAAAAGAAGGATTTATCCTGGCTGCTTCACGGCAAGTTTATATTTTTGATGCTAATTTACAGGAATTCATTAACCGTAATAATACTCAGAATGATCGCCGTGCCTTGGCTAAAAGTGAATATGAACTAGTGCTGCATGACCAAATCAAAGAATCAGATTACCACGATATTGTAAGACTATATAATTTATTATATTTGGAAAAATACTCAAAACATAATCCACAATTTAGTTTAAAGCTTATAGCCTATTGGCATCAGAATCGATTGTTAACCTTGATGGGGCTTCGCGATAAACATGGGATATTGCAGGGTATAGTAGGATTATTTGAAAGTGAACAAGTCATTACTGCACCACTCGTAGGATATAATACCAAGCTATCGAAAGATAAATCCTTGTATCGAATTCTGATTTATCTGGTTCTCGACTACAGTCATAAAAAAAATCGTTGCTTAAACCTAAGCTCGGGTGCTTCTCATTTTAAATTATTAAGAGGAGGCCAACCATTCATAGAATACACAGCCGCTTATATAAAACATTTGCCCTTATATCGTAGAATTACCTGGAGAGCCATACAGATTTTGCTCAACGTTGTTTTTGTTCCGCTCCTTAAAAGGTATAAGTTATGATTATAGAGCGATTAAAACAGCAATGGATGCCTATTACTACGGTAAAAAAAATATCAACTAAGCCTCAACGATTCGTCTTACTCGGTACCCCTATCGTAATCTATAAACTTAATAATCAAATAGTAGCACTACAAGATCGATGCCCACATCGTGGTGCCCCTCTCTCATCGGGAAAGCTGGAAGGTACATTATTACAATGTCCCTATCACGGCTGGAGTTTTAATCCATCGGGCGAATGCATTAAAATCCCTGGTCTGGAAAAAAAAATAAATCTTACAGATAAAAATATACCGGCCTACCCAACTCAAATTGATATGGGATTGGTCTTTATTTGCCTCAATAAAAATGAAACAACACTCCCGCTTTATAATATATCAGCATTGAACTCCAAGAAATATCGTTCTTATTTTATGCAGCTTGAGTTAGAAGGGGATATTTTGAATATCATAGAAAATACCCTTGATGCGACCCATACGCATTATATTCATGCAGGCTTGCTAAGACATGACAATAAAAGACAGATTATAAAAGCCAGTTTAAAAGTCAATAAACACAGTGCTGAAGTTTATTATGAGGACAAACAAAAACAATCCGGCCTAATCAGTTCGCTTTTTGAAAAAAATAGAAAATCATCTATAGGACGATTCCATTTTCCTTTAATCGCTGAGCTTGAATATTATAGTCAGGAACATCTAACAGCTTCATTTACTTTTTATCTAAGTCCCATAACCAATAAAAAACACCGGGCATTCCTGTTAATCAGTTACAGACACCATTGGTTAACCAGCTGGTTAAAAAAACTTGCTTTCCTTCCTTTTATCAAAATGGCATTAAAGCAAGATATTTCTATATTAACAAAACAAGAAAACAATAGTACCTTTTTTCCAGACGCATCATTTAAATCAACCGAATTGGATTTATTACGCCCCCATATAGAACGGATTTTTGAGAATAAAGCGCAGATTTACCAGAAAACAATTTTTTTAAATATTTAAATAGGATGTTAACAATTAATGATAATTTGGATTGATGGGGATGCTTGCCCAAAAGCTATAAAACAAATTTTATATCGTGCTGCAATAAAACGTCAGATTTCAGTGAGAATCGTTGCAAACCATTTAGTAACTATTCCTCCTTCTCCCTTTATAAAAAGAATACAAGTAGAATCAGGTTTTGATAGTGCAGATAAATATATTGTCCATCATGTTCAACCTTACGATCTCGTAATTACCGCAGATATTATTTTGGCCGATCAAATTATTACTAAGCAAGCTTTTGCTCTTAGCCCAAGAGGAACACTTTATTCAGCAAACAATATGAAGCAAATATTAAGCATGCGTAATTTAAATGAATCTCTGCGAGAAAGTGGCTTGATACGAGGAGGCTTCGATGCTCTCAGTGCAAAAGAAATTCAACTTTTCTCAAATCATTTGGACAGAATGATTACTCAATATCACATTTAACCGCTTAAGTCTGCGAATTTAATAAAGTGAGCCAAGCATTATTAGGTTACAATAATTTTGCACAATATAATTGTTGTCACCAAACAAATCATAAAGAAAAAATTTTGATCTATAATAAAATGGCATAGCTGGAATATTGTTCCTACATTAGATCTCTTTCGAAACTCGCTTCATCGAGTGAAGTGTGAGGAGACGCGGAACGGAGAACCGGAGTGTACCTGTCAGTACATGAGGATTCTATTATTCCTAGTAACCTAAGCAAAAGAGTAATGCAGATGTTCACAGATCATAAAGAACTTTCAATTATAACCAGTGACACTCAGAATAATAGAATCAATGAAATAATCAAGGCAGAGCAAATTGAATTACTCTATAAGCAATTACCCTTTGGTTTGGCAGGAGAATTTATTGTATCCATTTTTTTATGCTCAGCATTATGGGAGGTAACTAAGCATAACATCTTAATGAGCTGGTTTATGCTGACTTGTATCTCAGTTTTAATGCGCAGCTCGCTGGTTTACTTCTTTCAGAATAACATTATAAATTTATCTTATAAATTGTGGTTAAGCTTATTCATAATAGGCATTCTCTTTACTGGGAGTACATGGGGTTATGTTGGAGGGTTCCTTATCCCCGAAAAAGGAATCGCTTATCAGTCCTTTGTTGTTTTTATGGTATTAGGGGTTAGTGCTGCGGCCAATAACTTATATTCACCTATACTCAGTGTTTACATTTTGTTTTTAATCATTTCCTTCACTCCTTTTTCCATATGGCTATTTACTAAAGGGGATATCTATATTTTATTGGGTTTCTCAAGTTTTATTTATGTTGCGATACTTTTAATCACTGCGCACAAAGCTAATGCGCTACTGCTTTCATCTCTAATTCTAAGATTTGATAATAATAACCTTGATGCGGTCACAAAATTGTTAGAACAGAAAATAGCGGAACGTACTGATAAATTAAATCAAGCCTTAGCAGTTACCCGCTCAACGCTCGAATCAACAACAGATGGAATTTTGGTAGTTAACCTAAATGATAAGATTGAATTTTATAATCAAAAATTTCTAAGTATGTGGAAATTTGATGATGAAACCATTAAAAAATTGAATGACAAAAATGCGATTGATTTTGTTAAAAATCAATTAGTTGAGCCTGAAAAATTTGTTAGCCGAATTCAATATCTATATGCTAATCCAGATCAAAATAGTTTTGATGAATTACATTTTAAAGATAGAAGAATATTTGAGCGCTACTCCATGCCGAACCGGCTAGGTAATAAAATTATTGGCAGAGTATGGAGTTTTCGTGATGTCACCGAGCGAAAAAAAATGGAACTTAAAATTACCCATCAAGCGACTCACGACATACTAACTGATTTACCAAACCGCACCTTATTAAACGATAGAATTATACAGGCTATTAATTACTCAAAACGCTTTCATACCAATTTAGTTGTTACTTTCATTGATGTTGACCATTTTAAATATATTAATGATAGCCTTGGTCATCATGCTGGTGATATAGCACTAAAAGAAATTGCGAGTCGATTAAAAAATTGCATACGAGAGAGTGATACACTGGCACGATTTGGTGGAGATGAATTCGTCATTTTATTTTTAAACGATAAATTTGAGGAAATTCATAGTGTAATTAATAAAATTCATAATGCTATAGGCCAAACAATTACCATTCATAATCAGAAATTAGCTATCACAGTAAGTATTGGTGTAAGTATTTACCCAAGGGATGGAAGAACTCCTTCCACATTATTAAAGAATGCCGATATTGCAATGTACATGGCCAAAAATAACGGCCGAAATTATTATCATCTATTTGATAAGACTATGCACATTAAAACGAAAAGAGAAATGATTATTCATAATTATTTACGGAATGCGCTACAAAAAAATGAATGCACTCTTGCATTTCAACCTATCCTAAATTTAAAAACAAAAAAAATAGTTGCTGTTGAAGCGCTCATGAGATGGTTTCATCCAGAATTAGGGGAGGTCAACCCTGAGGAATTTATTGCGATTGCTGAAAAAACTGGATTAATTATTCAGTTAGGAGAATGGGTTCTGCGGCAAGCTTGTTTACAAATTAAAACCTGGAATGATAAAGGTTTGCCGCCAATCCGAATAGCCGTGAATGTTTCGGGGACTCAAATTAACCGAAAGAATTTTATAGACCTCATTAAGAATATATTAACTGAGTTTGCACTTGATCCCAAAATATTAGAGATAGAAATAACAGAAAGTGCCATTATGACGAATGCACAACACGTCATATCTTCTTTGCAAGAATTAAATTCATTAGGTATTAGTATTTCAATTGACGACTTTGGGACTGGTTATTCCAGTTTTAGTTACCTCAAAGATCTTCCGACAACCAAATTGAAAATTGATAAATCATTTGTTAAAAATTGTGCAAAAAATAATAAAAATGCTTCAATAATCGGGGCCATTATTACCATGGCGCGCCAACTAAATTTGCGAGTACTCTCCGAAGGTGTTGAGACAATTGAACAAGAGAATGTCTTAATTAAATTTAATTGCGATGAAGTCCAAGGTTATCTATATAGTCAAGCTGCTCCGCCAGAGAAAATTGAAGCCATGCTTGGTCACTAAAGGCTTATTCAGAAACCATCTTTAAAACAGCTATCTACTCAATTTAAAATCTTATTTGCAGTAAATCCAAAGCACCAACACCTCAAAAAAGACAACAAAACAATCAAGTAGTTCAATTTTTAATAATTCCTTAATCTATTTCAGCTAATATATGTAGGCAAATTAAATCCATTTAGACTAAAAAGAGGATAATCTGTGTTTAGCAAGCTGTTTAAAACAAAAACCGATATCGTAAACGAAAAAATCCATCGCATTAAAAAGGCCACTGAAGTAAAAGACATAAGATGTCTAGCCAATTTTAATGAGATTTTGAATAAAAACCCATACCGGGAAAATATTCAAGGTTATTATGTTGAAATTCCATTATCGGAATATAAAACGTTTGTTCCAATTAGCTCTCAGTTTCCTGATCGATACGGTAATAATTACGAAGGGGGGCAGTTTGACGCACCATTATTCACATTAAAAGAATGGCGTGACAACTGGAAAAAAGGTCATCCCAATACTGAGATACCGGATTTATTAATCAATGCAAACTGGTTTAATGTATGGACGAGTGGCATCCCAAATGTGGGAGAAAAAATCAACCCCAGAACACAACCACGCACATATCTTATTGGTTTGTCGTTGAGTAATGGGGAACTGGTATCCACCCATAAAGTACTTGATCAAAATAATATTGGGTTAGACACGATTACCTTTGATACCGCAGATAAAAAAGCAGCGATCATTCCACATGATAGTATTGATGCCGAATTAGAGAAAAATCTCAATTTTTATGATAATAAAAATGCCGTATCTGGGTTTATTATTCTAAAAGATCAATCCAAATTAAAAACACCTGATTTGAATAATAACCACTCAAATCGACTACCACGTACAGGCGTTGGATATAAAAATAATGGCAATACTATTGTGATAATAGTTATTCATAATCCAGATCGTAATTTCGGTGTCACTGCAGAGGAATTTGCGGATTTATTTGAAGAACTCGATTGTACAGATGCTATCAACTTGGATAATAGCGGATCAGTAGAACTGTACTATGAGGGCTTGGGTGAATTCGGTAAAAAGTTGGTCACTGCACAAACAAAAACTTGTGATGCAGGGACAACAACTGAGCGGCCTAAGCCTAACTGTTTAGGCTTCAAAAATGTAAGCAAGTGCACATTCTTTGCAAAAGATGACTCAGATCTTCCAACACACAAAAGTTCTATTGTTGAAGAATCATTAATCAAAACAGACGATGATATAACAACGCACACATATTAACTTAAGGCCGACGAAAGTTGCAAATTGCAATTTGCATTTTGTCATTCGTGGAAATTGCGTCGGAGGAAGAGATGTCCGATGCAATTTTTACTGCTAGTTCTACAGGAAATTTCTTCTTCCTAAAGAAACTATTACAATCTCGATAGGCTTGAGCAAGCATATGTGAATCATATTGTATTTTATAGTATTCCGTGAAATAAGGACATATTACTGCAATATGGAATCTTGAAGCGGTATCATGGATACGTCTATCATTGATATATAAGTCACAGTCATCTGATTTAGAAACAATAAGCTTTGCATTATCTAAATTTAATAGATGAATAAAATTATCCTTTGATTTGACAGTTGGAAAAGTAACACCTAATAGCTGGCTTTCTGACAGGAGCGCCGGAAGGAAAACAGTATTCTTATCAATAATTATTGAACCAATTTCTTGATCTTGTGAAGAATTTATTTCAAGTTGCTCCAAAAATATATCGCGCATTCCCTGATTTGGAAATTCAATTGCCAATGATTTTTTTTATCCCTAACAAACTCTGATAATTTTATTACCGGGCCAATTGTTCGCTGAATAAAATTATTTAATCGCTGATTTAGCTCATGATCATCATAACAACAATGATCAATAATCTTTGTAAACCAAGTAGAACAATAATTCTTTTCTGTTAACAAAGTACACAGTTGCTCATAAAGCGCGAGGCTTTTTTTAGAAGCTTCCTGATCTGGTACTAAGCAAATTTGTGATGATATTTGTTCTGAAATAATCAGGTGCATAATACTTATAACAGAATTAATGCGCGAATAATTTGTAGAATTAGGTATCAACCGTTTTGACAAACTGACGAGATCATTTACATAGCTAGTTAGATCTTCTTGAGCTAAGAGATTTTTAGCACTCATTAGGTTAGCTTTTTATTATAAATATATTTCTATTTTGCAATTTTTATTAGCATTAAAGAACGCTCTGAATTACTAGAAACTGATAATTTTTTAGCTTCTCCTTGCCCTAGTAAAAATTATATCTTTAAATATACCGCCTTAAGAGTCTCTTAATATACTTGCTGTACAATAAATATCCTAATTGACCATTATGAGACATTTAAATGAGCATAGAGAGATATATTGCAGCATTACAAGCTAGCACGGTTGATTCTGCTGATTCTGTTTTAATTACTATTCATATCATTGAACACGAGTTAGGTCATTCGCAAGAATTGGATTTAGTAAAGCAAGCTTTTGCCCAAAATGATTATAAGCACGTATTTGATTTAATAGAATCACTTATTAATCCCACCTTGCAAGAAAAAAATGAGGAAGTATTTGAGCTAATCTGTGAAAAAATAGCCACTTCCTTTGAACATGACAATCCACATAAGAATTGGAGCAGAAGATACTTTGATACTCGTCTTTCCCAAGAACTTTGGAATATCCAGAATGCAAATTATTTTTCCAGTATAGAAAAACTTGCCGCTCTCATGGTTGAAAAAAACAGACAGTTTACACCATCAACCCAAATAAAATCGCTTGATGAAGCTGAGAGCGTGATTAAGCTTGTTAGGGATTTTGGTGAAAAAACTCATGAAATCAATGCATTAATGGTGAATTACGCTCAATGAAAACCAGCATTTCTAACTCCAAAGATCGTGGTCCCAAGCGAAAATTACCTGAGGAACTTATAAGCCAAAACCCAGGAATAGTGAAATCGATTTCACCCATGCCAGTCAATGAGCTATTACCCACTGCAATGTCCAATAAGGTTGCAGATATTTTTGAAATTGATCCTTCAATAGTAAGAGGATATTCAAAAACAAATACCCAAGTACCTTATGTGAATTCTGTATCAGGAACAACTTTTGTGCTAGTAGCTGTTTTGACACATTATATTGAAAAATATAAAAATGATTCTAACTTGGAAAATGATACTAATCACATCATCCAGGCATTTCTTTCTTTTACTTGCAAATGTGGCTATCATAGCCTGGCTGAAATGCAAGATGTTTTAAATGATCCTGCAGTTAAAGAAATTTTTGCTACCAATAACATCACAATTCACGATCTCCCACAAAAAGCGTTAGATGCCGCTATTGCTGCCTCAGGCGAATACGCAACCAGAATTACCTTACAACATAGGCTTCATGAACACATAAGTGAAAGGGGCCCATCACTAACCCATGTTGAATCTAATGATCGAAGTAAGCCTTCCCTATCCTTTTTCCGCAAATGTTATCCTATAGTGTTGTCAATATATGGTGTGCGCGAGAATAAAGCAACTGGCCCTCGAGTGACAGAGGCTATAAAAAAAATCCGAGAAGAGCAAGGAAATGTTCCTGCTCTGCAGGCAGCATTTAATTTCATGCATTGGGCTAGACAAAAACATCGGCATTTTAATACCACTGAATTAAAAGAACTTATTGTTAAGATGCGCACAGAGATACAACAAGAGAATTGTAATAATCATCCCAAAGGCTGTATTATCATCTAAACACAGCCCCATCGAAAATAATGGTAGGCTTGGCTTATCAAAATCGAACACGGTAGCTTGGAACCATAGTTCCAGCTACGCAACTATAAATAATTTGAATTAATAGCAATAGAGTTACTGATCAACCTTATTGTCTATGTTTTTTTTGTAATCACTCAATTGCTCTATAATTGCTTTATTAAATTCTGAAATATCACCAGGTTTTCTGCTGGTAATTAAATTTCCATCCTTCACTACTGCTTGATCGATCCATATCCCTCCGGCGTTAATTAAATCAATTTTTACTGATGGCCAAGAAGTCAGGCGTTTCCCTTTAGCAACTTCAGCATTAATAAGAAGCCAAGGACCATGACAGATGGCAGCTATGGTTTTTTGTTGCTCGTTTATTTTTTTGGTAAATTCCACAGCTTTGGGCAAAAGGCGCAATGCATCTGGATTCATCACTCCTCCAGGTAAGAGTAAGGCATCAAACTCATTTGGCTTGGCATTTTCCAAAAGCACATCGACATTAAAGGAATCTGCTTTTTCTGCATGATTCCATCCCTGAACTGTTGATTTATTTGAAATAAGAAAAGTTTGGGCACCTTGACTTTGCAAGGCTTCTCGAGGCTTTACCATTTCTACTTGCTCAAAACCATCTGTCAGCAAAATAGCAATTTTAAGTCCATCAAGTGGATTCATAGTTCATCCTGAAATAAAGTGATTCTATAAAGAATAGACGGCTTAGTGTTTTTTGCAATGAGATAATTTACACAGCATGATTTAGACTCTTAACAAGTTGTGAAATTTAAAGTGAACCATAAAATTTGGAGGATTTTTTGATTTTAAAAAACAAGTAAATTATTATCATGTTCTGAAAATACTTAACATTAAAATAATATGAAGGATTGCGGATGCAGGGAACGAACTACCGATTAGATCTCGGAAAAGAGAAATTCGCGATTGTCCATGATGTGGGCCTTACCAACAATCGACGATTAGCAAGCAGCACTAGATTTTTCTTTATTTTCATATTCCTTCATTACTTTTTATGGTATTCCCTCCCTTTATTCAGAATTCTGGTTTATCTCTCTATTGCTTAAAGCGTATGATGCATTTTGATGCACTCATTATCTTGTGATCTGGGATCGATTGTTGTTGACCATTTTTTATTTCCCCTTTTATTATACAAGGAGTACTTAATGAAGTATTGTTTCTTTATTTCTGCGCTAACAGCCAGTGTGCTGGCAAATCAAGCGTCTGGGGGCACTATAGGCCCTGTTATGTCCATCAAAGATCGGAGTTGGGTAGGTTCAATCAGTGCAGGTCCAGTTTGGACAAGAGCCGGCGAGACACAAACTTTCTTTCTAGCGCAGGAAATTGAAAAAACCTATGTAGCCCGAAAATCTACTAACGCCCTGGCATCTGGTGAATTGTTTGTTGGCTTGCAGAAAATTTTACCATCCAACTGGCAAGGTCAGTTAGGTCTTGCGGTCGCAATTACAGACAGTGCGAAACTACGGGGTGTTATTTGGGATGATGCGGATCCTCAATTTGACAATTACAGTTATCAATACCAAATAAGTCACAGCCGAGTGATAATGAAAGGCAAACTGTTATTTGACAAAGGATATTGGCTTACCCCCTGGGCGAGCGCAGGATTAGGAGTGGGATTTAACCGGGCGCATGATTTTATCAATACCCCATTGATTTTTGAGGCATTACCTAATCCTAATTTTACAGACCATACTAAAACCGCTTTCACCTATACACTGGGAGCTGGGATACAAAAATCCATCAGTGAACATTGGCAAGTGGGAGTTGGTTATGAATTTGCGGACTGGGGTAAAAATGAATTGGATAAAGCTTGGGATCAGACTCTGAGCTCAGGATTGGTGCTCGGTCACCTCTACACCAATGGAGTTTTATTAAATCTCACTTATATCGCTTAAGGAAAAAAGCATGCAAAGGAATAAGAAAAAAATTTTAATGAGCAGGATACTCGTTAGTTTGTTCTCCTGGTTAATGTTAACAGTGGTACAGGCAGCCGGGCCTCTTTGGACTATTGTCCCTGCGTCAGGGAATAATCCTACACAGACGGTACCGGAAAATGGAACGGCCGTTGTGCAATATATAGTGCAAAACCAATCCGGAAAATCCAAAAAACTGGTGATTCAGTCAATGCCAGGGATTACTCAGACCACCCCCTGTTTGCTGGCACCCAAAGGTCGAGCAGGTAGCAGTTGCGTTTTAAATCTTGCCATTAACGGCAGGGCATTACCTAGAAGCGGTATCCATAGCGGGCCTGCAGTGTGCCAGGCAAACCCAGATGGCACCCCTAATCCCAATCAGTGTTACCAACCAAGTGCCATTAACAGTTTAAACATCACCGTGGTCCTTCTATCGCCACAATAAGTGTTACTCCGACCACACTATTGTTTGCTGAAAATTCAACAGGCGAAGTTATAGTGACCAATAGTGCAAGTTCGCCATTTGCAGCAAATAATATAATGGCGACCATTCCTGGAAGCAGCAACATCAGCGTGCAAAGCACCACCTGTGGAGCCAGTCTTGCAATTGGGGCAAACTGCACCATCACCTTTGCCTCAGGCACCCAGGAAGGACCAACCACGATTTCAATTGCTGGGGATAACACCAATACGGTAAGTGTCAGTGTTACTGTCACCAGTCAACCACAAATAAGCATCACTGCTCCGGTGCAACAAGAGCGAGTGGTTGAAGTATCAGGTGCTGCGTTGAATTTACAAATCACTAATGACGCTGGCAGTGCAGTCAATGCCAATGGCATTACCATCAGTAATCAAGCCGCCTGCCCTAACCTCTCAGTCAACAGCACAAATTGCGCAAGCGTGGCACCTGGAAGCAGTTGTATGTTAGTGCTGACTTCCAATACCGCCTATGCCCCCTGCACTATTACTGTCAGCGGCAGCAATACAGCTAATAGCCCTCAAACCCTAATTGCTTTTTTTCATCTGGAAGGATTAGTGTTTGAAGTGAGCGGCAGCATTGGCAAGATCGTAATTGATGTGTCGCAACAGTTTGATACCAATTGGACGGCAATTGACTCTGATATAAGTGGTGCAGAAAGCCTGGATAACGGGATTGCTAATACCAATGCCATTGTGGGCAGTATAGCTTGTACTGCCAGTTGCGCTGCCCGACGTTGTCAAAATATAAGTACAAGCTGGTATCTTCCTGCAATAAATGAGTTATCTGCAATCCGTAATGCATTATGTTCCAATTCGGCAATTCCCTGTAACTTTGGTGATTTTTCTGCGAGCGAGTTCTACTGGAGTTCATCACAAAACGTCGACCACCCTAACGACAGCGCATTGCTCTTGGGCTTCCCATCGGGTACCATCAAATCTGACTTTAAGAGCCTGGGACGGCTTGTCCGTTGTACCAGAACGTTTACCCCTTAATCGTCTTCCTTAGAGGCAGCTTCTTGCTGCCTCATGATTCTTAAAGATAATTATCATTCCTTACAATTATTTGATTTAAGAGAAATTTTTCTAGAAAGACAATTTGCTTTAAAAGTATAATAACTGATTAATTACTTTATCTATGAATTAAAATATGCAACTAGAAAAAAAAGAACATTCCGCTCATCCAATATTTCACAAGATTCCTTGGAAAGTATGGCACCATGCTTTCTATACTATTGAGTCATCTATAAGATATTATCATGTATTCTTACGATACAAGGACCCAACCAGGCCATTGCAAAGGTATGAGGATCCCTTACAGGCTCTTTTAAGTATTATTTATTTTCATCCTGAACTAAATGATGCAACCTTACTAGAACTAGCACGGAAACTCGGTATTAAGCCCGAAACAATTTACCAAGCAGCAATAATTACGGGGAAACGTTCCTTCTTTGATAATGTTGTTGATACTCGTAAGCCAGATATTCTTCAGAGGATCCGCTCTGGCTATTTTTTTGATTTTTTAAATGCGGCAAAATTTGGTCATCTTGAAATAATAAATGGCTTAGTTAATTTGGTACCTGATCGAGTGCATGAGATAGTGGCTGCCTATAATTTTGCACCGCTTAGAGAGGCAGCAACCTATGGCTATATGGATATAGTAAACCGATTAGTGGAGTTAGTGCCTGATCAGGTTGCTGAGATGGCAGTTGCTGGGGAATACGCTGCTTTTCGTTTTGCAGCAAGTCATGGCCATCTTGACGTCTTAGACCGTTTGATAGAGTTAGCGCCCCATAAAGTCCCTGAAATGATAGCCTCTTTTAATTTTTCAGCATTTTGTTGTGCCGCCAAAGGCGGCTATCTTAATGTCCTAAATCGCCTGATTGAGTTAGCCCCCGATAAAATAAGAGAGATGATAACTGCCGAAAATTTTCATGCCTTCAGGTATGCTGCGGCTAATGGACATCTTCATATAATAAACCGTTTGATAGAGCTGGCTCCAGACCTCGTTCCTGATATGCTCGCTTCTGACTACTTCTTTGCTTTTCATTATGCCGCTATGGGTGGTTATCTGGATGTCATGAATCGACTATTAGAGTTGGCCCCTGAAAAAACAGATGACATGATCTCTGCCTTAAGTTATTCCGCTTTTCGATGGGCCGCTAGGTATGGCCATCTTGATTTAGTGAATCGATTGGTCGCTTTGGCTCCGAATAAAGTTGACAAAATGGTGGCTGCCGATGATTTTTTTGCTTTTAAGCATGCTGCTCAACAAGGTCACCTTCATATAATAAATCGTCTGATAGAGTTGGCGCCTGATCAAGTAATCAATATGATCATTGCAGACCGCTTTCATGCCTGTCACGATGCTATAGCTTGGGGGCATATTCCTGTTTTAATTCGCTTAATGGAATTAGCGCCTAATGAGATAGCTGGGTGGATTGATAATAATAGAGATCTTGTTTTAACAAGAGCCAGTAATCATGAGTCCATGCTCTATCATATGTTGAATATCCCAGAAAATTTTGCTTATGCAGAGCTCCATGAGCAATGTTTCTGGTATGATAAAATCATGCCATTTATCAATACTTATTTAGAAAAGTGGCATAATGAACAACGAGAATTAGAGCAGCAGTCCCCTAATCAGTTATTTAATTTGGACAATCCCCAAGAAGCAAGTTTAGGATTTTACATGGTGCGTCATTTGATTCGTTGCAATGACATAAGCCTATCCGATGAGATTCATTTTTTATTAGATATTCCGGCCATTAGGCATCTGGCTCATCAAGAAATGACCCCTAATCGCCCTAATGAACTACTGCGACTGAGTTTAAGTGTGGGTAATGAGGACGCAGCCAATATTCTTCTAACTATTCCGGCAGTATATGAGTTAGCTCAAACACAGCAGTTTTATTCCGAAGAACAACAAGCAGGCATGGATTTAAGGGCTTTGGCTACGGATCGTGAATCCTCAATGAATACATTGACGCAAGGCGAGCAAAAACGCCTCGCAGAAGTGATCAAGCGTTATCGACCGGTTTTAAAAAAGCAAGGTGTTGCCAAACTGGCAGGAGAGCTCCGCCAACAATTGATTGAAATTTATGAAAAAGCACCTGCCACTATTCAGATCAATAATCAAACCATTTCCTTACCCTTAACTTGGATTGATTTTAACGCCATGTCTTTGACTCCAGAAGAACGTCAACAGGCATTGCAAGCCTATTATCAGCATAAAACACACACAGCCTTTCGTTATCTTTCGAAGCCCAATTTTTGGATGGCAAAAAATGCTAATCATGTTCAGGTGAATCTAGATAACACGAACGAACGTTGGTCTACTTTTGAAGAATATTTACCATTGATTGCTATGTTCTGGTTGGCTGCCACTGATAAGGATACACCACCATGTGATGATCACACCTTTGAAAGCCGTCTTGCTCATTTTATTGAAGAATTGGCCTTCATAGGGCGAGCTCATAACTGGGATAAGCATCGAATAAAAACTGACACGCATGAGCAAGCCCTGTGTCATATCGATAGGCCTCAAAAAGGAAATCTGATTACTGAAGAATATGACGATCTGGAAGGAGATAAACCCAGTTGCTTTTCAGGAGTGAAGCGGCGTCTTTTTCAATCGGTATTAGGACATCCCTTATTAAAGGTATTAACTTTAGACGGTGTGCAAGAAGAGCTTCGGAATTTTCTAAGAGACGAATTCAGACAACGAATTCCTAATGAAAGTGAGCGTGCTTTGCTAAAACAATATCTTGATGGTTATATTGTCAATTTGGAATTGAGTGATACGGAGAAACAAGCGTTTCAAATATTCAATATTAGGCCTGAACAAGCCAATCAATTTATTGAGAATTTAGCCAACAAATACGGTTCTCAGCTTACCAAAGCCTTCAGGACTCATCTTGAAAAGCAACTGGCACTCAACCCAGCAGGCGGTAGCTTACTCGATGAGCTTCATTTTTTTCGCTTTGGAGAATGGGTCAATGATATCTTGCTACCCCAGAGCCAAGCAAAAATGTCGCCTCTCGCTCAAGTGGGATTTTTTTCTGGAACTGAACCAAGCGGAAGGCAGTTGATTCACTCGGACTCTATGTCTCCACCATGTGCTTGACTTATATTATAAGGAGAAAAGTCGTGAGGCCAATTGGTGATTCCTTTGCCTCACGTTTTCTCAATCACTTAATTTCCATGACATTTTAAAAATAAATCACTGAAACTTCCTTTTGGATCATATTGTTTCTTCAAACTATCATACAATTCTTTATTAAATATTTTCCAAAATTGGTCTTCAGAATAATAAACCCGTGAATAAAGGGATTTATTTCCATCTAATTCTTGTACTTTGTTTTCGATTTTTTTATTGTAAAAACCTTCTTCATGTTTTGTTGGCACCATATCCCAAAATCCGAAATTAACATACAGTATATTAGGGTCCATTTCATAAAATGAATAAAGATGATTTTCTTGATATGCCTTCGTCGGACAAATCCAAATTGGTTTGATTCCAATTTCGTGTTGAAAAAAATCTAGGAAATTTTTGGCGTGATGGATGGGAATTTCGACATCCTGAATGACTGATTCCACTGGACCAGTCATTGCATCAGCCACTTTTCGTGCGAATTTATTCGAATTAAAAAAACGTCTTATTTTCATATAAACAGTCGACTTCAACATTAATTTGCCAAACAAGAAACGTACAAAATAATTTTGCATAAAAAAATTTTTGGAACACCAAAACCAATCAGAATCCCAACGCCAGATGTAATCTTTTGTTATTAGATAATCAACGCTTTTTCTCTTGATGGATTGGTAATAAATATTCATGTATTTGTAATTGCTGGTAAATGGCGCATCATCAACAAACTCGCCTAAGGTGATATACATATTATCTTTATCAAAGATAACACCATCGATAAAGCAAATGGGACTTTGTGTTCGATTTTCTCCACATAATTTCTTTAATTGAAGAAAATATTCCTCTGCATTAGTAAAATGTAAATGATTTAATTTTACATATTTCTTTACTGGAATAAGTTTGATTTTAATTTTGAGTGCATAGCCTAATGTTCCATAAGTATTAGGGAAGGCATAGTAAAATTTTTGATGCTCATTATTCTGATTGACAGTAATCACACGGCCATCACCCAGTATCACTTCATACTCCAGCATGGTTTCATGGGCTAATCCATAACGAAATGAGGACGATTCAATACCACAACCTGCGAGTGCACCTCCTATCGTGATCGATTTCAATTGAGGGACAACCGTAGGTAGAAAATCGAATTCTAGCGTCTTATTCACGATTTCTTCATACGTTGTCATGCCTTCAATTTCAGCAGTTTGATTGATTGAGTCAATCGAAATGACTTGATTAAAATGCCTTACATCAATTTTCTTTTTTGCCGGTTTCCGATCGCGAAATAGATTGGATGTGGTTTTCTTTAGTCTAATTCCATTACCCTGAGCAATAGAAAGAGCTAATAGTTCTTGCATTAATTTTGCTTTTTTTTCTTCGTACTTTCTTAATCTTTCCGCATTATCGAAAACTTGTGTATCCATGTAACATCCCTTTTGGTGTAAGCGCAAATTGCCAAAGCTCCATATCACGTGCGCGGAATCCTCCAGCACAAGTAAGCAAATAATAATTCATCATACGATGAAAATTTTCATCGTATGATGACTTTAATTCGTGCCAATGGGCATTTAAATTTTGATACCATCCTAATAAGGTTTTATCATAAAAAGCACCAAAATTTTGCAAATCTTCTACTATAAATCGACCTTCGAACGCTTTGCCAAGCTGTTTTAATGAGGGTAAATGACCATTGGGGAAAATATATTTATTTATCCATGGATCACAATAAATTTTTGTCACATTTCCACCAATTGAATGTAATAAGAATAAGCCATCATCTTTTATAAATCGACGTGCTATATCGAGAAATGTGCCATAATTTTTATAGCCAACATGTTCTAAAACACCAACACTGACTACTTTATCGAACTTCTCTGCATTTAGATTGTAAACCTCTATGTCACGATAATCGCATTGATATATTTTTACTGGAAGATCCCTACAAAGATTTTTTGCATAAGCAGCAGGTTCCCTTCCTATATCACAAGCAACCACTTCACACCCATATTTTTCCGCAATGTACTTCGCAAGGCCGCCCCATCCGCATCCAAGTTCTAGTACCTTCTCTCCGGGATTAAGATACATCTTTTTACAAACAAGCTCGTACTTTGCGAACTCTGCTTCATCCAGGTTTCTTGCCTCTTTCCAATAGCCACAAGTATAGGCCATACTTTTACCTAGCATACATTCGTATAATCGGTTGCCTAAATTGTAGTGAACATTGGCGACTGTTTCGGATTTGCTGCGTGATTGTTGATTGAAAAGGGAATATTTGAGATTTAAAAAAAGATTAGACAATGTTGATGACAATTTATCATAAAGCTTATGTCGGCAAATTCGATAAAATAATTCATCCAGTTGATCACAGTCCCACCAACCTTTCATATAGCTTTCGCCAGCGCCAATTGATTTTTTTTTAAGAACTTCTAAGTAAAAACGCTTATCATGAATTTTGATATCGTATGGTTTATTACCATTAATCGTAACACCAATTTCATCAAGAATTTGTTGCAGCATGCTCATTCATCCTTCCATAGAGTGAAGTATCTTCCTCAAAATCCTTATTCCAAGAATTTTTATTAAATGCCATCTTTGAATTCACCGCTGAGCGTAATCTTCTCACCGTAGTGGTAGCTACTGTTTTCACGAAAAAATTCAAAAAGATCCAGTATCTTCAACGCCCTTATCTTCTCGCTACGGTCTCAAATGCTTTTTCCAAGATAATTTCTCTCAAATTGAGATGACTTGATAATTTGGATAATTTTTTTACTCGCTATATTGTTGTGTTTTTCAGGTCTATACACTAAACAAATCTCATCTTTAAATATAGGAGCACCTTTTAGTTTTTTAAGATGATTATATTGAGACGCAACCCTTGTGGGTAGAAGACCGTATCCAAGACCTAAGGATGTCAACTTGGCCACAACTTCCAGGTTAGCAGATTTAAGCACACCATTAAAAATGGTTTTATTGCCGATTTTGTTAAGAATGTATTGTGATTGAGCAAGGTTTTCATCATAAATCAGCCTATCCTGTGCGTTCTTGGCATAAAAAACAGTGACCTCATCTTTATATAGCTGGCTAATAACCAGATCGGGATGTCTCACCGGGTTAACAACGATTCCAAAATCTGCTTCCCAACTAATCACTTTTTCTGTCATCTCTCTTGAAAGGCCATGAATAAAATTAAATCCAAGCCCTGGGAAACCAACCTGAAGCTTTGGCATAAAACATTCGAGAGTGTAAAGAGCAACTGAGGGATGAACAGCAATGGTATAGCTTGCTTGAATAAGGCCTGATTCAGGATTAGCTAAATTTTGGGCCTGCTCCCATTCATATAATAGACGATGAGAGCGTTTCTTAAACTCTTCTCCAAGTTTTGTTAGCTGGATACCGTTTTTAAGCCTAATAAGTAGTTGTCCACCAAGTTTATTCTCTAATCTTTTTACAGCATAACTAAGTGCAGGCTGAGATATCCCAATAATTTCTGAAGCCCTTGTAATGTTAAGAGTATCGCTAACAACTATAAAATATTTTATATCATCTAATAATAAAGACATAAGTAAATCTTATCACAACCATTTGAATAAGTCATTTTATTTATTGATTGAAAGTTAGTAATCTACTCACACAGGAGAGAAAAGATGAAAAATACCGCTTTCAGTTTAATTGCAGTTCAAAATCATTCTATTAAAAATTCCGAATTTAAAAAGTCATCAGATAGCGATTCTGCTATGGAAATGGCTAAAAGGATATTAGCTGAGTTCATGATTTTTCGCCGTGTTCCAGAGATCAGCAAATCATGTAAGCATACAGATTGTCAAAAATGCCTTTCACCACATTTACCAAAAGTTATTTCAGCAGTGGAAAAACATAAGCCTGTTATTTTTGTATTGCCGGCCTTCCCTGGAAAGTCTCCAAACCCTGAAAAAGTTCTTGGGCCACTCCCAGATTTTGCTGAACGACTTGCACTTAATTTTCTTGGGAATCTTTGTCAACGAATAAAAAAATTTTACACACCTGGGATTAAAATTATTTTGTGTTCCGATGGAAGAGTTTTTAGTGATGTGGTTGGAATGAAGGAAAGCAATGTGACTGCTTATCAAGTTGAACTCGATAGATTGATAGAGGGAATGTCTCTTCGAGACATATCCACTTTTAACCTTGATGACTTTTATAAAGACCTCAACTTTGTCCAAATGCGTAACGAGCTGATGAAAAGTTATGAACAATCATTAGATTTTCTCAAGCATAAGGTACGCAACGGCGCAAAATCTTCAGCAAGCCAGATGAACAAGAAGCAAATCGTATGTACCGTGGAATCACGCGCTTTTTATTTGAAGACTCCATGCATAAAGACCAAACGAAAAGTCGTTCTGCTATCCAGAAAGAATCTCGTTTCAAAGCATATGAGGTTATCAGAAGGAGTAACGCCTGGAGTAATTTAATTAGAGAGCACTTTCCAGAGGCAGTTCGATTATCCATTCATCCACAAACTTGCGGCGCAAAAAAATTAGGAATTCGTTTAATAGGAAGCGAAAGCTGGATGACACCATGGCATGGAGTGGCCGTTGAAAGCAAAAATGGGTATGTCTTGCTGAAACGTTCAGAAGCTGAAGCGATAGGTGCAAAATTAATTTACTCTCCTGATGGACGCCGCAGTCATTATAAATTAATGACAGATGAGAGTTTATCCACAGCAGGAGTATAGTATGAATTATAAGATTACTCATCTTAAGCCATTTGGTGTGCTCTTAGAACCTAATAGCATAAATATTAATGTAAAAGACCTGGATATAGAGAGCTTACGCAAATTATTTTGGCAAGAACAACTTGTTTTATTAAGAGGGTTTGGTACTTTTCAAAATGCCGAGGATTTTTCTAACTATTGTGAATTCTGGGGGGAAGTTAGTCTTTGGCCATTTGGAAAAGTACTTGAGCTGATTGAGCAAGATAATCCAGAAGATCATATTTTTGATAATAGTTATGTTCCACTGCATTGGGATGGTATGTATCGCCCCCAAATCCCTGAATATCAAATTTTTCATTGTGTAAAAGCTCCTTTATTAGGACAAGGTGGACGAACCACTTTTTCAAACACAATTTTAGTCTTAAAACATGCATCTCCTGAATTAAGAGAGCTTTGGGGCAAGGTGACTGGGATCTATCAAAGAAAAATGGAATTTTATAATAGTAAAACTGTGTCGCCTATTATCACCAAACACCCTCAAAAGGATTTGTCAGTCATTCGCTACAATGAACCTCCTTCTGAAGACAAAGGGCATTTTGTAAACCCACCAGATCTTGAGTTTATTGGAATTAGTCATGAAGAATTAGATGCCTTCCATATCAGTTTAAAGAAGGCCCTGTACCACCCGAGCAATTTTTATGCACATGAATGGCAAATAGGGGATGTAGTCATTGCTGATAATTTTTCGCTGCTACATGGTAGAGAAGGGTTTATCTCTAAATCTCCGCGTCATATTCAACGCGTTCATGTTTTGAGTACCCCCCCTTTGGGTAACCCTGGTCTTGAGTCTTACGAATGAGCACACAAACAGCAGACATTGTAATAGTTGGAGCTGGTCCTGTTGGGCTTATGTGTTCATACCTGGGACAACTTTGTGGTTTACACACGATTATTGTCGATAAGAGTGATGGGCCTTTAGAAGTTGGTAGAGCAGATGCTCTTAACGCGCGCACTCTACAACTCCTTGAGATAATCGATTTATTTGCTGAGCTCTATCCTTTGGGAAAAACTTGCAACACCAGCTCAGTATGGGCGGGTGGAAAATTCATCTCCCGCCAATCTTCATGGTGGGATAAACTGGAAGGCTGCCTACATAAACATTTCCTGATGCTTGGACAGTCCTATGTAGAGAAACTGTTGGATGAAAAGCTTAAAACGATTGGCGCTGCAGTAAGACGTTCATTGACAATTGAGGATATCACCCTTAATGGGGGAGAGTGCCTCACAACTCTATCCAATGGAGAAAGCATTCGATCAAGCTACGTTATAGGCGCGGACGGGTCTCGTTCCTTTGTTCGAAATCACTTTAAAATACCTTTTGAAATCATACGACCACAAATAGTATGGGCAGTCATAGATGGCATTATAGACACTGATTTTTTAAAGGTTCCCGAAATCATCGTTTTTCAGGCTGAAACATCCGATGTGGCGTGGATCCCAAGGGAAGGAGAAATCGATAGGTTTTACGTAAGAATGGATACTAAACACTTTACTCTAAGGGATGCCACTGACAAAATTAATCATGCCATGCAGCCTCATACCTTAAGGTTTGAAGAGATTGTCTGGTTTTCACAATTTTCGGTCAAGGAATCTGTAGCCGAGAAATTCTTTATACGAAATCGTATTTTTCTTGCAGGTGACGCCTGTCATATTCATTCAGTAAACGGAGGACAAGGGCTCAACACAGGTCTTGCTGACGCATTCAACCTCATGTGGAAGTTAAATATGGTTATAAATTTCGGTGCTCCTGCAGAACTGTTGCAGAGTTATGAAGACGAACGTAAACCTGTTGCTCAAAGTGTGATTGAAACTTCTGGTGAGCTTGTTCGTTCAACCAAGTACTCACAGAACGGAACCCACGCCCAAGATTACGTAAAGATTGTACAAAATCGTGCAGGAAACATAACTGGAATGGGGATTCGTTATGGGGGCCAGGGGCTTCGTGGCTCACGACTATATGATTTTGAAATTTTTAATGGCTTCGTCAAAACACGACTTTATTCTCTTCTAGACTACACTAAATTCACACTATTACTCTTTGGCGATCAGAAATTGATTCGAAATCTACCCGAATTTGTAAAAGTTATTCAAATTTATTCAAACAAATACCAGGCAGAATATTGGACCAATAGTCCTCAGTATATAAATCAGGCCATTTTAGTTAGGCCTGACTCCTATATTGAAGCGTCCGCGCCTTTAGATAAAGCGGAATCTCTACTTGAATTGACTAGGTTATGATGAAAAATCTAATTTTTTTAGCAATAGGAATGTTTACAGTAGGCTGCAGCTCATTTCTAATTGCTGGACTATTACCTCAAATTGGCCAAACTATCGGACAATCAATTGCAATAACCGGGCAAGGTATTACCTTATTTAGCTTGACTTATTTTCTTTCAGCTCCACTATTTTCAATGCTCTTTATTAATAAGTCAGTTAAGCGCATTATTCAATTCGCACTTACTGTATTCATTCTTGGCCATTTAATCACGCTGGTTTCTGAAAATATCGCACTATTTCTAATAGGAAGGGCCTTTGCTGGAATAGGCGCTGGAATTTTTACTCCGTTATGTATCACCATTGCAATTCATCTTGTTAATCCATCTGCCAAGGGGCGAGTTTTAAGTTTTGTCTGGGGTGCTAATAGTGCCGGTGTAGTATTTGGCGTTCCCTTTGGACTTTACCTTTGTTCATTGTTTCATTGGCAGACCTCGATTGCCTATATCGTTACTTTAGGCTTACTTGCATTAATTGGTTTTTCACTACAAAATGCAGATATAATGCTACCCAAATCTCCATCATTTGGAGATAGACTTCGCCTTTTCGTCGACCAAAAAATTCTATCAGTCATTGGAATTACCTGTTTTACTTCCCTGGCAAGCTTAGGACTATACTCGTATGTAGCCCCTATTCAATCAGGATCTCCCAATTCACTCACCATGACGTTGTTTATTTGGGGACTGGGAGGTTTCACAGGAAGCTCATTAGTTGGGATTTTTATCGATCGAACTGAAAAACCACGGGTTATTATGGCTTTCATTTTAGTTGGCCTCATGCTAACTATCATTTCAATTCCTTTTACGAAGAACTTACCCTATTGGGGATTAATTCCTTTCTTTATGTGGGGCGCTTTCGGGTGGGCTACAACGACTCCCCAGCAACACATTTTACTTGAACTGCATGAACAACAGGGGAACATTCTTGCCGCTATCAATGCTTCAGCCATTGGGCTGGGAGGAGCTTTAGGAACGACTCTTGGTGGTCTAATAATTACTTCTGGATTTAGGGAAATCTATCTTCCTTTCCCTGCTGCAACTTTATTACTTGTCGTATTGATATGTCAGTTAATATTAATTAAAAACTCAAAAAGGAATATATTACGTGAATAGACCAGTCGTTATTGTTGAACCATTATCTTCAGGAATAGAATTGGCTCCCACTTTTAAGTCTCGAGGGATACCTGCTATTGCAATCACTTTTAAATCCCCAAACTGGATTGGATTTGGAGCGAAAATTCAACCTTCCGATTTTGCCGAGATTATTCCCTATCAACCAAACCTTGTAGAGGTTCTTAGGAAATACAACCCACTTGCTATTATTCCTGGTACTGAAGAAGGAGTTCCTCTGGCAGAAGAACTTGCTACAGCCTTAACACCTCAGTTCACCAATGATCCTAAGAAATCACTTCACAGATTACACAAAGCCCTAATGCAAAAAGCCTTGGATGAAGCGGGTGTACCTGCCCTTAAGACACTTAATACTTCATCCGAAAATGAAGTTGAAATTTGGATTAAGACAAACGAGTTAGCTGATTCTCCGCTTATAATTAAACCTCCAATTTCTGCCGGCAGTGATAAGGTCTTCCACATTCCAGCAATGGGGGATTGGAAAAGAGCTTTCAACCACGTTTTAACCGAGCCATCTAAAATTACTGGAAAAATTAGCGAAACAGTGGTTGTACAGGAACAAGCTATTGGTACGGAATTTGCCGTCGGCACTGTAAGCGCCAATGGAAAACATTATTTGGCGCATTTGATCAAGTATAATAAAACCTCTTCTAATGATCGTAAAACTGTTTTCGATTACGTTGAATTTGTTCCTTACAGCGAAGGAATACATAGTGAATTATTTGATTATACTCAAAAAGCCCTAGATGCTTTGGGAGTTCGCTGGGGAGCTGCTCACAACGAAATAATGCTCACTGAAAAAGGACCACGCCTTATCGAGTCAGGCGCGAGAATGTGCGGAGGTCCGGTTGTAGGATTTGCTAGAGAAGCAACTGGCAGCAGTCAAGCAGATAAATTAGTTGAAATTTATGCCCATGGTGATGTCGTGACAAAAAACTATGATTTCAAAAAAACGGTTGTACCTGTTTTTTTGAAATCACCTGCTAAAGGAACAATATCGAATATTGAGGCCTTTGATGAAGTTTCTATGTTGCCGACTTTGCTTAATAAGTATATTTGGTTTAAAAATGGTGACCAGGTGCCCCAGACAGTAGATTATCTAACAAGTATTGGAATTATTAGTTTGGCTGGAGACCGCGAGTCCATTTTTTTAGATTACCAAAAAATTCGACACATGGAATCAAAATTAATTATCCACAAGGTATAAATTTTAGAGTTCATTCATAACTTTGGAAACCTTTGAAATCTTTTGGATAGCACTTGATATAGGAAACCTCCCCCTTAGCATACATGTCAGACGGGCTTATAGCAGGGCTGTATTATTGCTTGACCAATAAACAATCAATGAGTACAATTGTTTTTATATTCCTCAGATTGAATATTATATGCCTCTTTTCATTATAGATTTTGATGAGACTATTGCTTCTGAAAATACGCATAATGCTGTGTCACATATTACTACTGGCGGCATAGACAGTGTGTGGGCAATTATTAAAAATATTCCTCCCATAGGAGGCGAAGAAATTTGGCAAAAAACAATACGCTCAATTATTGAAAATGGACATCGTCTCGCAATTGCATCCTTTAATGCCTATGGATCTACGGTTATTCCTCAATATCTAGAAGAAGTCATAGGATTGAGTTCTGAAGAAATTAAAAAAATACATATTGAATCCTGGCTGCCAATGAACCCAGATACTTCTGATAAGAATGAACACATACAATATGTTATTCAAGAGATGGGATATAAAGGTTCCCCAGAATCCATTGTTCTTATTGATGATGACCTGAAAAATATTCGATCGGCTCAGGCAAAAGGATATAGAGCAATCCTTGCAACAAATAATTACATGCAAAAAATTCAGTCTTTAAGTTACGACTGGAACCAACCAATCTCAACCTCCAGCTTTTTTAAGAAAGTGCCTGCCAATAATAAAGAAGATAACTCCACCTCAAAAAATCAATGCTTAATTATGTAGAAATAGCATTAATATTTTATTAATAATTATCCACTATAATTATATTTAAATCTTACTGTACATAATTAATCTTATTCTTCAATTCTATTAGACGCGTAAATATATGCAATGGAGTAGGAAAAATGGGTGTACCTGAAACTGAAATAACCACGATAATGCATGAGAGAATTAAAGTACTTTCACAAAAAGCAAAAGAGCATTTTTCTAAATCTGAGAAACACAACATTTTTGAAGATGGCGAAGACGAACATAAAATCGTCCGATTATATGATGAAAAGAAAAATCCAATTTATTTCCTCATGTCTCAAAAATTAGGAGCTGGTGCATTTGGCGAGGTATCACACGGAATTCAACTGGATATTGAAAATGGTAGCATGCTTCCTGGCACTGATGTTGCGATTAAAGTGACCGATTTTTCTGAAGGTGGAACACTTGGGAAAGATGATATTGAACAAGCTCAAAAAGAAACAGAACATGAAAAGGAAATTCTTAGTAGAATACAGCAAAATAGAGGCTTTTCTATTGGGGGACGTACAAAAAAAATTAAATTTGAACTTGATGAGGAACTTACTCTGGAAAAAGATGCCTATGTGCAAGAAGCGATAATTGCAATGCCTTTACATCCTGGAAAAGATGTGCAGCATAAGGCACATAAAGATAAATTTAGTTATGGTTCTATTACTTTTGTTAAACTAGCCTCCAAACTTTGCAGCAATCTTGAAAGATTACATGATAATGGCATTATTCATTCTGATCTAAAACCTGCCAATATTATTTGGGATGCTCAAAATGGTAACGTTAACATCGTTGATTTTAATCGTGGCAAATTTATCTCCCCTCAAGAGACTCACGTCTTTTCTTCCTCATCCTCAGATCAAGCTTACATGGCTCCTGATTGCTTTACAAAAGATCAAGGATATAGATTCTCCAAGGCTAGTGACATCTATTCATTGGGAAAAATTCTTGCTGAAAAATTTGACCTCTCTCTACAAAATGATCAAAAAGAAACTTTAAATAACAAGAAATACTTAAGTTATGACCAGTTAATAATTAAGCCTTTCCTAGAGAAAATGACTTCTGCGGATGAATCTAAACGACCAATGCTTAAAGAGTGCATAGAATTTTTCAATCAAATTGAAAATAAAATGACACTGGACATCGAACAACCTGACAATAAAACTCGTTTAGAGTTAAGTAAAAAAATAATAAGCTTGGAATTATATGCGAACCAATTAAAAAAAGAGAGCAGTAAAGAGAATAAAATAAATAAATTTCTAGCTTCTTCGGGTATTACTGCTAACAAAACCCAAAAATATGAAGAAACAATTAATACTATACAACTATTAACAAAAGCTTTGTCTACACCTGAAATTGATAAGGATTTGATAAAAAAGCATCAGGAATCACTAGACTCAAAAGCACATGGAATTTTCAGTTTTAAAGGCCGATACCATAAAATAATTGATGATGTGAGAAAAGCCCTAGCCAAAGATGAAACAGAGCCGGAGCAGCAAAATACCAACAAACTGATGTGATTTTTCTCTTTTACGACGAAAAAATCTAAAGACCGATGTAATCAAATTTTCAAACGAGTTATAAGTTTTCAGAATCTAAGTGTCACCCATTACCTGATAATCAACTTTATGATATAATTGTTTTAAAAATAATCATTCCGTTGATGAAATTATAACCTAAAGAGGTTTATCAACCAGTCTTTTCCTCAACTGCAATGTAAATACATAAGGAAAAACAATGAGTTTTGCAGCATTAGGTTTGATCGATCCTTTAGTCCAAGCAATCAGTAAATTAGGCTACACAGAGCCTACCCCCATCCAATCAAAAGCAATTCCAGTAGTCTTATCTGGCTACGATTTGTTAGCTTCAGCGCAAACCGGCACCGGTAAAACAGCTGGGTTTGTATTACCAGTCCTACAACAATTAAGCCAAAAACCCAGAACTAAAAATAATCGGGTAAAGGTTTTAATTCTAACTCCTACCCGAGAGCTAGCGGCTCAGGTATATGAAAATACTGTGCAATTTGCGCAGAATTTAACAATACGCTCTGCAGTAGTTTATGGCGGAGTAAAGATAAATCCGCAAATGATGAAATTACGCCCTGGTGTTGAAATTTTAGTAGCAACTCCTGGACGTCTATTAGATCTACATCAACAACGCGCTTTAAGCTTTGATGAGGTTGATACTCTGATTTTGGATGAAGCGGATCGTATGTTGGATATGGGTTTTATTCATGATATTAAAAAAATCATTAAATTGATGCCTTTGAAAAGACAAAACCTAATGTTTTCTGCTACTTTTTCTGAAAAAATACGCTCGCTTGCAAAAAGCATATTGCGCCAACCAGTTGAAATTGATGTAGCCCCTAGAAATACCTCGGCAATCGACGTCAAACAAATTATCCATCCTGTGGATAAAAATCGTAAGTCTGAGCTTCTTTGTCATTTAATTCATAAAAATAAATGGAAGCAAACTTTGGTTTTTTCACGCACTAAACATGGCGCCAATCGATTGGTAAAACAGTTAGCAGAAAACCATATACATTCAGTGGCTATCCATGGCAATAAATCACAAGCTCAACGAACAAAAGCTTTAACTGAGTTTAAATCAGGCGAAGTGCATATTTTAGTTGCTACTGACATTGCAGCCCGCGGTATTGATATTGATAAACTTCCTTGTGTGGTTAACTTCGATTTACCACAAGTCCCTGAAGATTATGTCCATCGCATCGGCCGAACCGGTCGCGCCGGAGCCTTTGGGACTGCTGTCTCACTCGTAAGTGCTGATGAATCTCATCAATTACAGGCTATAGAAAAATTAATTAAACGGAAACTTGAGCGAGTAGAAATTGATGATTTTGAACCTATGCATCGAGTCCCTGCTTCAGAAGCAACAATTAAAAAAAGTGCTTATCCCTCACGGAAAAAATCAGGTTTTCTTTCTAAACAAAAATCCAAATTAAAGAAACCGAGTAGCACACGACCAAAATTTGAATAATCTATATCTATAACTCCATCACATTGCTGCCAAAAAGTTAACGAGGATATGCGATAATAATGGACAGGTATGCTTTCGTAACGGCCATTTTCGCTCAACTTATTAAAAGCAAAAAATAAATTGAGGCCAAGATAATACCTAAAAAGTATTGTATATTTGCAAAATTATTTCTGGGCATGCTAATGAGCCCACCTAAACCGGCTAAAATACCTACCAAACACCTCCATTTTTTCTTAAATTATAACCATGCTATTTTTGCTTTTTTATTTCTCGTTCCTCTTAACTTAATGAGAAGCGTTGCTTCATTTTTGCTGAAATTATTTCACTTTCTTTATTCCATTGCTTCTTTTTAAACAAGGTTATTCCGGTAACAAAGATAGAAGTGTTTTTTGAGTCCTTTTGTTCTGTTAATGGAGCCTCTTCTTCTAGTTTAAATTCTTCTTTAATAGATTTTACCAAGCTTGCAAGATACTTGTCAGAGATTCCTTTATTATAATAAGGAAGACGCCGCTTAAAAAATGATTGGACATCACTGAAAGTACAACCAAATAACAAAGGACTTTTCGTTTCCAAAAGTTTACGCATTACTTCAATTTCATAGATATACGCATTGGCTTCAGTATTAGCGATTTTTGCTGCAACATTAAACGCATGTCCTGCTTCATGAACAGTCGTCCCAATTATATCAATCGTATTTTGTTCAAAAAAATTTTTTTTAAAAGCAATAGTTCGATTTATGTCCCAATCTTTATGGTGATGTCCTAATAGGGCATAAGTATCTTTATTGACAAAGACAGCAGGATTACCTCGGACGCCCAAAAAATCATACGGCGGTTTTAAAATATCAATTTGAAGTTGCGGAATAGAAGCAGTTACACCATTGAGCCCACTCCATCCAATATTGCGGCATTCTTCTATGAGTAATCTAATGTGATAACTAGTCAGCATGATGTTCTCCTTTTGCAGATCGAGCAACTCAAATTTGTAACTAAAATGATTATTGCGAATCAATTTTCATCAGTCAATATATTTAGTGAATATTTGGATTTTATTAAGGGTTAGTTGACAATTCACCTACCACCTACGTGCCGCGGCCATATCATTACCCATAACTTTTTTAAGGCCCTATGACCTGTGAATAGTAAATTTTAAGGGCTTTAAGTTCTTTTAATCCAAAATTTGTATAACTTTGGATTAATTATGTATTTATATTTTTATGTTTATATTTTTGCGATAATGCCATTTTTTAAAGATGTTATTCTTCATGGATTGGGTACTGCGACTCGATGTTGCAAGAGAGAGTTGTCTTCTTCAGCAGTAAGAGAAGGCCATCTATGCCACTAGATGAACCTAGGATCATGAATAAAGTAGCTGATCTGACAATGTAACGAAGGAATTTTTTTCCGGGAATCAAATCGTGAGCGAGTAGGGTCAGATCTTGCCCTTTGCCTCTTGTATATAATATTGTTTTATAATTCTGCTGATTCTTGAATAGTGAAGCCCAAAATATTTTCCAATTTCCTTCATAGAATACAATCCACTTTTATAAGAACTGTATATTGCTTCATCTCGATTGCCTGACATTCGTTCATACTCTTCAATTGTAAAGCCCTTAACTAAATCGGGGACATGAGTGTTAGGAAGATCTGTAAAATCAACTGTAGTGTCAACATAGCTCGATACTCTGGAAATAAAGTCATCCGATCCCAGATATATTTGATGCTTTAAATCAATCCACGGACTTTTCTTACTTAGGCCAGCATCAACGAATTGTTCATATTTTATTAGCACCGATGATTTTATAAAGCTAAATGATGACAAAAGCTAGTCTACTGTCAGCCATGAAGGAACTGGTACTCTACCACTTGTTGCTAAATAACTACTCCAATGCCATTCATCTGCCTTTTCAACAAGGCCTGCCCTAACCGGATTTAATACTATGTAGCGCGATAACTCCAATAGATAGTTGTCTTTCTCAACCAATATAGATTTATAGCGACCTTGTATGACATGCTCAATCCGCTTATGTGATTTATTAAATTTCTGAGTGTATACCCGTTTAGATAGCGCATACCTTTCGATAGATTATCAAACGGTGTTTCAATGAGTGAATGGTAATGATTTGTCATCAAACAATACGAATGACATAGCCAATCGCATTTTAAACAAGCATCACCTAAAACAGATTTGGACATCGTTATTAGTGGAGATACTTCAGCTAAACTGCTCTATTAAATTACATAGTCGATTATGACTATTGATAATAGACATTAAAAAAACTCTTTGGGAATCCGCTAGTTAATAAATCGAAATAAAAGTAATAAAAATCAAGGAGTTGGTGGAGGCGGCGGAATCGAACCCGCGACAATTTATTATAACTTATTGATAATATGAAGTTTTACTTTATGCCTTAATTTTTTGGGCATATATTGGGTAGTTTTATTAGGATTAAGCACTCTTTCGATCTTCAAAATCATTTGGCATAACAGACAAGTGAAATCCCAATGCATTCAAAATCTCATTTGTATTTCTTAGATAAGGATTTCCTTTACCTGAAATTGTTTTATATAAACTGTTTCTACCCTTAGAAGCCTTTTCTGATAACTTGGTCATACCTCCATGCGCTTCTACAACATTGCGTAATGCTTCTAAAAAACCATCAATATCACCATCATCGAGCGCTGCATTTAAATACCCAGCAGCCTCAGAAGGTTCTTTTAAGGATTCAATTAAATAATCATGATAATCGATACTCTTAGCCATGATTCTCTCCTTCTAAATAATCATTCAAATATTCTTTTGCTAGTTTAATGTCTTTACTTTGTGTTTTTTTATCTCCAGCACAGAGCAAAAGCACAATCAAATCATCTCGCTCACTATAATAAATACGATAACCTGAGCCGAATTTAAATTTTAATTCACTTATCCCATCGCCTAGAACTTTATGCTCGCCTAAATTTCCAATAGCGACTCTAGCTAAACGAGATTGAATGCGATGACGAATCGAAGCATCCAATGATTCAAGCCATGAGATGAATGGACAATCTCCATTATCTTTTTGGTAAATCTTTATTGTTTTTCTTTTTATTTCTTTCATATGCATATTGTATCCCATGAGATACAATAATGCAATTTTTATGCTTACAACTCATATATTAGTAAGAGCATATGTGGATGTTTTGGCATGAAAAAGACCTACTTTTATAGGGTACTAAAAATATTTATAATCTATATACTTTATAGCTAACCCAAATTTTGAACATTGCATATAATGTAATTAATTATCTTAAAAATAATTTATATGACTAATTTAGCACTAATCAATCCTAAAATTCTAACATGGGCCAGAGAGCGTGCTGGTTTAACCGAGGATTTATTAGCTGAAAGAATGCATGTAACAGTTGAGAAAATTATTTCATGGGAAGAAGAAAAAAATAAACCTACATTTACTCAAGCTCAAAAAATTGCTCAAATTACGCACATTCCCTTTGGTTATTTTTTCTTGGAAAATCCCCCCATAGAAAAGCTCCCTATTCCAGACTTGCGTACTGTTGGCAGTACTAAAATTCAAGAACCATCTTTGGATTTGCTTGATATGATTAAGCAAGTTATTTTAAAACAAGAGTGGTATAAAGATTATTTAATTTCTCAAGATGCTAAACCACTTCCATTTGTAGGTCGTTTTAATACTAATTCCTCCATATATAAAGTTGCTGAAGATATTAGAAAGGTATTAGAAGTTCCTATACCCCAAAAAGGTACTTGGGAGGAATACCAGAAAAATTTATTTGAAGGTGCGGAAGCAGCTAACATTTTAGTAATGTGTAGTGGTGTTGTAGGGAGTAATAATCATAGAAAATTGTCTGTTAATGAATTTAGAGGTTTTGCTATAACAGATCCGATAGCCCCTCTAGTATTTATTAATAATTCAGATGCACCAACTGCAAAATTATTTACCTTAATTCATGAACTGACTCATATATGGATTGGCTCCAGTGGTATATCTGATTTAAATAATCATAATAAAGTAGAGTCCTTCTGTAATAAAGTTGCGGGAGAGTTCTTAGTTCCAAAAGAGGAGATCCAGTCTATCTGGAAACCAAACAATGAATTATTAATCAATCTAACTGAAATTTCTTCTAAATTTCATGTGAGTAAATTAGTTGTCGCAAAACGAGCAGTAGATTTAAATCTCTTAGATGTTCAAAGCTATAATAAATTTTACTTAACCGAATTAAAAAATTATAAAAATAAAAACCACTCTGGGGGTAATTATTACCGCACAGCGGGAGTAAAAAATAGTCATTTGCTTTCAAAAACTGTAATTACTGAGGTACTTAGTGGTCGTTTACTTTATAGAGATGCTGGAAGGCTTTTGGATATTAATCCAAGTAAAATTCAAGCATATGCAAATGAGCTATTTAAATGAAGTATTTACTTGATTCTAATGCGTTTATACAAGCACATAAAACATATTATGGTATGTTAATATGCCCTGGATTTTGGGATTGGATTCTTCATGCAAATAATAACAAAGATATTTCAAGCATAAAGTTTGTCCAAGATGAATTGGAAACAGGTAATGATGAGCTAGCTAAATGGGCAAAAGATAATTCTCATATTTTTCTACCTATTGATGATGAGTCGACTCAACAAGCAATGCAACAGGTAGTTAATCATGTTTATTCATTAACTAATTTGAAAACAGGCGCTGTTGATCAGTTCTTAAAGGGAGCAGACCCATGGTTAATTGCTAAAGCAATGGTCAGCAATGCTACTGTAGTAACACAAGAGACTATTGATTTAAATGCAAAAAAAATAATAAAAATTCCTAATGTTTGTCAACATTTTAGGATTAATTATATAAACACTTTTGAGTTGCTGCATTTATTACAGGCTCAGTTTATAATGTCCAATAGTTAAGAGTATTAATACCTTATAAGCCAGTATCCACTCTTAACGGTAATGTCCAATCATTAACCGGTTGATATCCTGCAACCATTGATTTATCTGGTATCCATCGCCCATAATGCTTAATAATCATCTCCGTATCCTTATGTCCATCTGGGTAGCTACCACAAGGGATTTTCACCAGCAGATAGCATCATTGATGCATAAGTATGGCGAGTTTGATACGGATTACGATAACGCACACCTGCTTTCCTTAAAATATGTGCCCAACAAGTTTTACGAATCTGGCCATCTGTCTCCCATGGGGTATTGGTGCGTGGATTATAAAAAACTCGTTTCCCTTCAAGAAAAGTAAATGTTTTTTGATTCTTTAAAGCTTCCAAAGCAGGTGGAAGTAACAAAACGTCTCGAACCCCAGACTTAGTTTTTGTTCCTTTCTCTTGTTTTAAAACCACGGCACGAGAAACACGTACCAAACCTTTCAACCAATCTATATCATCCCACTCCAAAGCAATTAGCTCGGATGTGCGAAGACCTGCAAAAAAAGCAAATTGGAATAAATTTCTTGTCTGCCCTTTTGCTTCATTTAATATTGCTTTTATCTCATCTTGATCAAATGGATCTACTTCCCAGTTACTTTGGCTAGTTTTTTTATTGATCAATTTAGATAAAACTAATTTATCAAGTGGATTACGCTCAATCACTCCATCATTCAATGCTTGATCAAGCATATTGCGCAAAGGGGTTAGAATATTACGTACCGTTTTAACTGTTAGGTTTAATCCAGTAATCCAATTGCGAATAATTAATGGAGATAATTCTCGAATAGGAACATGTCCAAAAATTGGATATAAATGTGCTTCGCAAACTTTTCTATAACCGTTATAGGTACTGGCTTCTAGTGTTTTTTCTGCAATCATCATATAGTCTTTAAGCATCTCACCAGTAGTTGCTTTGATTATTGCATGACCAAATAATCTTGCACGCTTTGAATTTGGGAAATAATCTGCATAATTAAAAGTACCAAGAGCAATTGCATTGATAATTTCTCCTCGAAGACGCTCAGCATATTTTATGTTTGCTTTCGTTGGTTCAAGTTTTAACGTTTCTCGGCATTGGACACCGCGATAACTAAAGATGATCCGGATTGCATGCCCAGTCCCCCATTCACGAATGCTTACACCGCGCGGAGGCTGCAATTCGTTGCCTTGTTGCCGTTTTCCACCCATTTTTCAACCTCAACTAAATTAATCCATATGTTGCCGTCTGGTCCTAATTTACATTGTACACCATCAAGCCAGATACCACGTTTGCGTTTAGCGTGTACTGCATCAGAAGTATCTCCTGAATCCTGACAATATTTTTTAAGTTTTACCCATTTCACGATATGTCACTCCATTGATGCACTGAGTTGCCGAAAACCTTTAGGAAGAGGTAAATATTTTTTAAACTGTTTTTCTTGAGTGTGTATTTCAAGAATCATTTGATATAACCGTACTAATTGTAGTTCGGAAGAAAAATTAAGTGGTACGAAGTTATCGCAATAAATTGCACGAATATTTTTAATTGGTGAATAAGAAAGGTCTGCAATATTTTTTAAGGTGTAGTTAGTTGACTCCAAAAGATATTGAATAATTCCTTTATAAATTTGTGCCTTGGAATTGTTATCCATGAATAATACTCCTTTGACTATCTTATCCAGTAGCTAACTTATTCATTAAATGTCAAATTATCTCGCAATTTTATTTGGTGAACTAATCAGCAACATGATATATTGGCGATAATTATTCTATTTAAGATTATTTTAGCAGGTTAATTGAATAAATTTATTCAATTAATGGTAATTTACATATCATTATATGTTTTTGTCAATCTATTTTTGAATAAGTCTATTCATTTTATCGGGTTATTATTAATGGCTGATATGACGTTAAGCGAGAATTTGCAACAACTCATGAGGATACATGGGAATATTTCTGTTAGTGAGTTAGCTCGGTTAACTGGCATACCTCAACCTACTATTTATCACATTCTAACTGGTTCTACGAAAAATCCACGGAAAAAAGCATTAGAAGAATTATCCCGTTATTTTTCTGTTTCCATCGATGAATTAATTGGCCAAGAACCTTTGCCTGCTGTGATTCCTGATGCTGTTAAAGAGAACCTGCAGATCAGTACCATACCTGTCATCAAATGGGAGTCATTAAAAGAATGGCCTTCAGGAACAGCCAGAACTCAAGACACACAAGAAATATTAATTGATAAGAAAATTGACAAAAACTCTTTCGCGTTAATTATGCCCGACACATCAATGGAACCTCTTTTTCAACAAAATAGTCTTTTAATCTTTGATTCAGGTAAAGCTCCTAATGATAGGGATTTCGTAATCGTGCATTTATCAAAAGAGGGAATAATCGCTTTTAATAGATTATTTATCGAAAACAATACCTTTTATCTGCGACAAGGCTTAGAAGATGGAAGCCTCAAACTAATAAAATTAGACAAACCTCATGATCGAATTCTAGGGACACTTATTGAGGCACGGATTCAATATTAAGTTTGTATTCATTAGGAATTTCTTCATGTAATCCAAATATAAATGGATTAAAGTTTGTATGAATATCGTAATGGTCAACTTGCTCCACCTTCTTTAGATATTTCACGATCAACCAAGCAGGAAAAACCATTAGCACTGCACAACTCATTTTCCATAAATAACCACAAACCATCATCCATCCAAGATGATGTTCTGTTAGCTTGCCAAAATAATTAAGCATATCAACAACTATTGTAAGCAATGCTTGCCCTAAAGCTGTTGATAGTAGGCTTCTCATTATAAAAAATTTACCCTTTAGAAAAATCTTCCACTTTGATAAAAGGTAAACATTAGTGAGCTCTCCAATAAGCAAACCAACAAGCCCCGCACCTACATATCTTAGGTAGGATCAAAAACAATTTCATATGCTGATGCTTGTGTGAAAAATTCGGGCGCAGGTAGATGAGATACAGTAATCACAACTAAAGAAAATATAAATTCAGCTAAAACACCAATCCAAATAAATAATCTGGGGTATGCATATCCATATACCTCACCAACAATATCACAAATACTAAAAGTAAGAGGAAATACAAAAATACCTCCGGGTTCAAGCATTGATCCAATCTGAGTTATCCTGCTTGCTAAACACACTGTTGATAGTAAAAAAGTTAAATAAAGACCAAGCAATAAGTAAGGGTATTTATATTGCTTCTTGCGAGCTAATGCGTCAAAAATTTCCTTCCTCAAAACATCTCCTTACTACTGCTATTTATCTTTATTAACTAATTGGTATTCTTTCACAGTTTCTCTAACCCCAGCCATATAACCAATTTTATTAGCATCTTCAGGTTTAAACTTTGCTATTAATTCTTTATCTTTTGAAAGCTCGGAAGGAGATTTTTTTATAGTAGTTGCTTTAGACTTTGATCTTATTTCAAGTAAATACTCATCTACTTCAGGAGTCATATGCTGAACCACGATAGAATAATCAGGTTTTAATCGCTCTACAGTAGCCATATAAGTTAAAGTACGTACGGTTTTAGTATCCAGATTCTCAATTAATTCGTTATCCATGATAATATCGCTGATATTTTTTTCTTTTGTATGCCTCTCAGACAATTTAATTACTGCTTTTGTGAAGCCTGTTTTTTTACACTCAAAAATATCAACAATCTCATATTGAGGCTTTTTCGCTGTTTCAGCCACAAATTCTTTTAGCATGTCGGCAAACCACTCATACCAACTGATCTTCTGTTTCATAATCCATTACTCAAATCATTCCAATTGCACCAATACTCTCTTTACCATACTCTGGCAATAATAAATCATCAGGAAATTGTCCCTTTCTATTTATGTATTCGGAGTGTTCTACTGAAAAACCAGCTTTCATTAAACTCCGTTCTAATACTTCCTTTGTGATCCAATGCACAAACTTAGGTAACGAGCTAACCCGCCCACTACTTTCATACTTTGCTGGTTCAGTTATTTCACCAGGCCATTCTTCATTATTATCGACTCGTCTATTAAATTCAGGAATAAATCGCTGCCAGTTTTTCAAAAACGGTGTTTCGCAAACGATATATATTTTTCCATTTGGAGTCAGTAATTTTGACAACAAAGCCAATGATTCCTCTATTTTTGCACCTGAGAAAAAATGTAAAACACGACAAATCAAAATGGCATCAAATTGTTTTTCAGGAAGGCCAATGAGCTCATTAGGCAATTCTCCGGGTACAAGAATTAGCTTACTACTATCTCCGGTCAAGGATTCACTGGAATCATCAGTTAGTTCCAAGAAACGTTGACGAACAACAGCTAGATTTTCTGGCTCAACGTCATTACAAAAAACGGTTGCTCCTTTTGCAATTGCTTCCAATGTTGCTGCACCAAAGGCTGCACCTATTTCCAGTACTTTACCACCTTGCTTAGCTGATAAAGCTGCATGTTCAATGAATTTCTGAGAAACTGGATCGCACGGTGTTGTTGTAAACCCGCCAAAAGGATTATGTGTTTTAGTAAATATACCAGTGCTTTCTTTGGATGATGGTGCCTCTACATGAGTAATGCTTTTGGGATTAGTAACGATATTATTATCACTATCTATGCTCAGCTCCTCAGTTTTGGAAATATTCCATGGAAGCTCAAGAGGAGGCTCTACTTCATCAGTTAATTCACCGAATAGTTTTACTGTCTGATCAATCTGCGTTTTGAATGATAGAAGAAAAGTAATTGTGGGTGTGCCAAAGTGATGTGCCCATCGATTAGCTCTAATAATCTGAAATTCATGTTTAAGAGAGTCTGTGCTCAGATGACGGTAAAAGCCTTCAAATAAAATGGTTGCTTGGGTCATGCAGAGAGATTGATTAAGATCATGGCTTCCGATGAGTTTATCTAACTCTGCCAGTAAAAAAAGGCTATTTTTTAAAACGCCATTAAGTTTGTTGTAATTTTCAACAGATACTTTAATTGCTTTGCAAAAATCTAAGAATTCCATTTAAATCTATCCTACATCCTAAAAACAAATGCAATATATAATTAAGACTAATTAATTTCAATAATTTTATTCAAATAAAAAGAGCTCCTTGGCCTGTATATTAATCTATTTCTACTGCTTAATTTACTTTATTAGAAATGTTAGAATCTTTGTTTGTAATTAAAATTTCGACAAGCCTCTCTCCAAGATAAGCGGCGATATCATGTGAGTTAGGGGCGGTATTTTTCTTCAATTCATCTTTGGCCACTAATTTTCCAATAGTTTTACCTATTGCAACCTCCCAAGATACCGGTTTTTCAATTAAATACATTAGGTCGTTTCTAATTTCTTTTAGGTTAAAATTTTGTCTATCGTATCCACTATCTTTAAAATTCAACATTACTTGATAATGTGGGTGGCTTTGTTTATTAGAAAGCCATGTCTCAATTCTCCTTACTAACTCATCCCATGTTAAATCGAGAGTTTCTAATACTTGATCAGTTAATAATAAATTTTCTGCTGCCCGACAATTCAGGATAAAACGCTTAATTTTTTTTAGATCCTCTATATTAGAAGTATTTTCATCTTTATCACGCAAAGAGAAGGCACTTGCATCATCATAAACAGCCATTATTATTTGCTCGATATCTTGCTCATAGGCTGGCATGTTCGATATGCCATCGGTTGAGCATGGATACAATTTCAGTTTCTTATTTGATGTTCTTATTGCCTGTTGCCATATTCTCTCGTCATCTTCACCTTCAACGAGTAAAATAGGAGATTGATTAAAAAGATTGGATAAAGGATGAGCTCCAAAAATTGGTAGTATCTTACGATATTCATCCGAAATTTTTTTGAAATTTAGTTCTTTTTGTCCCGCAATCATAAATTCTATGTGTGTACCTTCAAAATCTTCTAATGCTCCCAAAATTGCGGTGCTATGAGTTGCCAAGAAAATGATGGCATTTTTATTACTTACTAATTCACGTATAAAGTTACATAACCTTGCTTGAAGATCTGGATGCAAATGGACATCGGGTTCATCTAAAAATAAAATGTTTTGTTTTTCTTTGTTACATTCCTTTTCAAAGACAAGGCATTCTATTCCTAAAGAAATGAGTTCCGACTCCCCACTACTTATTTCATTCGGATTTAATTCTTGATCAGTTCCTTTTTTGTAGATTTTAAATATTGAACCTGATCGCTTAACTTCAATATTATCTAATAACTTGTTTAGTTTGTTGAAATACAAATCAAATGTATAGTTAAAATCGGATCTTAGTTCTTTTGATATTCTACTTCCCTATGAAATAAAAGTTCAAGATTTCTAAATTGGGCAACACTTTGCTGGCGGAAATTTTCAAGTCGATTAACATAGCGAGTATCATTTAACCAACTAACATTTGTCGAAATATTATGATCGATGTTAGGTTCGTATACTAAATTACCACCTCTCTCAGGAGTAATATATTTTATTTTTCCATATAAATTGGTATCAATATTTCTTGAAAGTTGCTTAAGAAGAGTACTTTTTCCACAACCATTTTTACCCAAAACAATGTTTATTTTGCCTATATTTTTAAGTTGATACCCAACATAGTTAAGTTCTGTCATTAATAAAACCTCAATCATTGTTTAAACAAATGCTGTCCTTTAACTTCTAATCTCTTTTCAAGAGACGCATCTTGCTTCATTAGATCAAAAATATAAACAAGAGCTCCCAAAATAGTAGATTTATTAAACTGATTCATTCTTGATTTAATTACTAAACCTCCAAACTCAATTTTCAGCCGAGTATCTGCACGACGGTTCTTTAATTTTTCCAGAGCAAGAGACTTTTCACTACGAGCGATCAATTGCTTTTCCTTCTCAATTTGTTTAAACGTTATCATGTCGCAATTCACTAGCAATTTTTAAAAATGCTGCATCCAATCGCTTAGTATCAAATTGATGAAGGCCGTGTTTGTAGGCAAGATGGCCAATTTCAAGCTTATGCTTCTGTTGTAATTTATCCAGCTTGATTTTAGCTTTTTCGATTCTATCCAAGAGTACTGCTTCCATTTGCGATACTGTCATCTTTGACATAATTTTATCTCCGCAAATGAGGTTAACAAATCAAGCGTACAATGTAGGATCTCTAAATGCAATAGAAAATCGTCCAAAAAAGTGAGCGCAGCGAACTTCAAAATCCCGAAGCGAAAGCTAGGGCGCAATATACATTCATTCGAATGTTTGCTAAATTAGAACTACATCCCAAAAATGCCTTTATGGATAAGGTATTTTTCTTTTTTCAAAGCAACCGATGGATCACTTCGATTAGAGCGTGAATTCATGGCGATTGCTTTTGCCCAAGTCTCCATTCATAGTCGTGCCAAAGGCCACAGTGCCATTGCTGCCAGTAGCTATCGTTCTGGTGCCAAGTTATATGATGCACGCACTGGCATAACACATGATTATTCCAACCGTCATGATGTCATTTACTCCGACATCCTGTTACCCGAAGGGAGTCCTAACGCATTTTCCGACCGTGAATTTTTATGGAATCAGGCCGAACTTGCTGAAAAAAGATGTGATGCTCAAGTGTGTAAGGACATCGTTTTGGCACTTCCCAAAGAACTGGATTTAGTGCAACAGATTGAGTTGGCAAGACGATTTGCACAGACTCATTTTGTTGATAAGGGGGTTCCTGCTGATGTTGCAATTCATGATCACCATGATGGCAATCCTCATGCGCATATTCTGATTACCACCCGCCGTTTGGAAAAAACAGGATTTTCAAAATACAAAGCACGCGATCTGAATCCCGCTTTTGCTAAAGGATTTATTGTCGAAAAAGACTATTGGGGCGAACAGTGGCGTGATATACAAAATGAGTTTTTTCTTGAGAAGAATCTCGATTTTACGGTTGACCTGAATCACATCATTTCAGAACGGCATCATGGCAAACTCAAAGATACAGACAACCATTATCTACTCACCGAAAAGACCATTCTACAGCAGGCGCGGCAGGAGGTTTTGTTGGATGATATTGATAACGTCATCAACCATATTTCGGCACAGCACAGCGTGTTTACCCGCCGTGACGTAGAGCGATTAGTGTTTAAAACCTTTAATTCAAGCGATACCCCACAGAATTACTTGCACTGGGTTGAGCAAATTATGGGGCATAAAGATCTCATTGAGCTGGGAAGCAATGAACGGGGTCAGTTGTGTTATACCACCCGTCACCAATACATACAGGAAGCAAAACTGCGGGATGATGTCGAAGCCATGATGAAAAACAAGGATGTTATTGGCGATAAAGGCATCGATAAAATCATCAAAAATTACACCTTGAGCGATGAGCAATTAGAGGCGGTTCGCTACATTACCGGAGGCTCTCAAATTTCAGTTGTGATAGGTCGGCCGGGTACAGGTAAAAGTTATTTGTTAAAGCCGATTAAAGATCATTATGAGCAGCACAACTATCGTGTTATCGGTGCTGCCTTGTCTGGAAAAGTTGCTAAATCCTTGCAAACGGATACAGGCATTGCATCCTCTACCATTGCCTCATTGACTTATAAATTGGCGAACCAGCAACTAAAGCTCAACAGCAACGATGTTTTGATTATCGATGAGGCGGGCATGGTGGATTTTTCCAGCATGGCACTACTGATTCGTGAAGCCAAAAAGGCAGGTTCCAAGGTGATTCTTGTGGGCGATCCGGATCAATTAAAACCCATTCACAAGGGTGAAATTTTCAGGGGGATAGCCGTCTTAACAGGCTATATCGAGCTTGAACACATTAAACGTCAAAATGATTTGGGCGACAGGCTTGCCAGTATGAATATGGCTAAAGGTATGATTGCTGAGGCGGTAGACCACTATCATGAAAAAGGCGCAATTGTCTTTTCTGAGACGACTGAGGCTGCAGCCCAAAATTTAATCCACGAGTGGCAAGCAGATATTAGCAAGACAAATTTGCAAGATTCTGTCGTGTTGGCATTTACCAGAGCTTCTGTTGGCTATTTAAATGAGCAGGCACGATTGGCATTAAAGGAGAAGCAAATACTTGGACTGGAAGAAATCACTTTTCAAGGGTTTGAAAAACCGTTAAAAATAGCCATCGGGGAGCGGCTGCTATTCCGGCAAAATGATAAAACCCTTGGAGTCAGAAACGGAGATTTGGGCACCGTTCAATCCATCAAAAACGACCAGTTTCAAATCAAACTCGACAGCGGCGAGCTGCTCACCATCCCCCGTAGTTACACTAAGATGGATTACGGTTATGCCCTGACGGTTCATAAATCACAGGGGATGACAGTCAAACATTCAAAGGTTTTGATTGATAGCAAATACTGGGATCGGCACTTGAGCTTTGTTGCCATGACCCGCCATAAAGACAGCCTCAAAATTTATGCGGATTCTATTAACCATCCCACCATGAACGTACTGAAACAAACCTTATCGCGGAGTAACACAAGGGATAATGTGATTGATTGGCCGCTGGACTTTGCAACCCGTGCCGGATTTAATCCGGATCAGCTCATAGGTCGCGTGCTCAATCACATTGCTGGCGTGGGGCATAAAATCAAGAGTGCATATAATTATGTTGTTCATTATGAAGCTTATCTTTTGAACGCTGGGGAACAGAATCAATTGCAGTCTATTGTCCAAGCAAGAATTTATGCGAAGCAGGAAGCACTCAAAATTGATACAAAAGTGACTGAGCGCAAAGACAAACTATCAAAGCAATCCTCCGATAGTTTGAAAAAACACTTTCCTCAAATTGATGAGATTGAAACCCTTATTAAGAAGCGGCAACGAATGACTGGTTACTTTGCTGAAAAAGCTGATAAGGAGATCATGGCTATTTCACATGAAATACTAAATAATAAGGATGTCGTCAAACAAGTTAGAAATCGGCATCCAGAGCTTTATCAAAAGATAAACAATTTCTATCAGAAACATAAAGAAAAACAGTTAAATCAAGAGCGTTGATATGAATAAAATCTGAAAATATACCCTATGACCGCGTAGAAAATTTGGAGAATGAATAGCACAGCCTAGAATTGAAGTAGGTTACCCTAAGGTAACCCCCCATTTTCAACAAAAGTGTGCTAATGATAAAAGTTGAATATACTTTAATAAATTTACCTAATATTGAATTATATGGACTCTATTGATCAGCAAATAGAAAATGCTGCCAAGAACTACCAAGAGCGGCCTACAAAAGAAAGTTATACGTTCTTGTGTGCATTTGTAAATATAAAAAATGAAGCTAAATGGGCAAATGGAGAGTATAGCGATGAGCTTGATCCCATTTCACAGAAAATGAGGCAAATTGAGATTGAATATGGTCTTAAAAGTGATGAGTCATTTAATATTGATCATGCTCCAGAGAAATGGCTGGAGTTGGATAAGCAATACAATCAGATAATTAATAAAAAATTAGGGGATCTTTTTTTGAGCCTAGGATTCCAACAAATTAGCGAAGAGATTAACAACAACTTTGAAGAATTCCATACGAAATTTGAAAAATATAATGTACATCTTCAGGAATCATCAAAACTAATTAAGAAAGGCACAAGCCTAATACATCAAATAGCAGATGAATTGACTGTAATATTGAATCAAAATGGCCTTGAATTATCTACATATATGCTTTTGACACATGGCATTGAGGCTGCGGTTTGTTTGATTATGTATAAATCATATATATCATTTATTTATGAATTTGATACTAGAGTCAAAAATGATGAAAACTATAAAAATAAAAAACCCCATAAGCTATGTATTGGTGATTTGCTAGATATTCTTATGACTCTTCCGCAAAGCCCGTTCAATCAATTTGAAAAATCCCATAAAGAGCAAATTAAAGAATATCTCTCATGTATCAGAAATGATTACCATCACCCGTGGAGGTTCATTCATAAAGAGATAACACCCAATAAAGAGGAAATATTAAACTTAATAAAAGCATTTAAAGAACTTGCCCAATGCTCAGGAATTAGTATTGATTAAATAAGATGTGACTCTTGTGTTTTAAGTTGTATGTGCTTTAACTACCCATAGGCAAATGAGTAGTTATTGCTTGACATTAAAATCGACTAACCGCTCTGACGTGCCCCAAAGTATTGGCCTTGCCACTAGCTGTTAACTCCCCAGTCGAAAAATTCTGAAGCCATGCCTCACCTACTCCAGATTCAGTCGAACTCCAATAATAGTCCGGTGCAAAAGTACTAATGCCCTGACGTTGCAGATTATTGTGAAGCAAGGTCAATTCATAGGCTGAAGGCAAATACCATCCCCCGTAACAAGTGGGTGATTCTGTAGTTGGGTTTGGGCAAGGCGTTATGCCATCGCCTAGCACGCGATAATTTGCAGCCAGAAGTGCGGCAAAGGTACCTGATTGGTTGTCTATGGTTTGTTGGGCAATGATGAGTTTGGTATTGGATTCGCCTGCATAAATCCCATCAGCGCGGGCATTGGTTACTTTATTGCCACTTTCGCCGTTTCGCCATTGTATCCCTTCATTGTTATTGAGGTCGGTTTTGGAAGCAATTAATCCATGCTGTCCTGTTTTATCGACCCAGAAGATAATGCCCCCGTTATATTCTTCGCCAATGTGGTGGGTTAGAGTCGTTTTTATTTCACCATTGCTGATCGAAATGCCTTCTCCTGCTGTATAGGTTCCGGCAGGTCCTCGCTCCCCTTTTGGTCCTGCTGGACCCATTGGACCGGGTGCACCTTGGGGTATCGAGTTAATTTGCGTTTGCAAAGTACCAATTTTACTGTATAACGCCTCAATATGAGCCCAAAGTTCCTTGTCATTTGCCTGAGCTGCACATGACATCACGAAAAGCCCTGCTGTACCTATAATTTTAAGATGATTCATTCTGATTCTTACCTCAATTAAGTCTGTATGAATCCATAATCTCTTTAAAGAGCATCCTTTGTGATTTTATTACTGGCTTTGTTTCCTCCTGTAGTGGTTTATAGTTCGAGTGCTTCAGGCATCAGCGATTTATCCGATGCCTGATGGACAAATGGATGATGCGTAACGTTTTGGCGCGGTACTTCGGTACTGCCGCAGGCTAAATGCTTCATTGTGGTATCCAAATACCAAACCATTTGTTCTGCTTTTACTGGTGCATGACCTGTTCGCATAATCAGGGTTTTATCTTCGGGTAAACGCATGACTTCATCCGGTCTTAATAAAGGGATGGCCTGATAGTTGTAGCTTTTAGACTCGGAATAACCTTGGGTTTGGGTACTGGTGGAGCCTGCGGATACTTTCACGGTGCGCGTACCCAGCAATTTACTGACATACTCCGCATCGTGGATGTCCTCCGTGGCAAAAGCTATTTTGGTTTTAATGTTGGTAAAGGCTTTGGCTTCGTCATGGGAATATTGTTCATAGGTTTGGGCAATGTATTGCATGATGAGCACACAACGCACACGGTATTCGCGCAGCAATTTTAGTGAGCGTCTTAGCCTTTCGATACGGCCTAATGACGAAAATTCATCAATCAGGCATAACAGCGGATAGGGTTCATCCACTGGGTCGGGGATTTTTTTAATCATGACAGAAATAAGCTGCTGCCAAAACAGTGTTAGTAATGGTGAGAGCCTTTCCATGTCATCATCGGTAAAGCCTATGTAAATCGTTATTTTTTCTCGTCTTAACTGGCGTAAATCAAAATCAGAACGCGCTGTGGCTGCATCAATGGTTGGATCATCGAATAACTCAAAGTATCCTGAAAACGTTTCAAGAATCGAGCTTCTCGTTTTTTCATGATTATTCAAATAGGAATAGCCATTGCGGTAAAACTCAGGGTCTAGATGATCGGTTTCTTCCAAAACTGAGGCCAGCCAATCATCAAATCCAGCTTGTTTGACCAAGCGGTTTATCTCACCAAGTGTTGTGGGTCTGTCCGGTGTATCCAGCAGGTACAGCACAGCCACTTTAAATAATTTGCGTGAGGCTTGTTGCCAGATAGGGTCGGACTTTTTATTGTCCGGAATTAAAATATGGGCTATGCGCTGGATGTCGGTCAGGCGTTGAATTTTGTCCTCAGAGATTAAAGATAAGGGATTGTAACAGTGAGTGATTCGGTTCTCATCGGCTGGTGCCCAGCAAAAGCATTGATGCCCCAAAACACGTTCACGATAGCCTGATGTGGTCTTAAACAGCGTGAGCTTTACATCATTACACACTACCGAATAGGGGTAGTTAAAAAGATTAGGTATGCCGATACTTCGTGTTTTACCGCTTCCGGTGGGTGCAAAAACCAGAGCGTGTTCAAAGCCGTTTGAATACAGAGGCGCACCGTACTTTTTTCCAATAATGATGCTTTGTTCCTGACGCTCGAAAAATCCAGCCTTTTTAGTTTCAAAACCATTTGAAAAATGCGCGTTACCGAGTGCCTTGTTGTTGGGCTTAAACCAATGAAACAAGTAAAGCGCAATAGCCAAGAATGTCAGGAGAAAAACGATCCCCTCGACCGTCAGGAAAAGATACCACAGCTCAGGTTCTTGATAACGAAGGAAGGCAAGCTCCATGAGTCCTGAGAGGCTTTGTACAGAACTTAAAAAAATCCAGCTATAAAGCTCAAATCCCAGCAGAAAAACAGCCATTCCACCCAGAAAAATGCTGCTGATTAAAAACGAAAGGTATCGGTAAAATCCCTGTTTCAAAAAGCCAACCACACAACTCATTAAAAGCGCAGTGATACCACTTGCTATGGCTGTTTCCCAATAAAATCCCCGTGTTAATAAATCAACCAACACCAGCGGACTTGCCCATTGAGCGATACCAGTTAACAGCACTGCCATTTGGCAGGTTACGGTAAGCCCACATATCAAGACAATGGCAACAACCCATGGATTACGCCTGTTTATAATACACCTCCACCAAACGTCTGCCGCTATTCGTTTTTTGCAACTGCACTACAACATCAATGACTTCATGTAATACCTTGTAAATATCAGCCTCATCCATGCCCGCAACCTGATTAAGCTTATAGAGTTGCGCCATGCGCATGAAAGCAACTCTTGGGCTATTGGCATGTATGGTTGCCAGTGCACCACTATGTCCCGTGGAACAGGCTGATACAAAATCAAAGAGTTCTCGTCCGCGAATTTCACCCATGATAATGCGGTCTGGACGCAGTCTTAAGGTGGCTTGAACCAAATCCTGCATGGTGACTTTTTGCGTTTGATCCCCAACTTGCTTTAATGCTTTTAATCGAACGGTATTGCTGTGAGGTAGATCCATTTCATAAGTATCTTCAAGGGTGATGATGCGTTCATGAAGGGGAATTTGCCCTACACAACTGTTGAGAAAGGTTGTCTTACCCGAAGAGGTTCCACCCGATATGATGATGTTTTTCTTCTGCAAAATGGCTTGTCTTATAAAGCCCTGCCAGTTTTTTGCATCGAATAAATCAAGCAATTCATCGGTTTTGCTATGGCTCTCAGAATACTCCTTAACTCCAACCCCTCGCGCGGATGAAAAAAAGTTCATGGCATCGTACTCTTCGAAGCTGACCTGCTTTAAGGTGAATTTTCTAATAGAGAGCGTTTCATAAAGAGAAGCCGGAGGAATCACCAGTTGTACTCTTGAGCCATCGGCCAGATTGCCCGAAAGCACGGGCGAGACTTCCGATACAGTTTGTTTGTTTTCATTGGCTATGAGTAAAAACAAACGCCGCAGGTATTGAGACGTTAATACCGGAATATCAAAACGAGTCAATTGCCCGTGTCGCTCGATAAAAACCTCTTTGGGCTTATTGATTAAAATCTCAGAAACGTGCTCATCTTCCAGAAAATCCTGCAAGGGAGAGAGCAGCCCTGTTGCACCGGGTGAGAAGCAGGCTTTGATGGCGTCCATCTTATGCCCTCCCAGCCACACGGTAGAAATCAAGATCGTGGGCTACAAAGACATTAATGGCAGCTCCCTGATTGATTTGCAAAGTCGGGCGTGTTTGCATGTCTTGCTGGAGCGTTTGATTGGCTGCCTGCTGGAAACTGCTCGCAATGTTCATGCGGTATTGTGACCTGGAGTTATACTCATCCTGACCATTAACGCCACCGGTTGCTGTATAGGCACCTAAAACAGACAACAACGCACCGGTTCCGAAACGCTCAAAGAAATGGCGGTCAATGTAATCAGCCGCTTGTCCTGAACGACCTATTGGGTCACTGCTGGGACTATTTAGGGTCACAATCACGCCATTGGTCATCTGCAAACGATTCCATACGACAAAGATTCGGCTTTGGCCTTGGGTAATTGCGGTATTAAATTGTCCGACTAGCGTGGAGCCTTTGGGGATTAGTAATTTACTGCCTTCCAAGGCAAAGATATCCCGTGTTGTAATTGCTCGTACCATACCCGCCAACTCCGAATTAATGGCGGTTTCGAGCGTTGCTGGAATCATTTCTCCTGCAGGTACGGTCATGGCCGGATGCGGTAATCGTTTTGCAGAAACCGATGTAATATCATTTTGCTGATTCAAAAACTCGGAATTTCCATCACGGCCTGTCAGGGTTTTGCTGGCTTGAACTTCGCCGCCTGTTGCTTGACTTACCACCTCGTTACTTCCTGAATTAAAAAAGGTGGAAGGAGCATTCATTCGGGCTAGAGTTTCCTTGCTGACCGTTTGGGTTTGCATGGTTTTTAGTAAGGGGGGACGCCTTGGGTCGCCGCCTTTATAACCCGACTGCGCTTTGGCATTTTTCTCCTTAAGGGCTGCAATCAACTCCAGATTTTGGTTTAAGGCCATGCTTAAACTTTGTTTTTCATCGGGTTCATTCATGGCGTTTGCTTTTCGCTTAGGCAGCAAGCCACCAATCGCGATGACAATACAAATCACCACAACGCCTGCGAGCAATAACTTGTCTTTGATTGCTGTGTGTTTTGGATTTTTGGCAACCTGAGTTCGATTGCCCAAAGTATCCTCTCGCTTTTTATCATCCATACTCATTTTGGCCTCCTGTTGGCTCTGATGCGATTGATTTCCGGTGTATTAAAAACAGAAGCGGTAAGGCCACCTTGTCTTAAAGTAAATTGCGGAGCTAAACGCTGTACAACAATGTATTTCCCTTCGCGCCTTGTATTAACGGTTGATTCCTTTCCGCTTTGATCATCCACCGCAAAAATCGCTGGAACGCTGCCCTGGCTACTTAGCTCAAAATAGGTGAACTTCCCGTCATCAAATACATGGCGAGGGACAAGCTGCGGGCTGCCACTAAACCGATAAGCGGTGTTGACCACTTTTGGATGCACCGTTTTATTGGGAGTCGTATTTTTTGTGTGAACGGGTTGTGGTTGGGGGTATTCAAATTTCAAGGCATAGGCTTTTTTACCTGGCTCCTGCTCCAGTTTTTTAGCGCTGGTCAGGCTAAAATAGTAGGCGCGTTGATTAGTAATCACCGTCATATTAGTTTTGGAATCAAACATTGTGGGTTTTATAAAAATCATATTTTCCAGTTGTGGATGATAGGTCACCATCCATGCGGTGGTGTCGCCGCCTTCAATATCAAGAACCCGCTCTTGCTTCGCAAATTGAATTTGCGTGGTGGTAAAGGGAATGCCGTGCACTGGAATCACATCGTTTTCCCGATAAACCACTTTCTTGATTCGGGTGTCGGTTGGTAAGGACGTTGGGTTATTTTGGGCATAGGTGCCTAATGACAAGAGCAGGACTGCCGCACTCAACAGTATTTTTTTCATGCTTGAGCCTCCATTAAACGGGTTTGCCTTGAGTAGCGCGTGACTTCAAATCCATCCCAGTTTTTCCAGCGGGTTTCAGGGGAATCCGGGGGATTGGTGTATCGCCATGAAATCATGGCGTTGTAATGCGTAGAGGTGGTTTTTCCGCTGGTTTTGTCGGTATCAATCAAACTGAATACCACTTCTGCCAATGCGTGGTGGTCTTTATGAAGGTCTTTTTCATTCGCCAAGACGGAATCAAGGAAGTTAATGCTGTAAATGCGAACCTCTCGCTTGATATGATTCCCCAAGGCATGAATGGGTGAGGCAGTATTTGCAGCATCTTGCTCCTGCAAATATTCTTTGACAACTGTGCTATTGGATAACAGGTGCACCATTTCAAATTGAGCGCGATAGCTTGAGGCATCATAGGACTCACGGTATTGAATGTAACGAGCGATGTCACTTTCAACCTGTGCGCGATTGATTGGAGTGACTTTATTCTCTATCGGTTCAACAGTGATCACCCCATTGTCGTAATGATGAACCAGCATCGGCACTACGGTTTGATAATGCGCGAGCATACCTATTACGATGAGAGCTACAACATTCAAGCCCATGGCTGAGAAAAATGCGGCTTGGTAGCGGTTTCTGGATTGTTCGATTCGGCCAAACTGGTCGTCTGCCCAACTTCGCGCGCGCTTAAAGTAATCGTTCAAATTGGTTTTACTCATGATGCTCCTTTTCGCAGGTTTTTATGCAGTTGCTTGAATACATGGTGGCTGGCTTCCCCCAGTTGTTTGCCCTTTTCCATCAGGCGCGATGCGTTGCCTAATCCTTGGCGCAGAGTATTTATTGGCTTTTGAACGGAGGACTTGGAAAATCCCCATGCCCCTAAGCCTCCGCCAATAAAGCCTCCCACCATGGCAGAGCCAGCCGAAGTGCACACCGAACCACCAATACTTTTTCCAATAGCAACAACTTGTGTGATGCCCATGACACATAAACAGGCCACGATAAAAATTGGTACCCAAATGGCTGCAGTTAGTTCATCCGTATTGCCTAAAAAGGCATAAGTCACCCAATGCAATAAGTGAATGCAAAGCCCCACCACGCTGGACACAAAAATAAGCACAAAGGCAAATCCGGCCAGCACCCCAAGCCATCGGTCAAAAAAGGATTTGGTTTGGTCAAAAAGCGTAAACAGAATGAACAAGGGCGCCGTGCACAAGGTCACAGCCAACATCAACTTGGCGATGACGATTTCAATAAAGGCAAGACCTATCGTGACGCTTCCCGATAAAAACACCATCATGCCCGCAAAATAGGGCGTGAGTTTTCTGAGCGATCCCGCATCAAATAAGTCCGAACCCAGATTGAGAATTTCATTCAATACGTTTTGTAACCCCTGATTGATTGAACCGCCTGATGGGTATTTGTGAACCGCCTGCATTAATCGGGTGGCAATGGACTCACTACCCGATACAAACAGATCGCGCATGTAGGATGAAAACAGATCCCAATTCATGGCCATCATGTAAATAAGTCCCGCCCGCATACTGAATCGAAACAATTCATGCTGAGGTCGTTCGATAACACCCAAAGCAATTCCATAGCCTTTCAAAATGATGTAAAGAATAATCATTGCTCCCAAAGGGGCTTTAAGCAGTGTTGCAAGAGCCGTATAGCCATCAAAAACAAAATGATTGGTAAGCTTATCGACTTCACCTGCAAGCTGTATGATGAAATTGTCAAACTGTAGTGTATTCATGATTTAACTTCCCGAAACAAAATGAGGAAAGCTGGTGGCTGCTGTTTCGGCATATTCATCAGCCAGTGATTCAAACACTTTTTGCTCGGTTAAATCAGCCTGCGTTATCCTTTGGAAGCCCACATAATGCCCCTCTTTGGCAAAAGTAATCATGCCTTGATACAGCGCATCACAATGGATTTCTGGACTTTGCTTGCCTTCCATACATTCCAGATAGGCAAAGCCATAAGCATCCTTGTGAATAGCAAACTCCAATCGCTTTTCAGCATTGGCCGAGGCGTTAATCAAAAACGTAACACTGGCCTTGGCAGGTTGTGTTTTTAACGGGTTTTCGTGATGACACGCGCTAATTGTTACAGCCATTACACCAACCATTAGACCTTTTATGAGTGTGTTCATTTTGTGAGTTCCATAATGGGTTCATCGTTAATGGGATACTGAGGGCAATACTGCCCAAAGTGATGGCAGGGAGAATCCAAATCAGGGAGCTTTGAACAGCCGCTCAGTAATGCAATCATCAATACACTCAAAAGCCATTTCATGTGGTTACTCCTTGTCACTTGGGTAATCGATTGAACTTTGCCATTTCAGCTCTGTCTTGGAGCGCAGATAAATTTTCCTGTGCTGCTTGCTGGCTGATTAACGCCTGAAGTCTTAAGCTCATTAATTGAATAAACCCGATTTCGGTAATGAGGCGGGAATTTAAATCAATAGCTCCCTTGGTGTTGGGTGTTTTTTCAATTTGTTGCGAGAGCTTATGAAGCGCCTCCATATGCTTGTTGATTTCGTTATAGCTTTCGGTGGTTTGCACCATCACCGCACGATTGACGGCCTTATCTTCTTTAAAGCGAGCGGCATTGGCAGGAGTAGTGAAACGCGCATAACTGTTTTCATCCAGTGCGGGATGGTTCTTTTCGTAAGCCTCCATGAGTGCTTGATATCGTTGTTGATTGCCACCAGAGAGGTTTTGCAATGCATCCTGCCAAGTGCTTACAGGGGATTGCCAGCTTTGTAATGAATCGAGACTATTATTAAAATCTCCAAATCCATAATGTCCAGAGTTCATGGATTTAAGTTGATTCAGGTTATCAAGTTGGTTTTTCGCTGTTTGGTAGGTATCGGATAAAACTCGGTATTGCTCTTTGAGCTCACCTAATTGTTTCATCGCTAATACAATCAACTGCGCATCTTCGACCCCTAAAATATCCGCATGACTGGCGCTGCTGATACCCATTGCTGCAATTAAGAAACAGGCTGCTCTTTTCATTTTTTGCTCCTTTCATAAAAGACAGGAAGCCAAAGTTCTGGGTCATGACCGACCTCTTGCATGATGTCATCCAGCAATTTAACCGATTTAGTATTGGCAGAAAGTACCCTGATGTATTGGCTTAAACCGCTTAAATCCAGTTTGCATAAAAAGGCGTCGTGGTCTTGTTTATAAAGAAAAATGCGTGATTCGGGTGTGTTTTCTTTAATCGCCTCAAATTGTGCCTCACGCAGCTTTAAATGCTCCATGTAGGTTTCCCTGTCTGCGAGCGGATTAGGAAAGGCAATCAAGGTGGCCAGGTTATCCAGAACAATGTGTTTAATAGGGGAATCAGTAATCGTTTTTGGGGATTGGTATCAAAAATAAAATGCCCGTTTTTCTTTCGAATCGTAGGCAGCCATTCCCGAAGTGCTTTTTCCCAAAAAGGTGAGGCAAAGAGCTGCCATGCTTCGGCGATAATAAAAGAGGTTAACCGACCATCGAGGCATTGGCGCATACGATGCAGCAAATACAAATAAACTGGTGTTGCGATGACGCTTTGTACTTGATCCATCAGGTATGTCACATCAAAGCCCACCTTGTCAAAATCAAGATTTAAGGCATCGTGCTGGTTGTCAAACAACCAATGAAATTCGCCATCAATTCTGGAATCATTACGTTTTAACCATCTTTTTAAATGTGGCCAACGTGGAAAATCAACAGGTAGAAATTGGCTCAAGTGACTTAGCGTTCTGAACTCCGGTGCAAGTTGCTCAAAGCTGTAATCGATACAATCATTGATGATTTCAGCAATGTGGCTTGGGATAACACGTTCGCTTTCTTCTTGCACCAAGGTTGCAAACCATGATTTAAGAAAGGAGCGATTTTCTGATGTGTCTGGAAGTTGCAAAGGATTCATGGCTATTGGGTTTGATGGCTCTATTTTGATGTAAGAGCTGTTACCGGAAGCTAAAATGTAAATTTTGGAGGACTCATCCCTATCAATGAAAAAACTTCTTCCACCAAAACGCCCCATTTGTGCATCAAGGAAATTCACCAGTGTGGTTTTTCCTGCGTTATTTCCTCCGAAAATGGCAGCATGTCCTTTGGAGGGGTTGGTTTTAGAGCCTCGTGCATGGTAGTTAAAATAGACTGGTGTTTTTGATGGGGTTTCCAGAAGCGTAACCGCGCCACCTAAAAAGTTCTCATTGGAAAAGCCCGTTTGGGTGTTATGTAATGGGCAAAAGTCCACAAAGTTTTGAGAGGTAATCAGGGATGCTCGCGTTATAAAATGCTGGTTGCATGGTAATTGGCTCCAGAAGGCTGGCTCTTGTCCCAGGGTTTCTTTCACCACAACAATTCCAGCAGAGCCATAGCGTTTGGTGGCTTCCAATATGGCTGCATCCAATAGTGATTTGTTTGGAGCCAATAACATCACCGTGTGATGATGTGTGCCCAGCAACAGGGTTTCACTGGCAACACCGTCTTCCAAATCGCTTAATGCAGTGGTTTGGCTTAATGCCTTGTCCTCCGCACTTAAGAGCTTGGAGCGTTTTTTAGAAATCATATCCAAGGCACTGTCACGACCAATGGGGGCAAAAGTGTGTGTAGCAATAAATTCACAATCCAGCGATAACATCGAATCCAAGAGGATGCTGGCAGTGTTGGTGGGATATTTTTTGAGTGACAGCATCGCACCAAACACGCAATCCTTTTGAGTATTGCCCTGAAACTGGATGCACTCCCCAAATAAAAGCTGACAACTACTTAAATATTGGCCGAGGTGCCCTTCAGGGTATTTGGTTTCTTGTTTGAATGTATGAGGAATCGAGTTGGCTATTGGAGGGCTGTACACAGGGTGTTTAAATGACGTTGTTTGGCCTGCATTCACGACCAACCCAAGGAACTGAAGCAGTTCGCTAAAACCTAATGCCTCATCCTGCTTGCCAAGTATCGTTGCCCCAAAAGGGGTTAGGTTCGTTTGCAATTGCTCAACTACACGATTTAAGGTTTGGATGTTTTGTTCCCTATGGTGTTCGGACAACTCACTATTGCCCTTAATCGAGAGGCTTTTTGCCCACTGCAACCAAGAGCCTGTTTTGCTCGTGTCATCTCCTTTAAGCACAACGGTAATATACAGGGTATTTTTATACAGGTTTTTATCTTTAAAGCGTTGTTGGTAACGCTCATCCAGATCTTTGGCAAACCCTTGCTTAAATTCCCCAATCAAAGGGCATGATATTTTTTGTCGGTGTGTGGTCACATAAATAATGAAACGCGAATCCAAACTCACTAATGCCTGATGGAGCAAGAAGCGTTGGTGATTTAGGGTATCGGCTTCTTCGATTTCAAAAGCCGCACCATCCACCTTAATCACCGATCCCACCAAGCCTGATTGCGATTCAAAAATGCTGGGGCTATTAAGATGCGTTACGGGAAACAAATCAGACACTTTTGCTTCCTGATAAACGTGCTTCAATGTCTTAGAAAGGTTCATAAGCGCGAACCCTCCATAGTGATGTATTGGGAGCTTCTGGCAATAAGAAACGCTTTGCGCAGATGGTAAAAAAATGGGTGTCGTATCGACACACTAGCCATCCAAAAACATGCAGTGGAATAAAAATCAGCCCGTACAGTGGAGAGAACCCAATAAATGCGCACATCGAGACAATGAGGTTTAACATGTGGTATTCAAAGGTCACCCCAGCCGTCATTGCCGGACGGGTTAGCGCATTAAATATGGGGCTTATTTCCAAATCGCTCACAAGAATCTCCTATCCAATGAGTGTTGAATACAGGGAAGAGCCGCCAAAAATGATCCCCATCCTACAAGAATCATCACAAAATATTCTTTAGGAAATTTTTGACGTGCCAAACACAGGTAACCTGCAATGATGATGCAAAAAACGCCCACGGTTCTGGCAAGCCCACCCTGAAGGTAATTGATGGTTCTGTTGATGATGCTTTCTATTGATTGGGCATGTGACAGCGTTGGCAGCAAAGTGCAAACTGCTATTAAATAGAGGTTGCCAAGGGATTGGCTCCATCGTTTTAATATACTCATGGCGCCACCTTTTGCATGGAAGATTCAGCCTGCTCCTGTTGGAGTTTTTTCAAATAAATCTCTTCGCGGTCAATATCAATATGCTGGGGTGCTTTAATGCCAATGCTGATGATGTCATCATCGACCTTGAGCACTTTCATTTGAATTAAGCCCTTACCAATTAAAATCTGTTGTCCTGCTTTTCGTGTTAAAACCAACATGGTGTTCTCCGGTTATTTTGCTAAAAGTTCCTTGCACTTCTGCAAACAGGAACTCACAACAGCTTTGTTTGCAGGTTCATACACATCCTTAACCACATAAAAAGACTCTTGTTTCCTAATTTGTCTGCAGCAATACAACATTTGCGGCAGCGTAGGCGGTAACTCATAAAACTCACGGCAATTTAAAATCGCCTTGGTCAGTACCACATCGGTAAAATCCGCTAATGCTTCTTGCCATTCTTTTTTGGCAAATTTCAAAAACACTTCATCCTTAAACTGACTTCTCCAAACATGGCCATAAAAGGCTGCAAACTTGGAGAACAGCAAATCAATACGTCTCTCAGCTTTGAAGGTATCTTTGGAGCTGGATGACATTGTTGTGCTCTCGGTCTTCGACATCACAGGGTGGGCAGAACAGGTCTTCTGTGGCGTGACGTTTACGAGTATTTTTTGTATGTTCTGCATGGTGTTTCTCCTGTAATGCATCCGTAGGTAATTCATCCTCCCAGCAACGTTGAGCAAGCCAATTCGCTGGGTATTTCCAAGGTGGCACCCATGTGCCTTGTAGCTTCATGGTTTCACGATGACTTATTTGCGCGTTCAATGCGTTGATGATGGTGTGGCACAGCTCATCATTGGGCTTAAGCTCTTCAAATACGGCTTGTGCATTGTTCTTTGATTTTTTCTCAGGATAAAGCGACCAGAATTTTTCGAATTGCGATAATAAATAAATATAATAATTATCTTTATGAGGTATGGCGGCTTTTGGGCATTCCACTGTGTCGGCTTTTAGTGCCTCAACCTCGGATAACCCCATATTCTCAAGGATTTCCCCGCGCGGCTTTATGGTGGCTTTCTGTGGCGGATTTATGGCGGCTTTATTTTGGACAGAATAATGCGGTGAAGCCAAAAGGCATTTTAAAATCAAATGCATCCCTTCGGATTGCACTTCGATTAAACCTGCACGAACTAATCCTGAAACAGCACGCCGAACCTGATCACGCGAAAAACCCTGGCTTTTTATGCCTTGATGTGGTTCAACATAAAGCTGTTCAGAAATCGACTGATGACTGATGCGCCTTTTGATTCCCACTATTCCGGTTTTAACGTCCATATAAGGTCGTATCCCTCTTAAATAAGTCAGTTGCTGGATATGGGGTAACCCACACATTGCCTCTAACTCATCACCATTAATCACAAAATCCATCATGGGTAATATCCCTACTCATCCTCGTTTTTATTTCCATAATGTGATATCTTTATAAAAATAAAAGATCTTTATTCACGAAATGTGAAATTATAAGCTAATTTATATCACATAAAGTGATATTTCAACAGTTAATTCTCACTTTTTAGGGGTAACCTTGACTGAACTGAATATCAAAAAGGAAATTGGCAAACGTATTCTTGAAGCACGAAAAGCTAAAGGCTTGACGTTAAAGGCTCTTGGCGAGCTTGCTGGGGGATTGAAACAAACACGTCTAACCAATTGGGAACAGGGTGTTCGGACTCCCGGACCGGAAGAAATTAAGTTACTTGCTCAAACGCTAGATGTTTCACCTGCTTATTTGATGTGTTTGTCAGATGAAAAACAATTTAAAGAAACAATAAATCCAAGCCGACTAATTCCTCTTTTAGACTATCAGCAGGCTTGTGAGGCTAAATTGCATACCGATAAGATTAATGAGAAGGACGCAAATACAGAAGTTGTATTTATTTCTGTAAGTTCTATGTTATTACCTGAATTAAGTGATGATGCATTTGCACTGAAAATGATGGATGCAAGCATGTCACCTGAGATACGTGTGAATGACGTGCTGGTAGTTGATCCTGATATTATACCCAGGCCAGGCAGCTTTGTGGTGGCCTTGCTTGAAAATAATAAGGAGGTTTTAATTCGAAAATATAAGCAATTATCAGCCTCTAAAGCTAATGAGGAATATGAGTTAGTAGCCCTAAATCATGACTGGGCAGATATTCATGTTGGTCCCAAAGAAATACAAGGTAGGATTATCGGTTCTGGGGTTAGTCTGATTCGAGGACTGAGAGAGTAGGTCAAAATTATCATATTATTTTATATTTCAATAGCTTAATTCATAGTTAGTTAGACGTATGTTGAGTTGGCTAAGTTACTTGATTGGTACTAAAAATCTCACACTAACATGAAGGAATTGCTTTATGCTTCCAGATTTTAGCAGCAAAGGCAGTTCAAGCTCTTTCAAAAAGGCATTATACCTATCAAACGCAACATCAATTTTTCCTTCACGCTTTACCAGCTCAGCATGCACTGTCTATAGATCAATCTCTTCTTTAGGTTTTACGCTACTGATATAACGTGAAATATTAAGGTTATACCCATACTTATCCTTAATCTCTTCCATTAAAGCAACTATTTACTGTTTTCAACAGGGATGATTGACTACAACTTCCAATCATATGTTATTCTGAGTACTAAAGATTATTTATGACGAAATATCTGGTTTGTTGCATATTAATTTTTGATGGATAAAAGATGGATAATAGAAAATATGGTTTTGGAAAAAAGACACTGTATTCATTTGATGATGCAATTAAAAAGGTTACTGAAGAACTACAAAAAGAGGGATTTGGAGTTCTTACAAATATTGATGTGTCAGCAACCCTGAAAAAAAAGTTAAATCAGGATATGCCTCCCTATCAAATTCTTGGCGCATGCAATCCCCAATTTGCTCATCATGCTTTAGAAAAAGAACCATCTATTGGTTTGCTTCTACCCTGTAATGTGGTTGTACGCCAAGATAATACAGGCATAGTGTATATTGAATTCATGGATCCGAAAGCGGTATTAGAATTGGTCAGCAATCCTGAAATTAATCATATCGCTAGTGAAGTCAGGAAGCGACTTGAGAGAGTATTAAACGCATTATAATTACTCATCTAAGGCTAAGACTTTAACATACGAAGACCACTTGCAATAACAATAAGCTCACTGATTTCATGAGCTAAAACTGCTATCGGCAACGTGAAATAACCTGTTATTGCACCGACAACAAGAGAGCTAATTACAATTATAGAAAGTCCCAAGTTTTGTAAAATTATATTCCAGGTTCGACGACTAAATGCGATAAGATAAGGTAATTTTAATAAATTATCACCCATTAAGGCTACATCCGCAGTTTCTAATGCAACATCGGTTCCGACAGCTCCCATAGCAACTCCTACATGAGCTGCTGCAAGTGCTGGAGCATCATTTACTCCATCACCAACCATCATTACCTTACCATAACGTCTTTCTAACTCTTCAATTTTTCGTGTCTTATCTTCTGGTGATAAATCAGAAAATACTTCATCAACACCCGCTTGTTCGCCAATTGAGGAGGCAGTTATCAAATTATCTCCTGTGAGCATAACCACACGTTCAATACCCATCGATTTTAAGTTAGACACCATCTGCCTGGCTGTTGGTCTTAGAGGATCAGCAATTGCAATTAAACCGAGGATTTCCTTATCAGTTCCTAATAATACGACTGTCTTTCCAGCGGCCTGTAATTTATTTATTTCCTGTGTTAATGTTTCTATCAATAGGCCCATATCAATAAATAATTTTGGATTGCCTATGTAGAATTTTTCCCCATTGATAAAACCAAGTACACCTGAACCAGTTAATGACTTAAACTGTTCAACAGGATTATATTGAATATTTTCTTCATTGGCTTGTTGCAAAATGGCTTGGGCCATGGGATGCTGGGAACGCGATTCAAGAGTTGCTGCTGCATTTAAAATTTGGTTCCGAGTATGGTTATTCAATGGAATGATATCAGTAACCTTCGGTTTACCTTGTGTTAATGTTCCTGTTTTATCTAGTGCAATAACCTTTATCTTCACTAGTTGCTCCAAATATAAGCCACCTTTTAGTAATATTCCATTTCGACTTGCTGTGCCAAGAGCAGCTACAAGTGTAATGGGTATAGAAATCACTAGGGCACATGGTGCTGCAGCAACAATAAATACTGTGGCACGAATCACCCACTCTTGCCAAGGTTGCCCAAATAGAGGTGGTAAAGTAGCTATGAGTATTCCCACCAAAAGGATAAATGGACTATATAGGTTACCAAAACGTTCTATAAAACGTTGACTACGCCCCTTTTTGTCTTGTGCTTTTTCGACAAGAAATATGATATGAGATAATGTATTATCAGCAAATTTTTTGGTTGCACGAACAGTAAGAGTTCCTTCACCGTTTATAGTTGCAGAAAAAACTTTACTCCCTATAGTTTTTTCTACTGGAATTGACTCACCCGTAATAGGTGCTTGATTAACACTAGAATGTCCTGAAATGACTTCTCCATCTGTGGCAAGACTTTCACCAGGAAGAACAATGAATTCATCTCCAATATGAATTTCTTCTATGGGTATTCGAAATTCAGTATTATTTCGCCGGACCAATGCTGTTTTTGGGGCAAGATCCATCAATGCTCGGATAGCATGTCGCGCTCTTTCACCGGAATAACCTTCCGCAGCTTCAGAAATAGAATACAAAAATACCAATGTTGCTGCTTCCGCCCATTGTCCCATGACACCGGCAACAATGGCAGCAAGAGACATCAAGAATTCAATACCGATTTCATATTCTTTGATAAATTCGTCTATTGCTTCGCGAGCGAAATAATATCCGCCAATTAATACTGCGCCTATGTAAAACCCATTAGCGATAATCATTGGTAATGCCAAATATGAGCCTACAAAACCAACAGTTAATAATAAACCAGCTATAGTTGCTGTAATGACTTTGGGATTATGCCATAGCTTTGGCATTGGTTCTTTATGTGAAGAGCATGTGCAGCAGCCCATTTATTTATGCACCTTATTCATGGTTTTTTTCAAAACACTAGTATTAAAGTACCATTGTTACCTAAAAATAAGGTTTTTTAAAGAATCTACCAATAGATATGATAACAAAACACTGATCCAGTCGCGCATTTTTGAACAGGAAAAGGTGATTACTAAGGGCTTTTACTCGTCTAAATAATACTCCATTTTTTTGGGCAGATATTGGGTACTTTTCCAAAAATTTTGGGCATATTTTGGGTGATTTTTGAGCCAACAGGAAACCACAAAAGACAACTTAAATAGTGAGAAAACTAAACTTAATCCCTTGATTTACAAGGGTTTATGATGGTCTTTGGTGGTCAGAAATGGTTTTGATAATTGGTGGAGGCGGCGGGAATCGAACCGCGTCCGCAAGTCCTCTGCCTTTAGCTCTACATGCTTAGCCTTGTCTATTAAATTTAACTGTGGCTCCTCCGACGGGCAGGATGATACACAGCGATTCCCTAAATTTCGCACCATAACCCAGGATAGATTAAAGTACTAGCTTATCTTCTATGACCGTTGATTCGATACCGATAAGCGAGCTCGGTCAACGGGATACTGGGTTTTTGGCCAGTACACGATTGGGGTTTATCTAATCGTGCTTATTAGGCAGCGATAGCTTCACCACCAGCAAAGTTTTCATCGTTTGCATTTATATTTAATTGAGTCTTATTTACGAGAGATCTCATTCTCGGCATGCACTTCCGGTTTTGCAACCCACGTCGAAGCCAGGTCGCCCCCGATTGGTACATCTTAATTATAACATAAAATGCGGGTATGTAATCAAAATCTCCTCACACAGAGCTGTTATTTTTACACAATCCCGTTATGTCTGAGCAAAGCATCAATAGTCGCTGGCCTGCCCCTGAATTCAACAAAAGCCTCGGCAGCTTTCTTGGAGCCACCTACCTCCAAGATGGATTTTAAAAATTCATGGCCAGTTTGGGGGTTAAACACACCTTCTTCTTCAAATCGAGCAAAAGCATCACTGGATAATACTTCTGCCCACATGTAGCTGTAATAGCCAGCCGCATAACCGCCTCCAAAAATATGAGAGAAGCTATGTTGAAAACGATTGTAAGATACAATCGGTATCACACTAGTTTTGGAACGAACATCAGCTAGAATATCTGCAACAAACGATATTTTATCCACCTGATATTCGTGGTGGATGCGAAAATCAAATAAAGCAAATTCCATTTGCCTTAACATAGCCATAGCCGATTGAAAATTTTTGGCGGTAATTAGACGCTCAAATAAAGAAGAAGGTAAAGTTTCTCCTGTATCTACGTGGGAAGTAAGTAAATTTAATGCCTGTTCATCCCAACACCAATTTTCAAAAAACTGGCTTGGCAATTCAACAGCATCCCATTCCACTCCATTGATACCTGAGCCACCAAGATAATCTACTTGGGTCAAAACATGATGTAAACAATGACCGAACTCATGAAACAGAGTTACAACCTCATCATGAGAAAGCATGGCTGGTCTGTTTGCTGAAGGCTTTGCAAAGTTACAGGTTAAAGTAGCAATAGGTAACTGGATAGTCTCATCTTCCAGTCTTCTTCGACTTTGCATTGAGTCCATCCAAGCGCCATTGCGTTTGTGGGGTCTGGCAAATAAATCAGTATAAATGTAACCACGAACTTGATTAGTTTCATCAACGACACAGTAACACTGAACGTCTTTATGCCAAACATCCACCCCCTCAATTTCTTCAATACTCATGCCAAACAGTTTATTGACAATGGCAAATAATCCTTGCATCACTTTAGGCTGAGGAAAATAAGGCCGTAATTCTTCTTGAGATAATGAATACAAATTTTGTCTTCTTTTTTCAGAAAGATAAGCAACATCCCATGGTTTTACAGAATCTAAGTTAAATTTATTAGCTGCAAACTCTTTCAAATGCTCAAACTCACTTTCTCCTTTTCCGCGAGCTCTCTTCACTAAATCTGTCATAAAATCAATGACTTGATATGTTGACTCTGCCATCTTGGTAGCCAAGGATAACTCTGCAAAATTATTGAACTCTAAAAGCTGAGCTTTCTCATGACGTAAAAAGAGAATTTCATCAATTAGATGAGTGTTATCAAATGTTCCCGCATTAGGCCCTTGATCGGAGGCTCGGGTGATATAAGCCTGATATATTTCTTCGCGCAAAGCTCTGTCTTCAGCATGAGTAATTACCGCCTGAAAGCAAGGATATTCGAGAGTTAAAACAAACCCATCGAGCTCTTTTTCAGTCGCTAATTCTTTGGCTGTATTTAAAGCATGTTCTGGTACGCCTTTTAAGCGTTTTGCATCAGTCACATGAATGGTATAAGCATGAGTAGCATCTAATACATTGTTTTCAAATTTGCTGGATAATTCAGCTAATCTTGATTGAATGACCTCAAAGCGTTGTTTATCTGCCTTTGATAAGGCAACACCAGATAACTCAAAATCGCGCAGGTTATCGTTAATAATTTTTTTCTGCGCTGAATTCAATGATTCCTGATCTATAGATTTAATCGCTTCATATAATCTCTGATTATGTCCAATCGCCGCATCATAAGCTGAAAGCAAAGGTAAACATGCGTCATAAGATTCACGCAAAGCTTGAGAGTCCATTACCGCATGCAGATGGGCAAAAGGCGACCAAAAGCGTACGAGTTCATCGGCCAAACTATCCAAAGGATAAATTAAATTATCCCAAGTATAATGATGATTTTCTTCAAGAAGCTTATCGATTTCTTTTAAATGATTTTTTAATAAAATATCCAGATGAGATTTGAAATTTTCAATTTCAATATGGCTAAATCTTGGCAATCCAACAGTAGCAGACATATTATACCTTTCAATCATACAATTTTTGAAAGCATAACATTCTATTGATTCAGTCTCTATACTTTAGTTCACATAAGTGAATATCGTTTAGTAATAATTAAGTAGTGGAATTGGGGCACGTCATTTAATACTAACCTACATCAGAAAAATACGGAATTATTAATCATTAACAATTGTCAATTCCTAATTAAAAGCAAAAGAGGCTGTAGTTAATTCAATATCCAAACACTCTGTTTCTTGCTCTTCGGGAATATTAATTTTTCCTTTTTTATCATTTTTTGAGGCAAAAAAACCTAGTTTTTTAATGGCTTCAGAAGCAGGCTTTTCAATATCATCAACAGGTTTATTTTTTTCAAGCCTTTTTGTTAAATAAAAGGTCACACCCCATAGGGCCATTAAAAAGATAGCTCCAATCAATGGCAGGGCAGGATTTGCCAAGGCTAAAGCAGGTATAGCGAAAGACATGGCTAACAACACAGCAAGCGCCCCTCCAATAGCTAATGAAGAGCGTAAAATCTCGAACTTTATTCTATGATTAATATAGTCCTGATGTTCTCTTATTGCTCTCCTTTTCTCTGGATTTTCTTCTGTTTTTAACATTTCCGTATATTCTTCTTGCAAGTGATATAATCTACTAAGTTCAATGTATGCCCGTAAGCTCACATTGAATACATCAAATGCAAAAGCAAATAAAGATAAATAAATAGAGAAAGGGGCCAATGCCCCAACTAACACAAAGCAACCCAAAATGCCGGCTGCAAACCAAACACCATCATTTCCAAGCTCAAACCAACGTCGTTGCAAATGAACATAAAAGCGAACATACCAATCCAGTGATTTTTCCTTTTCTCCCATTTGTGGCCAAGGATGGTATGTTTTATGAGTAAAGCAAGATTTGTAGATAACCTTGGAACAAAAAAACACCACCCAAGATAGGCAAAAAAGGGATTGGTGTATTTATCGAGGACCGAGATTAAATCTCTAAATACTTCGGAGCTGATGACTACACTATCTAAAAGATTAATCACCCGCTTGCTTCTGCTTAAGAAAATTCTAAACCAATTTGCCAAAGCTGTTTTATTGCGAATTTCTTGGGTTATAGATAAACCAGCCGCTACTGCCTCCACTTTTTCATCGGAGGCAAAAGAGTATCCCGCCAATTGCGTTAGCAGCTCTTTATATATTGCCTTATGTCTACTCAAACGTACGACTTCACGTGGAACAACTATATAATGAAGATAAGTGTATTCCAAAAGTTCAGCCAGTTGGAGCGCATCAATGAGCTGTTCCTTAACTTGCTCTTGATGAGCAGGATAAGAAGAAGACAAGTTATGTCTTAATTGCTGGCATAGTATGCTGTATTCCATGTTTAAAACAGGGTGAAGACGAGCTACTTTACTATAAAAATCAGGGCCCAGCTGTTTTATTCTCTCGATAAATGTCCAATTTCCAGAATCAGCATTCACATGTGAAGAAAGCTCTGGAAAAATTTTCAATAAATGACTAATAATTGGTGTCATGATTTTTTGGTATAAATAGTTTATATATCACTTTTTTATTGCATTTTATCAATCAATTTTTCTTTATTATCTTATTAGAGATGATACAGTTGGCAAATTATGTCAAAAAATGGACAACAGGTAAATATTAATTTACATTCTGCACTAATATTAACACTATATTCAACTAAAAATGAATGGTCTTCTTGCTGATTTATGCCTTCTGAGCGACAATAGTGCCTCAGTTAAATGCCGAAGAGTAAGCATGAATAGTTTTAGAGAATTAGCCAATGCAGTGCGCATCTTAAGCATAGATGCAGTAAATCAAGCTCAATCTGGTCATCCGGGCATGCCTTTAGGCATGGCTGATATTGCAACTGTTTTATGGAAAAAATTCCTAAAATATAATCCTAAAAATCCTCATTGGTATAATAGAGACCGTTTTGTATTATCGAATGGCCATGGTTCCATGCTGCTTTACTCTTTATTACATCTGACCGGGTATAATTTAGACATCAGTGAACTTAAAAATTTTCGGCAACTAAACTCTAAAACACCAGGCCATCCTGAGTATGGTCATACTCCTGGTGTTGAAACGACTACAGGTCCATTAGGACAAGGTTTGGCAAATTCGGTAGGATGGCACTCGCAGAAAAAATCCTTGCCAGTACGTTCAATCATGACAATTTTAAGATAATCGATCACTACACTTATACCTTTGCTGGAGATGGCTGCTTAATGGAGGGCATTTCTCATGAGGCCTGCTCATTAGCAGGGACGCTTGGTTTAGGGAAACTTATTGTATTTTATGATGACAATGGCATCTCTATTGATGGTAGAGTGGAATCCTGGTTCACGGATGATACTGCTTCACGCTTCAAAGCGTATAACTGGCAAGTCATAGGTCCGATCGATGGGCATGATACGGAGCAAGTAGAGCAAGCAATCATAAAAGCCCGAGACAATACCACTCAGCCCACATTAATTATCTGTAAGACTATCATAGGATTAGGGGCCTCTGTAGCCGGGAGCGAAAAAGCACATGGCTCCCCATTGAGTTCTAGTGATATCAATTCGGTCCGTGAGTTCTTTAATTGGAAATATGAGCCTTTTGTAATTCCTGACTCTATCTATGAGCAATGGAATCATGTAGACCAAGGAGAAAAAGAAGAGCAACAATGGCTTCTGGCACTCCATGAATATAAACGACAATTTCCATTAGATCATGAGGAGTTTTTACGTCGCGCTAATGGTGATTTGCCTGACGATTGGCAAGAAATATGTAGTGAATTTCTAAGCAAATGTCTCCAAAATGATAAAGCCATTGCAACTCGCAAAGCATCACAACAATGTATCGAATTTTTTGCGGCTTTACTCCCTGAAATGCTAGGTGGTTCAGCTGATTTGACCGGCTCTAATAACACCGACTGGTCGGGCAGCAAAGCCATCACCGCCCATAATTTTTCTGGCAATTATCTTTATTATGGAGTTAGAGAATTTGCAATGGCTGCCATTATGAATGGCCTTGCCGTCCATGGAGGATTTATCCCCTATGGAGGAACTTTCCTTGTTTTTACTGATTATGCAAGAAACGCAGTACGCTTAAGTGCTTTGATGAAGCAACGCGTGATATATGTACTGACTCATGATTCTATTGGTTTAGGAGAGGATGGACCTACTCACCAACCTGTCGAACATATCGCTATGTTAAGAATGACACCTGGTATGACTGTCTGGCGTCCAGCCGATTTAATGGAAACCGCTGTTGCATGGCAACAATCATTAGAGCATCATAGTGGACCGTCTGCTTTATTACTCTCAAGACAAAATTTACCAGCTCTGAACCATACCCCCAATGCTGCTGAATTAATAAAGAAAGGGGGATACATTATTGCGGATTGTGATGGAAAACCAGATGCTATCTTGATATCTACCGGTTCTGAAGTTCAACTGGCTATTGCAGCAGCAGAACAGGTGAAATCGAAAGGTCTTAAAGTTAGAGTGGTATCTATGCCTTGTGCTGAACGCTTCCTTTCCCAAAGTGATACTTATAAAAAGCAAGTATTACCTAATGACGCTCGTATACGTGTTGCTATAGAAGCGGCCAGTAGCGCTTATTGGTACCAATTCGTCGGCCTGGAAGGTGCTGTGATTGGGCTCGATTCTTTTGGGGTATCGGCTCCGGCTGCAGATGCCTTTAATTACCTTGGAATTACTGTAGAAAAAATTATTAATACCCTGGATACATTAACCAAACAAACAATTGTGTAACCCCGTTCCTTTTGAATTTTCAAAGGAGCATGCTCAGTTCGTCTGAGTATAAAGGGTACCTTCAACTCGGAGAAGTAGTATGACAATACGAGTCGCGATTAATGGCTATGGCCGCATTGGTCGTTGCATTTTAAGATCGATTTTTGAATATAATAGACAAAATGAGTTTCAAATCGTTGCAATTAATGATTTATCTGGTATTGACGTTACCGCTCATCTAACTCGCCACGATTCAACTCATGGTCACTTTAGTTCCGACGTCAGTATAGAAGGCAATATGCTTATTATTGATGGGCAAAGCATTCAAGTTATTGCTGAACGAGAACCAGCAAAACTGCCATGGAAACAACTCGATATAGATATCGTCTTTGAATGCACTGGTTTCTTTACTAATAGAGAAACCGCAATGGGTCATATTACTGCTGGTGCTAAAAAAGTATTGATTTCTGCTCCAGCCAAAGGAGTCGATACTACAGTAGTATACGGGGTTAATCACTCGGTTATTAAATCCTCTGATATCATTGTATCCAATGCCTCCTGTACGACAAACTGTCTTGCCCCTGTTGTCAAAGTGTTACATGACGCTATAGGTATAGAATCAGGCCTAGTGAATACCGTTCATGCTTATACAAAAGATCAAATGCTTTTGGATGGCAGCCATAAAGACTTGCGCCGTGCTCGCTCTGCAACTCAATCAATAATTCCTACCAAAACTGGTGCTGCAGCTGCCGTTGGCTTGGTTTTACCCGAGCTGGCCGGGAAGTTAGATGGATTCGCTATGCGAGTTCCTGTTCTAAACGTATCAGTTGTTGATTTAACTTTCCAGGCAAAACGCGAAACATCTGCCGAAGAAATCAATGACGTAATGCGCAAGGCTAAAAGCCGAATTCTACAAATTAATGAAGATCCTTTGGTTTCTTGTGACTTTAATCACAACCCTGCCTCTGCTATTTTCGATACTACTCAAACTAAAGTCATAGGCAATTTAGTCAAAATAGTAGCCTGGTATGACAACGAATGGGGTTTCTCTAACCGAATGGTTGATACAGCGCACCAAATGATGAACTGCTAAGGGATAACCAATGAACTTAATAAAAATGAGCGACATTGACCTGTCTGGAAAAAGAGTTCTAATTCGTGAGGATTTAAACGTCCCGATCAAAGAGGCATAATAACCAGTGATCAGAGATTACAAGCTGCCCTGCCCACTATCAAATTAGCTTTGGATAGTGGAGCAGCAGTTATCGTACTCTCTCACCTTGGTCGCCCCGAGGAAGGCAGGTATGAAAAAAAATTCTCTCTCGAACCTGTTGCTGATTATTTAAAGAAAAATTTGGAATATCCTGTTCGATTTGTCAACAACTACCTGAATGGTATAGATGTAAAATCAGGAGAATTAGTCCTCTGTGAAAATGTTCGATTCAATCCAGGTGAAAAAAACAACGATGAGACTTTAGCTAGAAAATTGGCTAGTCTCTGTGATGTGTTTGTAATGGACGCCTTCGGCACAGCACACAGAGCGCAAGCGTCTACTTACGGTGTTGCTCAATATGCTCCGATTGCGGTGGCTGGCCCCTTGTTAGTTCGGGAACTTGAAGCGTTAGACCAAGTGCTCAAAGAGCCTAAAAGTCCTATTGTCGCTGTTGTGGGCGGAGCAAAAGTATCTTCTAAACTAAGCTTGTTAAAGCAATTAGTAGGAATGGTAGATTTTCTTATTCCCGGGGGAGGCATTGCTAATACTTTCTTAAAAGCCCAGGGATTTGAAATTGGTGTATCGCTTTACGAACCTGATTTATTAGATGAAGCGCGTAATATCCTTATTTTAGCAAAGGAAAAAGGCTGTCGAATTCCATTGCCCACTGATGTGGTAGTAGGCAAAACTTTTAGTGAAACATGCCCCGCTTTTAATAAATCTCTTGTCAATGTTGCAGAGGACGACATGATTCTCGACATTGGACCAGACACAATAAGCGATTACGTTGACATCATTAACGAAGCGAATACCATTATATGGAATGGGCCAGTTGGTGTTTTTGAATTCCCACAATTCGCTTATGGAACGAGAGCTCTGGCCATAGCAATTGCAGAAAGTGATGCCTTCTCCATTGCTGGTGGTGGTGATACCTTAGCTGCTGTAGATCTTTACGATTTAAATCAACAAATTTCCTATATTTCCACAGGAGGTGGGGCATTTCTAGAGTGTCTGGAAGGAAAAACCTTGCCTGCTGTTGCTATTTTGCAGGAGCGCGCAAAGCATGCTAAGACGAACTAAAATTGTTGCCACATTAGGCCCAGCTAGTAAAGAACCTGAAACCCTGCGTTCTTTGCTGGCTGCCGGTGTCAATGTAGTGCGAATTAACTTCTCACATGCTGATTCTTCTGCTCTCAAACTCATTACTCTCGTTCGTCAAATTGCAGGGGAACTAAATCATCCCATTGCAGTGATGGCTGATTTACAAGGACCAAAGATAAGGATTGGTCGTTTTAAAAATCGTTCCATAACTTTGGTGGATGGCCAAAGTTTTACACTGGATTGTATAGCACAGGATGTCCTTGGAGACATTAATGGGGTTTCGGTAGCCTATCCCAACCTAGCCAAAGAGCTAAACATTGGTGATCATCTTTTGATTAATGACGGATTAATTGAATTAAAAGTCACACAAATTTCAGAATCGAAAATCCATTGTAAGGTCTTGGAGGGTGGAGTATTAACCGATTTGAAGGGCCTAAATCGCAAAGGTGGTGGCCTAGCTGCCAGAACTTTAACTGAAAAAGATAAAAACGATCTACGAACAGCAATTGAAGCAGAAGTTGATTACATCAGTTTGTCATTTGTCAAAGATGCTGAAGATATTCGACATACCCGTGCCTTAATGAAAGAATATGGAGCAAAAATAACTCCTATTATTGCTAAAATTGAACGCATGGAAGCTTTGGAGCATTTAACTGACATTATTCGAGAAGCCGATGCTATAATGGTGGCCAGAGGAGATTTGGGAGTTGAAGTTGGAGCAGCAGAAGTTCCAGCCATTCAAAAACACATCATAGAACAAACTCGATTATTAGATAAGGTAGTCATTACTGCCACACAAATGATGGAATCTATGATAAGTAACCCTCAACCCACTCGCGCTGAAGTTTCTGACGTTGCTAATGCCATTCTAGATGGAACTGATGCTGTTATGCTTTCTGCTGAAACAGCAAGCGGTCTGTTTCCAGTGAAAGTCATTACCATGGTCAATAAAATTTGTTTAAGTGCTGAAAAGCATGCCAGCTTTTTTTATCACACCGATCATGAAACTTGTCATTACCACCGTGCTGATCAAGCAATAGCTATGGCAACTATGCATGCCGCCAATCATTTTCCAATCCAAGCCATTATTACCCTAACAGAATCTGGCGATACTGCCGTGTGGATATCACGGCAGCACAGCACTGTTCCTATTTTTGCAATCTCAGCCAATAAGCGCACTATTGGCCGTTTAAGTTTAGTAAATAATGTTTTCCCAATATACATTGATTTCCATCAATTCGATTTAGAGAAATTAAATCAGCAAATTTTAAATGAATTAGTCAATGCCGGATACCTTACAAAGAAGGGTTATGTTTTATTAACGCGTGGGAGTACAATTGGCACCCCAGGTGGCACCAATTGTATGGAAATTATTTCTGTTGCCTGATTGATGTAGTTAAATAAAATTAACTATGTCATTCCTTTAAAATCATAAAATAAGCTTCGACATAATCAGGCAAATTTCGAGTGGCTCGGTATAACGCATCTTTTCCAGGAAAACTACCAGCTAAATAGTCAATTTGATATAAATTATTATTAAAAGCGCCTCCCGTATCAGCCAAAATACCCATTTTGGTAATTTTATTTCCTGATTTATTTTGATACTGAATCATTAGCAGTTTTCCTAAGCCAAACTCAGTTAAGTCAGCAGCAAAGGTTACAGTGGGCTCGACTGTAATCTTATACTCAGCATCCTTGCCATATCCTTTTATTCCATCTACTTCTTTAAAGTACCAAAAACGCTCTTGTTGGTATGGATTTTTAGTACGGTCATAAGCGATATTATTATTACGATGAACATTAAATATTTTTTTACCAATAGAAGACCCCAAATCGGCCACGATCGTGCCTTGTAGGAGTGCTGCTTCCAAATCCTCACGACTCAAATAGGCTAATTTAGTAACAGGTTTCTCTTTAAGTGCGCCAGATAAAATAGATTGCTTACCATATTTAAAACGGATTAATCCTGGTTTCAAATTTGCTTGTTCTAAAGTCAAATTCCGTTCGTCATCTGGGAGAGCATATAAGGCATAAGGTCTTGTAGAAGTAGGCTTTGAACTCGCATTCGCCAAATGAACAAAATATTTCGTCATTAAAACCTTATTTTCCGGTATATTTAGTAGTAATGGTTTATTGGAAGATAATTGCCTTGCCTTCTCTAAATCAGGATACCAACGAATAAAATTAAAATGCTGTTTAACAAAAACTGGATCATTTAGTTTATCTTTATTCTGACAAATAAATTTTAATGTTTTCTTAACTCTCCCTAAAGAAATCTTAATTACTTTTCCATCATGGATAACTTGAGGATCGTAATTTTTGCCTTTATTTAAATACTCTAAAGTATGCTTCGCTGTATTACATAAGTCAGTGCCATTGGTCCCATATGTCCCATAAAAAGCGGGTAGAGATGTGAGAAATTTTGGCGCCGCCCATGATTGATAATTAAAAAGAAGACCTAAAAATAATATCCCAATTCGCATTTATTCTGCCGTCTCTTTTTTCTCTTCTGATTTTCTAGACAAGCCAAGTTTTTCTTTCAAACGAGCTACCGCATCAGGGTCATATTGTCTAGATACTTTATGTTTTATAATTACAGGAGACTTAGCTGTCTGAGTCGGCTCATTTTGTGACGTATAAGCAGAACTTCTTAGGGGGTAGATAGGTAAAAAAGGTTCGTTATGGAATTCAGCTGCATTCGTCGATTTTGCTGTTGAAGTAATAGCTTGTTGAGCATTGGGATGACCAAGCATTTTCCCCATTACTAATTTACGAGCATTCTTAACGCTTTTTTCTACTCGCTTTTTAATTTTGGTTGCAGCATGCTCTGCTTCTTCTGTCGTAACTTCCGACACAGGATTTCCTTGCAGATCGATTCGTATTTCACGTGCCTTCAAGCATGCCAGGTAATCAAGACGACGAGTAAAAAGCACAACCGCTTCTCTTAATTTGCTCTTGGAAATTCCAATTTGCGCAGCTTTATCAGCATGAAGCAATATATCTGACATAATGCCAATCTTTAATGGCCGGATACGCAATGAATTATCAAATGCTTCAGGGAAATTTGCCGCAAGCCATAATAAAGCTTCAGAGCGCGCTCGTTTTGATTTATTTTTTTGAGCCTTATTGATGACAGCGGTGCGTGGGTGCAGCTCCTGTTTTCTCATTCTGGTGCCCTTATTATGTTTAATAAATAAGTATGAAAATCATCAAAATTATCTAATTTGAAAAAGTCAGTCGACCCTGAGTATTTGATAGTCATATCTTGAAATTAGCTAGTGTAATTGCGCTATTAATTACTCGAGAAATGAGCGCACAATGTACAATGTTTATTGAGCATTTGCAAGTCCTCTTTCTTTTTTATGCCAAACTTTCACTGAATTGCAGCCGATGGACAAAATAAATATGTTAAACTTATAATTAAATATCGACTAATGGTGAAGCAATATGAAAATAAAAAAAATCTTATTATCAATTCTCGCTATATCCATGCCATGGGTAGTATTATTGATTAAAGACAATCCTGGTGGAGCTGTTGTCGCCTTAATTATGCAAGCTACAGTAATTGGATGGCCTTTTGCTTCCTATTGGGCATGGCGCACGGTAAATCCTGTGGCTCCAACACACCAAAGTAAACAATAATTTATCTTCTATAAATTCAAGATCACTAATTGGGAGTACACATGTTAGCACGTGTCATAGTTAATGGCGCCAATGGTAAAATGGGATCACTTGCTTGCGAAACGTTAGATAATCACAAACAATTTGAATTAGTTGCAAAACTAACAAAACAAGACAATCTTGGTCAAACCATCCGTGATACCAATGCACAAATTGTTGTTGACTTAACTCGTGCCGACTGTGTCTACGAGAACTCTTTAACCATTATTAATCACGGTGCTCGACCTGTTATTGGAACTTCAGGTCTTTTGCAAGCACAAATAAAGGAATTAGCGAAACGTTGTGAAGAAACGCAAATAGGCGGAATTATTGCACCTAATTTTTCAATTGGTGCTGTTCTAATGATGCTTTTTGCCGTTAGGGCTTCTGAATATTTTTCAGAAGTAGAAATTATTGAAGGACACCACCAACAAAAACTAGATGCTCCATCTGGAACTGCGTTAAAAACTGCAGAAATGATTGCTGCCGCGAGAAAAAACCCAAAAAACAAACTCCCTATAAAAGAGTTAATTCCTGGCGCTCGTGGAGGCTCTCATCATGATATTAATATACACTCCCTACGCCTACCTGGCTTACTGGCACGACAAGAAATTATGTTTGGCAGCGTAGGTGAAACATTGTCTATTATCCACAACAGCATTGATCGCCACTGTTTTATGCCCGGTATAGTATTGGCTTGCCAAAAAGTATTAGAGTTAAATACCCTAGTTTATGGTTTAGAGCATTTACTTTAACTGCTCTAAATTATGCCTCTTACCTGAATTTATTGGCCCATTACCTGTGAGCCAATCCTGGCTAAACACTATTATAGCCAAAAGTATTTTCTCTTTTTAAGCTCTCGTTTTCTATTTTTGAGTTCTCAAATAGAGTCCGCCATTCTGAAATAGCCTCGTTAGCTAATTTTTCTAACGTCTCTGAATTTTTTAAAGGTTGTAACAAGCTCCTGATGCGATCATAGACTGAATTCGTGGCTGAAGTTCTGGTTGAATCGCTTTCTGGCCTCTTCAGAACAGAAAAAAATATCTTTCCCATACGAAGCACATTATCATTTCCAGAGTTTTCATCTTGCATTACTTCCCGGATATTTCTTATCCCAGTTGGTCCGTCCTCCTTATCGGGAAACCAACGTGGTTTCCAAGAGCTCTTTGTTGGTTTTTGAAAACGGCTTTCTTCATTTACTAGCGCACTTAATATGTCATAAAGCTTAGTGCATAGTTTTTCACCGAGCTGTTTTGCGATTAAGATACAATGCAATACATTTTCTGGTAAAAAATAATAGGCTAAATCTTTGTGGATATTTTTTATTTCATTATCAGTTGCCAATCTATCATCATAAGATAATGCCTTTTCTGTACCCAATCGCTCGTTAATTGCTGCTGCGACGTCTTGTGGCCAATACCAGTCTGGAGTTTTAATTCCTTCAGAACCCGGAGCATTTTGTCCTGCAAGCTCATGTTGATGTCTTGAGACGTAAAGATCTACAACAATGTTAATAAAATTAATCCGCTCTTTTTCTTCTTTAGGGGTACCAAATTTAGGCCAGACTCCATATTTTTCCTTATATAAAATCATCGCATCCGTATGCAATAGCTCCACCGCCTTTCTATCTTTACCGCTAACACAGGAACCATAACTATAGCCAGACAAAGTTAAAATAATCAATTCTTCCAAAGAACTTAAAAATAACTCCCTTCCGTCATAGTCCCAAAAAGTGGCCGAACCCAACGGTGAATTAAGAACTGCTTTATACTCATCTATTAATAACTGCAATTCTGGGATACTAGATACATAACTTTCTGCAACATTTAATAAATATTCGCTATCCGAATCATTAGCCGCAGTATAATAAAACCGCTTTGCCACATTAAAAGGATGGTTATGTTGAAAAATATCCTGCCTATGTTCACTTCGCGCAACAGCCTCTCGAGCGATTTTATAGAGCTCCAAATCAGGGGGTAATTCCGGCAAATAATCTGTTACTACTGTTGGAATATAATCTACTGCATGGATGGGGCTAATTAATGTTTGTAGTAACTTCTGTTGTCCCAATTTGGCATTTTCCATAACTTTAATCAGATTTGAATCAACATGACGCTGTTGGACAGCCTTTGGAAATTTTAATACATCACGACTTGCAATATGACTTGATCGATATCGCTTGCCGTAAAATAACTTTTCATTACCCTCACCATCTATCAAATATAAGCTATGAGCACCATAATTTGCTGGAGCGGGCAAAGTTCGATGTCGGCTTGACAGAAAAGATACAGCCTCTTCTATGGTTTCTGCATTCTCAAGAACATATTGTAAGAAATATTGCTGCCTTTCAGGCAACACCCAATACCATTGGGCAATTTTTGTCACTAATGGTAACGTAGAGGTGTATTGCTCGTTTTTGGCTTGTTCAGACATAAATAGTTTAAATTTTTTTAAATTAGATTCAATTTCATATGCAGAACAGCCTGGCAAAGCGCGAATCATAGTCTGCTGAGCTAAGCTCAAATCGTTAAACCAAGAAGGATAAGGTGTTAAATCTTTATGAATGTGGTTTAAATCAGCATTCAAATTAAGTGCTTGTTTTGTAATTTCCCCCCACTTCATTAAAAATTGATTTAAATCTTGCCCTAACCTTTTTGTATCAATGGGAGTTAAACGTAAATTACAATAGTAAGCCTGTTGATACTCCGGCAAATTTCGAAACCAGATCGGTGTTTTAGGATAATTACTTATTTTTAATTGCTTTAATTCCTCTAACCATTGCCCATAAACAGGTGACAACGATTGATCTTGTTGCAAAACATACGCAGTCCCGCTCTCAAGTTCGATAGGCATTAAAGTAGCTATATCATGCCGACCTTTACTCATTAATACGTATTGTTCAGCTTCATTAAGAGAGGCTATGGCTTCTTTAACTGCTCTGCCCTTGGGCCATTTCCAGGCAATTGAAATAACCTCTACTAATTTAGCAGTATATTTTTCAAGTTCAACATGCAAATCATCTAAAGTAGATTTTTTTAAATTACACGCTGCCTTACATTCTTCAGCATAAGCACTCAAAGTTTCAACAGTTAGAGAAGTGTGTTCGGGATCTAATGGATAAGCTTTTAAAATAAACAAAAAGGCATCATGGAGACTTTCGATTCGGCGAGCAATGCTTTTTTGATAATTGGGCTTTGCTTCAAAATATTCTAATTTACAACCAGGAAGAAGTCTTTCTAAAGTATTAATAACTCCAGAAGATAATACTGTATTTTCCAAAACACGTAAAACTTTACCTTTTCCCATAGCTTAATTCCCTTACTGCTTTAAATTTCTCATTATTGTATAAATAATTTAATGAAACAATGAATTAAATCAATAATTAAATTATTTATTTATCTAAGATATCAGGAAGTTAATTACCTTAATAGCATTACTTCATGCTAAACTAGATTTTTTGGAGGAATAGTAAAAGGATAGCCATGAAAAGTATAGAAGATTTTACAGGTTTTTCTGAATCTGGAATTGATGATGCCATCCAGAATGCCTTAAAAAAAGCAGGTGACCCCGTCCATTTTGAAGTGATTGAAACTTTAAGCTCGCAAGGAAATCAATCAGATAGGCAATATCAGGTTACTCTTAAAACATTCAATGAATAATCTTAAATGACGATAATCATTAGCTCGAGTTAAATGCTTGGAATAGGTTCTAACTTTTTCTAAGATTATCTATCTAGCTGCCCTAATAATAAATAAAAGGAGTTAAAAGATGGGATATAATGTACCTCACTACATTGGGGGCCAACTCATTAATGAAACCAACACCGAATCTCAATCCATTTATAACCCAGCCTTAGGAGAAATTATTGGCCAGGTTCATTTTGCATCAAAAGCAACTTGCGATAAAGCAGTAGCTAACGCCAAAGAAGCCAGTGTGGGATGGGCGCAAACTCCGGCAATAAAAAGAGCGAGAATTTTATTCCGTTTTAGGGAATTATTAGAAAAAAATCAATTGGAATTAGCCCGAATAATTACTCGTGAACACGGTAAAACTTTAGATGATGCGAAAGGATCAGTGGCTAGAGGTATCGAAGTAGTAGAATTACACTGTGGCCTTGTTAATGAACTTAAAGGAGATTTTTCTGCTGAGGTAGCGACCCATATTGATTGCCACACGTTTCGACAACCCTTGGGTGTGTGTGCCGGCGTCTCCCCCTTTAATTTCCCCGTCATGGTTCCTATTTGGATGATGATACCAGCTATTGCTTGCGGGAATACGTTTATCCTTAAGCCTTCTGAACAAGATCCTTCTGCGCCCATTCGCTTGCTGGAATTACTAAGCGATGCGGGTTTACCTCCTGGTGTTGTGAATTGTGTTCAAGGCAACAAAGCTACAGTTGATTATTTACTTGCCCATCCCGATATTGCAGCATTTACAGCAGTTGCTTCAACACCTGTCGCAGAACACATATATACAACGGCAACCGCTTATGGCAAGAGAGCCCACACTTTTGGCGGAGCGAAAAATCATTGTGTTGTTATGCCTGATGCTGATTTAGACCAAGCTGCCAATGCTATAGTAGGAGCAGCCTATGGTTCGGCAGGAGAGCGTTGCATGGCCTTGTCAGTAGTTGTAGCAGTAGGACAACATACTGCGGATGCGTTAGTAAACAAAATGGCACCTTTAATTCGTGCTATTCGCATAGATGCCGGGGATGTTGCAGGTACAGACATGGGCCCACTGATCAGTCAAGCCCATCGCCAACGAGTTTTGGCCGCTATTGAAAAAGGAGTGAATGAAGGTGCTCGTTTAATCATTGATGGCAGATCTTTTAAGCACCCACAACATTCTCAAGGTTTCTACCTAGGACCATGTTTGTTTGACGAAGTCACAGAAGAAATGTCAGTTTATCAAAACGAAATTTTCGGTCCTGTACTGGTTATAGTTCGGGTTAATCATTTTGAAGAGGCTTTGGCTTTAGTCAACAAACATCAATATGGAAATGGCACGGCTATTTTCACTCGGGATGGATTTACAGCCCGTGAATATAGTCAACATGTTCAAGTTGGTCTGGTAGGCATTAATATTCCAATTCCTGTTCCTATTGCTAATCACCCGTTTGGAGGTTGGAAACGTTCTGTCTTCGGAGACACTAATATGCACGGTGAAGAGAGTGTGCATTTCTATACCCGACGCAAAACAGTGACCAGCAAATGGCCCGTAACTGAATTAAAAGACAGTGCCTTTGCTATGCCTACCCATAATTAACCCAGATAATTACGGAGGAATATATGGCCAAGATTGGATTTGTTGGATTGGGACATATGGGTTTGCCCATGGCCCTCAATCTTCTAAAGGCAGGTCATAGCGTAACAGGTTATGATTTGCAGCAATCAGCTCTCGAGCATTTTGCCGAGTCTGGTGGAGAAAAAGCACATAATTTGCAAGAATTGGCAAAAGAAAAAGAAGTAATCATCACTATGCTACAAACAGGACAACAAGTATTACACGTATGTCTTGGAGTAGATGGATTATTTAACAGATTAAGCCTGGTGCATTGTACATTGATTGCTCGACAATCGATGTAAAAAGCGCACGAGAGGCTCACCAAATTGCTAAAGAAAATCATCTTTTAATGGTTGACGCTCCTGTCTCGGGTGGGGTGGCAGGTGCTTCAGCAGCGACTTTAACTTTCATGGTAGGGGGAGAAATGGAGGCCTATAATGCAGCACGACCCATCCTCTCTGCCATGGGACAGAAAATCATTTATACGGGAGGGGCAGGTAGCGGACAAGCTGCCAAAATTTGCAATAATATGATCCTGGGCACCTCCATGATCGCCATATCGGAAGCTTTCGTATTAGCAAAAGAATTGGGATTATCCTCTGAAAAACTATTCGAAGTAGTAAACAATTCTTCAGGACAGTGCTGGGCCATGAGCAAATATGTACCTATTCCGGGAATCCTTGAAAACGTTCCTGCCAATAATGATTACAAACCGGGATTTGCAGCAAAAATGATGTTGAAAGACTTATTATTAAGTCAAAATTCCGCAAAATCCGTACATATTGAAACTCCACTGGGGGCTAAGACCACCGAAATCTATCAGCAATTTGTAGATCAAGGTCTTGGCGATATAGATTTTTCTGCAATTATTAAGCAAATTGCCAAGACAGGCGAGGTATAAAATGCCCCATGTTCATCTTGCTCACCCCCATTTTACCCAAACAGAAGATTCTTTAATAGAATTCTGGTCTGAAATTGCCAAACAGACCATTGATTGGATATGTCCTTGGAATACTACTCTTGGAGGAGGTTTACAAAAAGGAGATGTTAAATGGTTTCAAGGTGGGTTATTGAATGTCAGTACCAATTGTCTGGACAGACATTTACCTCATAAAGCCAATCAAACTGCCATTATCTGGGAAGGGGATGATGACAACCAAAGTAAATCCCTAACTTTTTCTCAATTGCATTCTGAAGTATGCAAAATGAGTAATGTACTAAAACGCTTAAACATTCGCAGAGGAGATACTGTAGGCATTTATCTGCCCATGATTCCTGAAGCTGCGATTGCCATGCTTGCTTGCGCTCGTATAGGAGCTATACATACTGTTATATTCGCTGGTTTTTCAGCACACGCATTACAACAGCGATTGATTGCTTCTTCTTGCAAATGCCTAATCACTGCTGATGCATTTCAACGGGGTGGCAAGAAAATCCTATTAAAAAAACAAGCTGATGAAGCGAGCAAAGATCTCAATATTACCAGACTGATTATTAAAAATGATAACACTCCTGTCGTTTTAGATAAAAGCAAAGACCATTGGTGGCATGAATTAAAACAAACCGTACCTGAACAATGTACACCAGAACCTATGGATGCAGAAGACCCGCTCTTTATTCTTTATACCTCTGGAAGTACAGGACAACCTAAAGGAGTGGTACATACTACAGGAGGATATTTAGTACAAACAGCTTATACGCATCAATTAATATTTGATTGCCAAGAAGACGAGGTATTTTGGTGTACTGCCGATGTCGGTTGGATTACAGGCCATAGCTATGTAGTATATGGACCTCTCTGTAACGGCATTACAACATTAATGTTTGAGGGGATACCTACTTGGCCAGATGCCGCAAGAAACTGGCGTATTATTGACAAACACCAAGTCAATGTGTTTTATACAGCCCCAACAGCCATTCGTTCCTTAATGAAAGCTGGAGATCAATGGCTTGACTCAAGCTCAAGAGCTCGCTTCGCCTATTGGGTTCAGTGGGCGAACCATAAATCCTGAGGCTTGGAATTGGTATCATCAAAAAGTTGGACAAGGCCGATGCCCTGTAGTCGATACCTGGTGGCAGACAGAAACTGGCGCCATTATGATAAGTCCCAGACTAAATGAGGGAAGAATGAAGCCTGGTGCAGCTTGTAAACCTATTCCAGGCATAGTGCCAATCCTGTTAAATGACCAAGGCCATGAAATTGATGGTGCTGGTGAAGGATTATTAGCCATCAAATATCCCTGGCCTTCTATAGCCAGAACAATCGCGGGAGATCATAAACGTTACCGCGCTACTTATTTATCCGACGGTTATTACATTACTGGCGATGGAGCCAAGCGGGATGAAGAGGGAGATTACTGGATTACCGGCCGTATTGATGATGTACTCAATGTCTCAGGCCACAGACTTGGGACTGCAGAAATTGAATCCGCTTTAGTGAGTCACCCTAAAGTGGCAGAAGCTGGTGTCGTCGGCATTCCTCACGATTTGAAAGGGCAAGGAATATTCGCCTATGTCATTTTGAAACATGGGAATAAGCCGGACAATAATCTAAAAACAGAATTGATAGAACGAGTCAAAGAGGAAATAAGTGCTATCGCGAAACCGGACGTCATTCAGTTTGTAAACGATCTTCCTAAAACCCGCTCAGGTAAAATTATGAGGCGGATACTAAGAAAAATCGCTTGTAAGGAAGTTTCTCATGTTGATGAGCTGGGAGATTTGACGACATTAGCGAATCCTCAAGCGGTTGAAGCGTTGATGGAAAAGCATTAATGTAATTAACTTACAAAGCATCGCAACCTAATTAGCGCAGTGGTATGGAGCTCCTATAAATTCCCAATTCTTTCCTGAAATGTAACTTCGCCTAGTCCTGGCTACGAGTTTAACCTAGAAAAAACAGTTAAAACCTACTGCTTTTTCTAGGTAAAAAAATATCAAAATCAAATTTATCAAGATTTGACTTGGAGAGTTTGTAGCGTTTCTGAGAACTCTTTAACAGTTTTTTCAGATTCAGTTTGAGTTGGAAATAATCTCCATCGTCCCGCCAGTAAATTAGCGCCCCCGAAAGTCATTATACTAAGCAGGGCACCAGCAATATCAGCAAGAACTTGTTTCCAGCCTCGATGCTTTTCTAAAACTGGTAACGCCTTGTTAATCGCTTTAGAACAAGAAGCATGAAATGCTTCACATCTTATTTTTGTAGGCAATTGAGAATCCAAGAAAGCATCTTTTGCACTTACTAAATCATGATAAAGAACTGCTGCTGCTTGAGCTGCATTCCTGTAATCTTTATTGTCTTTGGCCTTTTTCACTAACTTACCAAACATACTCTCTATAATTTCTAAATGCTTTATGAATTCAATCTCTTCAATTATCTTTCTGGATTCTTCTTTAGCCTGTATCTTATTTATTATTTCATCAGCATTAATCCGAATTTCACTAATTTTATCTGTTAATGCCTTTTCGATAACAAGATGATTGTTATTGAAATATCCAAATTGCTTTTGGGCTTCCTCTAAATCAGGTTTGTTATCTATTAAGTGTTGAACTTGAACTATTAAAAGTTGTTTTTGCGCTTCAACTGCTTTGGGAGTATTACACCCATCAAATGTTACAGGAAATTTTTGGATTTGCTCACTCACCTCACTCATCACTTTTCTTGCTCTTTCTATGATGTTTTTTTGTAGAGTTTCCGCTTCAATATTAATCTTCTGGATCTTCTCTTGAAAAACCTTCCTTATTTTTTGGTTTGTAATTAATGGTTGACCTAGAAGATCATCTAACTCAGTAATTGCTTTCAATTGCTCATTCAAATGAATACGTTGTTTTTCAATGATTTCTATGGTGCTTGTATCATCAAATTTTATGGGAAATTCTTCTATTCTTCTGACATATTTTTCTATTTCTTTTTCATTGCTTATTGCAGCAGCATTTCTCTTATTTATCGCAATAATTAATTGTCCCGCAAGCTCATTTACTTTTTGCTTTCTGGCTTCAAGCGCTTTTACAATTTCTTCAGGAATCTCCGGCAGGTGTAAAATAGATTGAACTTTCAATAATTCCTGATTCTCTTTAACTAATTCGTCCAGTTGTCGTAATAAATTGTTTTTCTGTAATTCTATTGCCGAATAGGAACTCTGATCACCAAAACCAATGTGAAATGAGTCAATTTGTTTTTTAATTAAATCTATCGTTTCTCTTGCTCTCTCAACAATTGTCATTTGTAGCTTCTGGGCATGAGTATTAATTTGATCAATTTTGTCTTCAGAAGCTTTCTTTATTTTTGGAATTATAATTAGTTGTTGGCCCCAAAAATCTTCAAGGTCAGTAATTTTCTTTACTTGCTGATTCAAGTTAATACGTTGCTCTTCAATCGCTTCTATAGTGCTGGTATCATAAAATCTTACTGGCAATTCTTTTATTTTTTCGGCGCAGTCTTCTATTTCTCTTTCATAGTCCTGGATAAATTCAAGTTGTTGTTTTGCGACAATATCAATCATCTGCAATTGATTTTGTAAAGCGTTCTGTACCTCGGGATGCCGTTCTTTAGTGAAACCTAATTCCTTTTCAGCTTGTAGCAGTTCAGAAGAATCGCTAATTTTTGCAAGTTCTTTCTTTAACTCATCTGCATGAAGTTGAACTAGCACAACCGTTCTCAAATTATCAAAATTAAACTTAAAAGAATTGATTTTCTCAATACCTTCTGCAATTATCTTAGCATTCCCATCTTGTATTTTAATAGCAGCTTTTTTCTGGTTTATTTCAATAATTAACTGCTGAGCAACCTCATTAATTTCTTGTTTTTTAGTTTGAAGTGCTTTTTTAATTGCTTCAGGAATTTCAGGAAGGCCTAAAAAAAATTGAGCTTTCACCAGCTCCTGGTTTTCTTTAACCAGCTTATCCAATTGTCGCAATAAATTCTCTCTCTGAAATTCTATTAGGGAAAAGGAAGAATTCTTATCACTGAAATTAACAAAGAATTGATTAATTTGTTCCGCAACTGTTCTTATTAATTCTCTTGACCTCTCTGTCATCTCCTTTTGGACTCCTTCTGACCGATCATTAATCTCTTTGATTTTGTCATGATAGGCATTTTTTATTTTGGGATTTTCAATTAATTGTTGGCCAAAAAAATCTTTATTCTGAATAATTTCAAACACTCTCTGACTCAAGCGAATTTCTTGTCTTTTAATAGCCTCTCTTGTACTTTTATTGTAAAACACTATGGGAAATTCTTTTATTTGTCTGATATATTCGTCGATTCCCCTTTCATGTTCCTTGATGAGATCAAGCTGCAGTGTTGCGGCAAGATCAATCTGACACCATTGATTTTGCAGGGCTTTGTGAACTTCGGGATGTTGTCCATTCATAAATCCCAACAGATTTGCCGCTTGTTGCAATTCGAGAGAGTTACTTATTTTTTCAAGTTGCTTTTTTAATGAGTTGGTATGAACGTCAACGTACTCAGCCAGGGTTAAATGACTAAAATCAATTTTAATAGAGTTGATTTGTTGAATACTATCTAAAACTGCCTTCCTAGCCTGCTCAAGGGATTCTGTCATGATATTATCAATTATAGGAATTTTTACAGTTTGTTTGGGTTTATATAAAGATTCAAACCAAGATTTAAATTCACTGGATGCTCTGAAATCAACTGTTTGGGCATATTCTTCAAAAGATTGGCCAAATAAACTATGAATTTTCTGTGAAGCTAAGACAAATAAAGCCTTAGCCATTACAGGATTAAGTTGACTTAGCCTATGCAAACTTCTAAACACTTCATCTGAATTTTTAAAGTTAGTACTGGCAAGAAGCGCATTTAGAAATCCTTCATCCACTTGAGATGTATCTTTGCCTTGAATGTATCTTTCTACTTCCGGCGAAGAATCATAAGCAGCAAGATATTTGGCAACTGCTTTGGCTAAAAGAATTTTGGGAGTAAACAAGGTCTCTATCGATTGTCCAGTAAACACTCCAGCTGTAAATAAAGCTCTTAATCCGGAGTTTCGAGTTAAATTATTTATGCCTCCAACAAAATAAAAGTGGATAAGCCCATCTTCAATCATTTTTTTCGCATTTTCAAAGGAGCCACCCAGTTGCGTCTTCTTTTGTGTTATCGCAGAACTTACAACGAATTCAAAAAAAGCCTTACTGCCAAAATTGATCCCGGCGTTGTTTTCCTGCCCTAGGTTTTTTGAAGCTAACTCCGCCAAAACCTCACCTAATAATTCTTGAGATGCTTCTTCCCTAAGAACCATTTCAAGCAAGTCCATCCGCGAAACATTAGCTAAAAGCAGTTTCAAAAAGTCTTTCTTAGAGCCATTGGCATTTTTTAGACAATTAGCTGCTGTCGCTTTTTCACCTGCACAAAGCTTAAAGAGCTTTTCAAAATAAGGTATTTCCTGATACAAAATGATGCAGGAAGGAATAGTCTTATTATCAATTAAAAGATTTTTTTCCTCCAAAAACATAAGCATCTCTTGCAAACTAGGGCTAGCAAAGACATATTTTCCAAGATTTTCAGGAAGCTCTAGAAGTTTTCTTGTTAAACCAGCTCTATGGGGATTGGTATTGAAAAGGCAGAATCTACAGTTGCGTTTCTCGATGTCATCTAAGCTATAGGTTTCTCTTTTAGTATTATCATGTGGATTTATTAATACAATATCATAATTTCCTGATCCTTTAGGAATTACCTTATCTATTCGTAAAGCATGGCGGCCATGAAATTTCCCGAATATATCAGCCTTTCCATAAGACATGCTGATATACACCGGTTCTTCAGGATTCATTAATTTTAATTTAATCATATCCTTAATCTGTGAACCAGGGATATCATTAGCCTGGATGCCAAAAAATTTACCTACAAAAGCAGTAGATGAGACGTTGGCAATCCTGTCAGGAATATCATGCGCAATAACACTGGCCATGGGATCATCATTATTCCAATCACCAACATAATAATAAGAAACCAAACGTTCCAGGATTTTTATTGCAAGAGCATTACTACTGGCTCCACCATATCGG
>NZ_JNCF01000104.1 GCF_000770585.1 Legionella norrlandica | reverse complement strand
GCCAGAGTTCATTAAAAAACAGGTAAAGAAAAGAGGTAACACAAGCGAATAGTATTAGGTCATATGATTGAGGTGATTGAGGTTATATGGTCAAGAAGAGAAGCGCAAACGGTGGATGCCTTGGCAGTAAGAGGCGAAGAAGGACGTGGAATCCTGCGAAAAGCCATGGGGAGCTGGAAACGGGCTGTGAACCATGGGTGTCCGAATGGGGGAACCCGGCTGCAGCGATGCGGTCATTTGTATCTGAATACATAGGATACAAAGGCGAACTCGGGGAACTGAAACATCTAAGTACCCGAAGGAAAAGAAATCAAAAGAGATTCTCCAAGTAGCGGCGAGCGAACGGGGAGGAGCCTGGCGTGATTTATTATTGATGCGAGTAGAACGACATGGGAAGGTTGACCGAAGGGGGTGAAAGTCCCGTATACGAAGCATTGATGAGGAACTAGGCACGCGAACAAGTAGGCCGGGACACGTGAAATCCTGGTTGAAGAAGGGTGGACCATCATCCAAGGCTAAATACTACTTACTGACCGATAGTGAACCAGTACCGTGAGGGAAAGGTGAAAAGAACCCCGGAGAGGGGAGTGAAATAGAATCTGAAACCGTTTGCGTACAAGCAGTGGGAGCATGGTTTAGGCTGTGTGACTGCGTACCTTTTGTATAATGGGTCAGCGAGTTACTTTCAGTGGCGAGGTTAACTGCATAAGGGAGCCGTAGAGAGATCGAGTCTGAATAGGGCGATAGTCGCTGGGAGTAGACCCGAAACCGGGCGATCTAGCCATGTGCAGGATGAAGGTTGGGTAACACCAACTGGAGGTCCGAACCGGGTAATGTTGAAAAATTATCGGATGACGTGTGGCTAGGAGTGAAAGGCTAATCAAGCCCGGAGATAGCTGGTTCTCCCCGAAAGCTATTTAGGTAGCGCCTCGTGAATGATTACTGGGGGTAGAGCACTGTTTCGGCTAGGGGGCTGTCATGGCTTACCAAACCGATGCAAACTCCGAATACTGGCTAATTGGATCACGGGAGACACACGGCGGGTGCTAACGTCCGTCGTGAAGAGGGAAACAACCAGACCGCCAGCTAAGGTCCCGAAGTACTAGTTAAGTGGGAAACGATGTGGGAAGGCATAGACAGCCAGGAGGTTGGCTTAGAAGCAGCCATCCTTTAAAGAAAGCGTAATAGCTCACTGGTCGAGTCGGCCTGCGCGGAAGATGTAACGGGGCTAAAACTAGTCACCGAAGCTGCGGATGTGTGCGAAAGCGCACGTGGTAGGGGAGCGTTCTGTAGGCTGAAGAAGGTTCATTGAGAAGTGGGCTGGAGGTATCAGAAGTGCGAATGCTGACATAAGTAACGATAATGTGGGTGAAAAGCCCACACGCCGGAAGTCCCAGGTTTCCTGCACGACGTTAATCGGAGCAGGGTGAGTCGGCCCCTAAGGCGAGGCTGAAGAGCGTAGTCGATGGGAACCAGGTTAATATTCCTGGACTTTTTATAAGTGGTGAAGTGGGGACGAAGAAGGCTAGGTGAGCCAGGGGTTGGTAGTCCTGGTACTTGCACGTAGGGGGGAAGGCATGGCAAATCCGGTTTTCCATAACTCTGAGGTGCGAAGTGGTTCTGACACTTAGGTGTACAGAGAAGTCATTGATGCCCGGCTTCCAGGAAAAGCTGCTAGCCATAACTTATAGAGAACCGTACCGCAAACCGACACAGGTGGACAGGTAGAGAATACTAAGGCGCTTGAGAGAACTCGGGTGAAGGAACTAGGCAAAATGGTACCGTAACTTCGGGAGAAGGTACGCCCTTTTGAGTGAGTTACTACGCGTAACGAAGCCTAAGAGGGCCGCAGAGACCAGGTGGCTGCGACTGTTTATTAAAAACACAGCACTCTGCAAATTCGTAAGAAGACGTATAGGGTGTGACGCCTGCCCGGTGCCGGAAGGTTAATTGATGGGGTTATCTTCGGAGAAGCTCTTGATCGAAGCCCCGGTAAACGGCGGCCGTAACTATAACGGTCCTAAGGTAGCGAAATTCCTTGTCGGGTAAGTTCCGACCTGCACGAATGGCGTAACGATGGCCACACTGTCTCCACCCGAGACTCAGTGAAATTGAAATCGCTGTGAAGATGCAGTGTACCCGCGGCTAGACGGAAAGACCCCGTGAACCTTTACTATAGTTTTGCACTGGACTTTGATGACGACTGTGTAGGATAGGTGGGAGGCATTGAAGTGAGGACGCTAGTTCTCATGGAGCCGACCTTGAAATACCACCCTGTTGTTATTGAGGTTCTAACTTGGTCCAGTAATCCTGGATGAGGACAGTGTATGATGGGTAGTTTGACTGGGGCGGTCTCCTCCCAAAGAGTAACGGAGGAGCACAAAGGTACCCTCGGTACGGTCGGACATCGTACCAAGAGTGTAAAGGCAAAAGGGTGCTTGACTGCGAGAGTGACGGCTCGAGCAGGAACGAAAGTTGGTCTTAGTGATCCGGTGGTTCTGAATGGAAGGGCCATCGCTCAACGGATAAAAGGTACTCCGGGGATAACAGGCTGATACCGCCCAAGAGTTCATATCGACGGCGGTGTTTGGCACCTCGATGTCGGCTCATCACATCCTGGGGCTGAAGCAGGTCCCAAGGGTATGGCTGTTCGCCATTTAAAGTGGTACGCGAGCTGGGTTTAGAACGTCGTGAGACAGTTCGGTCCCTATCTGCCGTGGGCGTAGGAAAATTGAGAGGAGCTGCTCCTAGTACGAGAGGACCGGAGTGGACGAACCTCTGGTGTACCGGTTGTCACGCCAGTGGCACAGCCGGGTAGCTAAGTTCGGACGGGATAACCGCTGAAAGCATCTAAGCGGGAAGCCTCCCTCAAGATGAGTTTTCCCATGAAGCCCGTTGAAGACTACGACGTTGATAGGCAAGGTGTGGAAGCGCAGTAATGTGTGGAGCTAACTTGTACTAATTGGCTGATTGTCTTGACCATATAATCTGAGTGACTTCAGATTATGTGAAGTAAACTGAATACGAATTGATTGTGGACTCTTTTTTTTACCAGACCTTAGGCTTGGTGGTGAACAGTAGATAGTGATATCACCAGCGCATGAGGTCATACGAGTTTTCCTGGCGACCATAGCGATTTGGAACCACCTGATTCCATCCCGAACTCAGAAGTGAAACAAATCAGCGCCGATGATAGTGTGAGGTCTCCTCATGCGAAAGTAGGTCATCGCCAGGGGCTTTTTTTTACTAAAGTGACTTATGTTTTGCTTTTTAATAAAAAATAGAGGTTTGTTGTTTTTAAACGGGGATAAAAAAATAAAACTAA
>NZ_JNCF01000036.1 GCF_000770585.1 Legionella norrlandica | reverse complement strand
TCCGAAGTCAGGAACTATGGACAACTCAAAACAGAGTTGACCACAGTTTGAGCACACTCACAAGCTTCTCGCTCACATACCACAAGCTCAATAACAAATTATATTTTTTAAACAAAAGGACATTTTTAAATTGGAGATCAAGGACATTTTAAATTGGTTTGACATATCTTAGGATTGGGGTGTTCAAATCATAAATAAAATGCTAAAATTACAATCATTATTATTTATCTAAGTCAGAGGTAACCTTATGCCAAAAATTATTTCTCATCCAGGAAAGTATAACCACGATCAAGCAGAAAATGTAGGATATCAAGACAAAGAGCAGCCTTTTGGCTATTTTGAGATTCAGAATGCCCCTAAACGTCCTTCACAAGAAGATGCCATAGCATGGCAAACACTAGATCGAAAATTAGACTCTTTAAGTCCAGAGGAAATTGGGAAACGTTTATGGACAACATATCGAATTTTGGATAAGCAAGTTTTAGAAAACAAATATAGGGATGGAACGACCGCATCCACTACAGTTTATGATGGAAAGGGTAATTTAATTACTGCTACCTTGGCAGATGCTGCATCTTTTGCTGCTGTATATGATAAGGAAGGTAATGTCTTGGGAGTAGTTAGGTTAAACTCAGTAACTCATAAACCAACTGATGAGCTAGAAAAGAAACGAATTGAGACAGCAGGTGGCTTTGTTGCATTTGGGAGAGTCAATGGAGTGCTTGCAGTTTCACGAGCTATTGGTGACGCACCCCTTAAGGAAAGTGGAGTATGTTCTGAAGCAACAATTGATATTACTAGTTTCGATGAATTAGCAAAAAAATTTAATATAAGCCGCGAAGCCATTGGGAAAGTACAAATTATTACAACTTGTGATGGCTTTACTGATGGGGCAAAAAATCAAACTAAAGCAGATCATGAAGATTTTTTACGCACTACTTTAGAGGATATTTTAAAGGCAGATAAAAAGCAATCAGAAACGGAAATAGCAAAAGCTTTAGTGCTCAAAGCAAAAGGAAATGGCTCTGTAGATAACATTACCGTTGCCATCCAAACTGTAACCGGAGATACGCCGGCTGTTCTTCTTGGAGTTTATGATGGACATGGTGGTGCAATGGCATCAACTCATGTTGCAGAAAATATTGGTACTGAATTTAGCAGACAATGCGCTTTAACACCGGAAGCTTATGAGAAACAATCGCTTAGCGTAGAGAAAAATAAACTCGCTTATACTCGCGATAATTCGGGTAAAACAAAAGATAAAGAAGAACCAGTGAAACAGAAAATAGAGCAAGAGGTAAAGAAACCAGTAGAAGAGGATGTGGAGCAAGAGGTAAAGAAACCAGTAGAAGAGGACGTGGAGCAAGAGGAAAAAGAACCTGTAATGAATACTAAAAAAGAATGTGAATCAATTATTCAACAGCTTCTTGAGGTTACTGAAGAATATCAAAAGAATTTATCGAAAAAAAACGTAGAAATACATTCAATTATTAATCAATTAATTGGAGTTTTAAAAAGCCCAGAAAAAAATCAGGATACAATAAAAAAATATTTTGAGGTCCTTGATACAAAAGAAGAGGGCAAGGCATTGAAAAACATGGAAATAATCCAGAATAATAAAGACAGATCAACAGGACGTTTTCTTGCAGGGATTGCTGCTATTGCATTAACCGTTGTAACTGGGATTTTTCCAGGACTTATTGTTATTGGAATAGTATACGCTCTGACTGATAAAACACCTACAGATTTATTTAAAACTCGTAGTGAACTGTTTAAAGAGAAAATAGACGAGTTTAATGAATCGCTTAATGAAAATAAAAAAGGCTTTTCTCCTTCCAATAATTGAGCCCTATCTTACTAGCATACTTTTGCCTGGTTGGTGCATAAAGCAACAACCAGGTTCATTTCAGAAATTGGACTGAACAATGACCTCATTTAAGGTCTTTTTAATTGAATCCCATTGCTCAAATAGTTGCGTCTGTATATCAGGATTTGTTTGGATTTCTAACTCTTTGGCATTTTCTTTAGTGTAGAATATATTCAAAACTTGTAAATCGTCGCGATTTGCGAATGCTTTATCCATTGATTCTATATTTTTTTTAGCATCATCAACAAAAATAATGGTTTTAATGTTTTGTTTTGTATTAGCTAAAGCACAAAGCAAAGCTTCACCTTTGTCTTCCCCATCCAAAAACATAATGCCCCGTTGATAGATCACCTCTTGGGTGAATTGTGGACAATGAAAATTACCAGCTACCGATGTTTTATTATTGTTTAATTTCAATCCATTTTTTTGAAACAATAATTTTTCGCCAATCATAAATTGATTATCTTTCAGTTGCATTAAGGTGGCGCTTAAATGTTCTTTTCCTCGTGCTGTTAGCCCTAAGAGTGTCACATCTTGTTTTACGGCCTTTTTTAGAAAAGGCATTACATATTCATCAGTGACTTCCATTTTAACTAATTGAAACAAAAGATTCTGGATACGCACCAATTGTTGGTAGTCTTGAGTAAATAATTTCTCAGATGGGACTTTATTTTTTTGTAATTTATATTGCCAATCCCACCAACCCACGCTGCCTAAGGTTGTGACATAGTGATTAATGTATCGTCCAGATCAAATACCATCAAAGTGGTCTTTGGATCAGCTTGCGATTCCTTATACCATGTCGCAATATCGGCAAAAGTATCTGTTTGATAATTGATAACTTTAGCAAGAATGGGGTTGGTTAATAATAAACAAATGAACAATATAATAAAACGCATGATACCTCCTAGTTGTTGTATATCAAGCGTTATGGTATAGATTAGTCAATTGATTGATTAGATAGAAAAATAAAAACATATTGTTCATTATGATAAACAATCCACTTAGTCTAAATGATTTGGCCATTTTTGCTTTAGTCGTAAAAAAACGTAGCTTTACTCAGGCTGCATTAGCAGCAGGAATTTCTAAAGCCTGGGTCAGTCAAAAAATCTCACAGATGGAGGCTAATCTGGGGATTAAATTACTTAACAGAACCACTCGCTCCTTAAGCCTTACTCTAGGGGGGGAAATTTTATTTGAGCATTGCCAAACCATGTTGAAAGAAGTGGTTTATGCAGAGAATCATTTGCGAGAATATGCAAAGACTCCCTCAGGTCAGCTAGTCATTACTTGCCCTGAAATCTCTGGGTTAGAATTATTCCCTAATTTGTTACACGATTTTAAATTACTCTATCCTCAAATTAAGATACGTTTGATTATTACTGATCAATTTCTGGATTTAACCCAATATGGCATTGATTTCGCCTTTAGAACTGGAAAATTGCCTGATTCAAGGCTAGTATCTCGCTATATTGGAGAAGTGCCACGTTGTTTAGTGGCCTCCCCAACCTATTTATCTAAACGTTCGCCAATACAATGCCCCATGGATTTAATGAATCATAAGCTGTTAAAGCACAGTTCTCTGGGTGATTGGCCTTTAAAAAATGATAAAGAATTATTTAAAATTCACGTTAAAAATCCTGCAATAGAAAGTAATTCTTTAATCTTTTTGCATAAAATGGCATGTTTTGATCACGGCATTGCTTTTCTTCCTTACTACCTATGTTCAGATGCTTTGAAAAATAAGATTTTGGTTAAGGTATTACCCGATTGGCTTAATACGGATAATGAGTATTATATGGTTTATCACAAAGACAAAAGTGTTCTTTATATTCATCAATTATTTAAAGAATTTATATTGAATTCGGATTTAAAAAGTAGGATCTCAAAAAAGAATTAGATTTAATTTAGCTGATACAACCTGTATTTAAGTTTCGTATAATATGGGTTCGCACATCCGATTAACTAAATATTGAACTTTCCTACTTGAAATATTGTTCAAATGGAGCGAGGATTAAAAAAAATATTCTCATGCTAAAAAATGAATTTATATACTGCTGCTGTTGAAATTATTCCGAAAGAAGAGCATATCGCGCAGACAACTTCTCCTTATTTTATGTCCTTATTTTTATCCGCGCAAATTTTAAGCATACTAATTGGTGTTGTGTTTCTTTTTATTGCATTCTATATGCTTCGCCCAAGAGAGAAAGACCAAAGACGCATTCAAGATCAATTTTTATTTTATTTGATCTTGGGGCTGTTTTTCATTTTTTTCCCTTTTGTGTTCGAATATTTCGGATAGTTAATCCAGGGCCGCTTGTAATTGGGGAATTTTTGTCACAGGGGATCATTGAATCAACTAAAAAGGCTTATTTTCATCTATACTACTAAAAACAAACCAATTAGATTGTATTATGAGATTGCAGATATATACATTTTCAGAAAAGCATAAGAATCTTCTTCGAGAACAAAAAAAAATGTAATAGAGACACTTGATTTCATTGCTGCTTATCTGGTTGAGAACGGCGAAGCTCCTGAGAAATGGCGCGAGATGCTACATGAGGAGCATAGGATCAGCTATTATGATGTAATACCGAAAGGTTCACGGTTGATGCCTAAAGAAATTGAATTGGAAATTTTTGTAACTAATAGGCAAGGAGTGGTTGAGGCAAAGGTTTTTAAGAAAAATACTGCCAACGCGAATATTTCATTGATATCTGTTGTTCATAAAAAATTAGAGGAAAGATTACAAAAATTATTTCTAATGAGCCAGACTGTATCAGAAGAGCAGCAGGATCTCATTAATCAACATATTCAATATACTCAAGATTTAATTCAAGAATGTATATTTCAAAAAATAAATAGTCAGCTTCTAATATGCGAAGTAGGCGCTATGCATTACGTGGAAAGAATTATTACTGGTCTGGAAGGCATAATTAACCAAGATAATCCTGAATACATTCAGTTTAAAATGTTCATGGAAGAACTTGAGCAAATCATAAAGGAACAGACTCCAGTTAAAATAGATGGGAAGAATGTGATTTCTTATACTCATTATGATGTTGAAGTTATTAGACAACAATTCAAAATGATTTTTAATAAGGCTAAATTATTAGCTTTATCTTTTTTTGACGAGCAGTCAATTAATGATCAGCCTACTGAGAGATATATTCAAGATTGTTTTAATAATGTGAGATACCTGTTTTTAGCTAAAAACGATGTAAATTTTTCGATCACTAAATAGTTCCAAATTGTAAATGTCCTTTTAATGAAATAGATGAGTACAGTTCTTCGACGAAGAATGGATGTGCAGAAATTAGCAAAAATCAATTTATGCGTTAGTGAATTGAAGAAGAATTACCGCGTTCTTTCTTATCTATTCTACTACAAATAAATTTGTTATATCATGAGATTGGAGGATAGTATATCTCTGACCTAAGAGCATAAGAATTTTCTTCAAGCAAAAAGTTGTAATAGATGTACTGATTTAATTGCCACTTATTTAGTTGAAAACGGTGAGACTCCTGAGGAATGACGGAGATTATAACTAAGAAGGGGTAGTCAAATGGCAGATAATATTCTTATCGACTTCACCACTATGGATGAAGCATGTAAAGCTCAGATGCAAGAATACTTAAATAAATTTATTGTTCAATTAGAGCAAATATCGGACATAATTAAGTATTTTAACCCCCAGAGCACAATTCGTAAAGAAGTGATTACCAATCTAAATAATTGGGCAATGCGGCATGTTGTTCCATCAACAGGTCGTGGTTCTCCTGAAATGTCACTTAGAGTGCCTAATAGAGCAAAAGATACAACGGCAAGTTTGAGTCAAAGTGTAGCGGCCTTATTTGCAAAAGGTACTGATAATTTATTTGATTATTTAAAACAAGAGATTGATAAAGCAAGAGATAAAACTAGTAATAAAGATAAAAAGAAAGAATTACAAGAATTGAAAGGATATGTTGATCTTCTCCAGGTGCAAGCGATATCAAAGATTGCCGAAGTTGGTGCATTAAATTATTTGTCTCAATTGAAAGGCCATTTTAAAGAAATATATGCGTGTAGCTCTCGAACGAAAGATGCTGATACACAGAAAATTTGGCACGAAGTCAATTTAAGTGTTAACGAATTAGAAAAGAATTTTAGTAAATATTCCTTGGATTTTCTGACAACGAATAATGTCTTAGAAAATTTTTCTTATAAGGATGCAGGTAGAGTAAGAGTAATAGTTGATTCTTTATATAAAGATATCAAGGAGAATATTAAAACGCTTAATGAAACAGGGAAATGTCTAAAAGATTATATAGAAATAACTAAAACACTTGAATCAGCAGTAGGGTGTTTCGCACATAAAAACAATATCAGTTTTCAACTCCCAACCGCAGGTGCTACTACAAGACAAAAAATACGCGGCCTAACATCATTAAGCTTAGGGGTGGTTGGTATGGGTTCCTGTATAGGATCTGCCGTTTTAACAATAGTTAGTGTTGCAGCGCCTCCTGTTGCTTCAGTCACAGGTCCTATGGCAGTTGGTTTGGGAGGTATTTCGCTTGTCAGCGGCATTAGCGCATCAACTATGACTATTCTTAATGGCGCAAGTAATTATTTTGAGTATCATCTTCCATTTTCATTAGAAGAAAAAATAACTCTGACATTAGTTGCCACATCGCTTCTTACCGCTGGGGCAAATAATCTGTTAGGCTCCACATTACCTGTTGTAACAACATCAAATAGCGTAGCTAAAACATTGATCACAGCAGGTCTTTTAGGTAGAGGAGTTCATAAAATCATTTCCCAAGCAGACATGAAAAAGCAAATAGAAAAACAAGGGGATGGATCTAATATTCCCGCTAGTGATGAGATTAAATACTATACACCTTAACTTTGCGTACAAAGTTTTGTACTTTAGAAAATACCAAATTTATGGTAAATGGTTAGCCTTTTGACTCTGCTTTATTGGACTAAGAGCTAATCTCATAATGGATTTGGTATAGAATTGCCAACGCCCTCTATTATTTAATGTGAGTTCGATATAAGCAAAATCGGGGTTTTTTCTTATATCGAACTCACGTAGAAACTCTTTATTCCTGACGCCATAAATTGGTTTTCATTAAGTCAAGAATAGCATCACCTTGACCATTTATAATTGCCTTCATCATATAAAGACTAAATCCTTTCACTTGTCCTAATTCTATGGCAGGAGGCATGATTAATTCATTTCTGTTGACCAAAACATCGAGTAAGACAGGTCCTTTGTGATTGAAAGCTTGTTGTAAATCATCTTGTAAAGTAGAGGCGTTTTCTACTCTAATCCCTTTCATCCCTATGGACTCAGCCATAGCTGCAAAATTAGGGTTTTCAAGTACAGTACCATAATCCAACATTCCACCCACATGCATCTCCATTTCCACAAAACCCAGTGCTCCATTATTAAATACAATAATTTTAACAGGCAATTTTTGTTGAATTAACGTCAAGATCTCGCCCATCAGCATAGAGAATCCACCATCACCGCATAGAGCTATCACTTGTCTTTCTGAGAAAGTTGCTTGTGCCCCTATTGCTTGGGATAGCGCATTCGCCATTGATCCATGATTAAAAGAACCTAGAATTTTTCTTTGGCCATTCATATGCAGATATCGTGCGGCCCAAACCGTAGGGGTCCCAACATCGGTGGTAAAAATGGCATCTTCTTTTGCCGCCAAATCAATACATTTCGCTAAATATTGCGGATGAAGGCGTGTTTTATCAGCAGATTTCGTTGCCAAAGCGTCTAGCCCTTGGCGTGCTTTTTTGTAGTGAGATAGTGCGGCTTCTAAATGGCTGCTGTCTTTCTTGGGGGTTAATAAGGGCAACAAGGCTTTTATAGTACAATCTATGTCCCCGACAGCACCTAAAGCAAGATTAGTGCGTTTGCCTAATTGTTCTCCATTTAAATCAATTTGAATAATTTGTGCTTCGCTAGGATAAAATTGTCTATAGGGAAAGCTAGTACCTAATAATAACAAAGTATCACAAGCTTCCATGGCGTAATAACCTGAAGAGAATCCTATTAAACCCGTCATCCCAACATCATAGGGATTATCGGGTTCAATATAGGGTTTACCTCTTAAGGTATGAACCACAGGGGATTGTAAAGTCTCACATAATTTCATTAAGGAATGATGCGCATTTGCTGCTCCAATACCACAAAACAAAGTAACCCTTTTGGCCTCATTTAACCTTTTCGCAATGTCCTGTAAAACAGGCATAGGAGGTATTACTTCTGGCTTGAAATAAGGGCCACAAGCTTTATTTGCCAAATAGGCTGCTTTTTTTAGCGCTACATCGCCAGAGATAACTAATACTGCCACATCAGATTTGGCTTTGGCGGTTTGCATGGCAATTTGCAATAATCTGGGCATTTGCTCTGGTGAGTCCACAATTTCACAGTAACAGCTGCATTCTTTAAACAAAATGTTAGGATGTGTTTCTTGGAAATAATCACCACCAATTTCAGGACTTGGAATATGAGCAGCTATAGCAAGGATTGGGACTTTGCTCCTATGACAATCATACAACCCATTAATTAAATGCAAATTACCAGGTCCACAACTACCCGCACAGACAGTTAATTCACCAGTCAATTGCGCCTCAGCTCCCGCAGCAAAAGCAGCAGCCTCTTCATGACGGACATGAATCCATTCTATATTTTTATGTTTTTGTAATGCATTAGTTATCCCATTTAATGAATCACCTACTATGCCATAAATTCGTCTTATCCCAGCAACCTCCAAAGTATCTACCAATACTTCTGCTACATTTGCCATAGTATCAATCCTTTGTTATTAGTTTTATAAATATAATATCTTCTGTAGCATAGAGAAATTACAAAATGCTTTTACTATGAAATAATAATAGTGTAATAGCGATGTAAATCCAGCTTAATTTTTTAAATAACTGAGTTAATCAGGTAATAAAGACTAATGGATAGTCGGGGAATATGCTGAAAATGTCCGAAATTAATGATTTGTTTGCTTTAGTCAAACAACAACTTCGTTTACAAGGTATAACCTACAAAATTCTCGCAGATAAACTGCAACTGTCAGAGGCAAGCATCAAACGAATGTTCAGTAATGAGGAGCTCACCCTTTGTCGTTTGGAACGAATTTGTTCTTGCATTGATATGACCTTGTCGGAATTGTTTGCCTTGCTGGAAAAGAAAAAAATACGAATACGTCATTTGTCAGAAAGTCAGGAAATGGAACTTGTAAGTGAGCTGGAATTATTATTGGTGGCTATATGTATTCTTAATCATTGGACCTTTGATGATATCCTAAAATTTTATACTCTTTCAGAATCTACATTGATACGTTATGCAGCCCGTCTTGATCGTATGAAAATTATTGAGCTTTTGCCTGGTAATCGTTTCAAGCACCTGGTTGACCCTGATTTTCATTGGATCCCCGATGGACCTATTCAACGCTTTTTTCAACAAACCATCCAAAGTGACTTTTTTACCTCTCATTTTGAAAAACCAACAGAGTTATTGCTTGTGCGTAGTGGCATGCTAAGTGAGCAAGATAACCAATTGTTTCAGCAAGCCATGATAAAAACTGCCAATGAGTTTGTTGCGTTATGTCGGGAGACTATTGATGTGCCTATCGAGAAACGCCAGGGGACAGCCTTCGTCATGGCTATTCGTCCCTGGGTTCCGCAAATTTTTGATTATTTAAAGCGTAAAGATTAAAAGTTAATTTGATACCAATGCATTTGGATTGGAGTAATCTTGCTCAGATAATTGCGGTATTTGGGTAATTAATTGATGTACTTTTTGTTTTACCTCGGTTGTCTTGCTCAAAATATCCATTGCAGAGCCAAATATAACACTAATCTGGCGTTTACCTTTAGAAGAGAGTTTTGCACGGGATAATTTAGAACCCCATAATCCATGCAGATAAAAGGGGATAATGACGGCATCGGCATTCATCGCTGCGCGCTCAAAACCAGAGTGGAACCGATTCATTCGCCCCGTTCGTGTTAATTGCCCTTCGGGGAACAAGGCAACTACTTCACCAGCATTCAACGCATGATTTATTTTGCAAAGCGCTTCATGAGAGTCGCCTGGAGCAATAGGAATGACTTTGAATAACTGGAAAAGCCATTTGATATACCATTTCTCATAAATGCTCTTGTCCATGACAAAGCGAATAGGCCGACTACAGGCAATTTGCAATATAGCCCAGTCAATAAAACTAACATGATTGCCTAAGAGCAGTACACCTCCTTTTTCGGGCAGCATCTGCGCTTGAAAAATCCGTATACGATACCAACGACGTAACAGAATGCTTAAACTATAACGCAGTAGTGCATGTGCGGAGGTAATCAAGGTATACACAGTGCCGAATAATGCGATATAAAATAGACTATTTAACAAGATCTTACTATCAATATGGCAGGCACCAGACAACATTCCTAGAAGCAAAAAACCAAGCATAAAGCAATTCTGGACAAAATTATTTGCTGATTGAATTTTTCCAGACTCTTGGCGAGGCGCATAATGTTGAATGAGCGCATTAAGTGGGACAATCAGCATGCCGCCAAAGAAACCATAGATTAAAAAAAGCAAAATGATTGCTATAGGACTGGATAGGTAGGGTAATAAATACAATCCTACCGTGATGCCCAAGGCTGCAGCAGGGATAAGTCCTGACTCAATAAAATAACGAGAAACTGTTCCTGCATACAAGGCACCCATCAAAATACCGATGCCAGCGACAGCCATAGAACCTTGAGCAAACATAATACTTGTATTGCCAATATGTTCCTTGATATAGGCGCCATAACTCGCTAAAAGCACTTGATTAATCGCCCAGAAAATAGAAAGCCCAATAATACATCCCAAAATGATTGCGGGTCGGCGGGTAATCCCGAGATACGATTTTAAATAAGTTCCTGAAAAATAGTGCACCGGATTATAACGTGAGCTGGGATCCGCTGCGCTGTTTTTAACGAGGCGAAAGGTCATTACTGTTTCAAAAATAGAAAAAAGAATGAGAAGAAACCCGATAGGGGCAAATGTGCGCACGATCTCAACTCTATCCATGCTATGTTCCAGGCCTGCTGCTTTGAGAGACCAGCTAAATAGCGAGGTAAATACCACTGTAGCGCTTAGAATCGCAATAATCGTGAGTGTTTGTACGAGGGCATTAGCCTGAGCCAAATATTCTTGCCCAAAAAGCTCTTTGATATAGCCGTATTTTGCTGGTGAATTGAGAGCGCTTTGTGTAGCTAACAGCAAAGTCATCAAAAATGCTCCAAGAAAATATCCCTTAAAATAACACCAGGTAATAATCAAGGTTAATGGAATTGCTGCGGCGGCAGTGATTTTCAATACACCTGCTTTGGGGAATCGATCAGCGATAAAGCCTGATGGAGTAAACAACAAAATATAGGGCAGTAAAATGAATGCATTGATAATGGATGACAAGAGGGTATAGGTCGATCCGTTTGTCGTTTGATATAAACTGTCTTGGATTAGAATTTTATGTCCCAGATCAATAAATGTATTAAAGAATACCAGCATGAGGTAAGGCCAAAAGCCTTTAATTTTCATCATTTTCATTATGTTATCCTAAAAAATTGAGCAAATTATATCTTATTTGGCTACTTGTTGATAATTTTTTGCAGCACATTTCGTTTTTTTAGATAGTTTTCTATTGAAATAACAGTGACGGTTGAAAAATTATGACTTTTTTGTTCTGCAAAGGGATGATCATCAAATGCAATGTGTTTGTTAAACATCGATGCTCCTATTTTCTCCATAGGGTTTATGTGGATTAATGAAGGACGATAGCCTGTTTTAAGCAGATAGTGTTGAGCAGCAGTGTGGGAGTGAGGGGTATTGGGATTTAGAGAAATAGCAATAACTTCCAGTATCCACTGATTGGAGTTTTGATATTTTGCCGAAAAAGGGTAAGCAATCATATTGTAATGGCTGTTATGCATTTGTTTAACCGTATCAGGCATAAGCATGGTTTTGACTTTGTTTTGTGTTGCAGTATCTGGGATCATGATTTGATAATCCATGCTATAAAGATTGTCCATAAAGAAATTCATCAAGCCTTGTGCATAGAGCGAGGAATTGGTAGTGCCGCATTCGTTGAGCAGATGGAGGACGGTCCATTGGCCAGGTCTGCCAGGATAGTTTTTAACTGCAAAGCCTATATGACTGTAATGAAGGCCATATTTCTGCAGATTACTTCCAACCCTGGCAATCAAGGCAACTGTTGCGGCACTCCTATTCAAATCCTTTTGAATAGCAAGAGCAGAACGACTAGCATTGATAAAGAGCTCTGGTTTGAATTGGTTTTGTGTACAGGTAGTTCCTGCCTGTGCGGTGGTGCTGAAAAGAATAATTAATCCTAGTAAACAATATTTAAATTCTTTCATTGGTAAACTCTCTATTCAATTTCTTACTGTGTAATAGGCTCTTTCCCATCTCATTAGGCAGGAATGCGATAATTTGTCCAGATGTGTACACTAATGTACTACTTCCAGTAGCGACCACTTGAACCAATTGACCTGTAGCAAGTAAAGAGGCTCCGGCCACATTTCTTGAGACCTTGATGGTGACGCTTGTAGAGTTTTCTACGGAATGTAGGGTGATGTGGAGAAAATCACCTACCACTTTGACTCCGGCAATTGGCAGTTGGCTACCTGCAACGAGCAGATTACTGCTACCAGAGATGATTTGACCTATTCCTTGACTTGATAATTGGGCACTCATTGCGGATCCTTGGCTTCCTTGAGTCACAGCCAGTACGGGGCTGGTCATGCATAATAAGAGCATTGTTTTTTTTAACATTAATTTCTCCTGCGAATTAAGTGCATTGGAACAGATTGGTTTATAACTGTTCATGTGGGTTTATTTAAACCAAATGTAGCTTAAGTGAATAGGATATATATTGATACCTTTTTATTTAAGATATAAAAATAGAAGACTTTTGGTGTTATTATTTAATACTTTTGGAGGATCTATAAATAAATACAATTTTTAGTTCTGACTTTGATAGGTGTAAAGCAAAAACCAATTAACAAATCAGTTAATTGGTTAGAAGAATATAATATTAAAATCAAATATACATTGCTTGTCGGATTTCTTCGAATTTAGTTTTCTCTTGTTCTTGTATTTTTTCAACTGCTTGCAATTCCTCTTGCTCGTGTTCTTGTTGGGTTTTTAGTTCCATAAGTTTAAGCATATTCTGAGTTTTTAATTCTTGTAAAATAGCAGCCAATAAAATGTCTGTAGTAGTCTGCAAATTTATTTCTTGAACGGGTTTTTTAATCTCCTGTATTGGTGCTTCCTTTGTTTCTGAGGATGGAGTTATTTGTTTCTGATTAAAGAAAAGCTGCGATCCCTGATTGGGATAAGGTCGCTTGGTTTGGCTATTTTCATTTTTTAGGCGAGAGTTTATAGCATTTTTACCCATGATGATCTCCTTTTCCTTGTGAGTCTCATTCAGATTAATCTAAATCTTGAGTTAAATGCAAATGTTTTTTTCAAAAAATACAAATTTTACGTTCTTATTGTTAATATCGATCATTAAGATCATGTTATGCGCCATATTTCCTATTAATTTTTAAAAATAGATAATAAACAGTTCATTTAGGCACCTGATGCAATTTGAAATAAATTTGGTAAAAAGATTAATAATTAACCCATACTGGTTAAGCAGTATAGCCTAAGTAGAGATCCCGAAGCACCGAAGATGGAGCGCGTCGTTTCATTTAGGCTATGCTGTACATTATCTATAACCTGGGTTAACCTGCTCCTCTAATTGAACATGCGGATCTGGCACATAACAGCGAATAACGCCCAGGATCTTGTTCAAAACACCCTGTTGATTAATAGTAAAAAAGCGATAAGGAGATGAGTCTTTTTCTTTGGGCATTTCCACAAATGCTTCACTCCAGGATTGTATTGTTTCCGGCGATAGCAGGTTATTTTCCATGAGTCGTTTCATTTCATTAAATGCTCTGATTGTCGTTGCATCCCATTGCAATCCTCTATCTAATGCACTTGGGGGTGGTAAAACTTCTGATATACAACGAGGGAGTAAAAAAGACCATTGTTTACCTGGTTCAATAGCATGTAATAAAACATTAACTGCTTCTTTATAGCGCTCGAGGTTCTTGATGGCCTTTTGGAACGCATCAAGCTCTTGAGCAGACTTTAAGCCTATCGCTTTAGGGACAAGTTGGGGCGGCAAAGTGTTTAAAATGGCTTGAATGCATTGAGGGCGAGTTAAAACATCGTCAAGATGTAAAAGAGGTTCTCCCTTATACAATGGAGTTTGAATTGCTTTTAATCTATTTTCCGGGTTAGGAAAAGATTGCAGCAACGCAGTTAAAGCCTCAGGAGAACAGGCCGCTTCGATGAGAATAGGTTTCATGCTTCGGTTGCAGGTAAAGAGCTTTAGTTTAAATTCATCGGTTGGGCATGCACTTAAAAGAATTTGCAAGGCGGGAAGGTGATGCATAGCTCGATGCACTATTGTTTGACCAGCTATTCCAGGTATCTGTAATATGCGCATCCGCTCTTCAGGAGAGCTGTATAGTTTCAAAATAATATGAAGAAATTCGGGTTTTGATGCTAATCTATGCAGTAAGGTATTCCCTCGCTGATCACGTGTTTCCAGTACTTTTTTTGCTTCATCAGGTGGAAGAGCAGTTAGTTTTTTCTCAAATAAAGTAGATTGGCCTGTAGCAATGGCATAAATTAATACAGCATTGATATTCAGTAAATGATTTTCTATGGCATTACTTAGAGCAGAAGACTGTTCTGGAGATAAAATATGCTCTTCGGTTAATAGTGCTAACTTTTCAAAAATACTGGCATCTTTAAATTGAATGGACGAAAGCAAAGTAGCATAAAAATTAGTAGGAAATTTAATGAGCACACTAAGAAAATCATCAAGACTATGAAGATTGATTTGTGCTAAAGACTTGCTAAGATAAGGCTCTGGTAGTGTATCTATAACCTCATGCCCATCGGTAAAAATACCTTGTGGATTACGCTCTGGACTATATTTTAATGCAATAGCAGCTTTTGCTTCAGGCTGAATATGACAGGCAATGTCTAAGAGTTCGGCATTTTCAGCACGATCTAACAGACTTTTTAATTGGGCAGCAGCTGTTTCAACACACCCACCTCTCTCTAGCAATACATGCAAAATTTCTGAAAGTGGGGCTCCATGAGCATCTTGAAGTTGATTTAGTTGTTGTTTGAATTCAGAAGAAAGATGATTCCAATAAATAGTAAATCGTTTACATGATTGCTGGGCACTTTCACCAGCATATAATTGCCCTGTAATTCGTTCTCCTCCTAAAATCAATCCTTTACATAAAGCGGATAGAGCCTCTCTTGGGCTTTGTCCGAAAGAAAGCAATATGTCCTGCTCCAATACTTCCCACTCATGGTTATGAGAATAAATTTTAGCGGCTAGCTCTGGGTATTGTTCCTTTAAAAGAATATATATTTGTTGATGATAATGAAAAGGCAGCGAAGCAATTTCCTCCAGAAAAAACAGATAATCATCAAGAATGACATAAGATCCTAAATGATATGGACAAGAATTTTGAGCCAAAGGATGTTCTGCCAAGGACTGCTCTTGTATGAAAAACGGAGGTGTTTGGACAAAATCATCAATACTCATATAGGATGGAACTTGTTCCTTTACTCCGATACTCCGAACTCCTTTCACATGAGGCATAATAATAGCCAGCATCTCATTTAGAGTTTTGGGTTGGAAGAGATGCTGAACTAATTCCCAATAGATTTGATTGGCTGAACCCAATGGTAAGGCAGTGAAACTTAATGACGTATTGGCCAAAAGCTTTTTCCTTTGATGAAAATAATTTAGAAACTCTGTTTTAAACGTTTCAGGATGTTTCATTAGCTCTTTCAGCTTCATACAAGATTCAACTAATTCTTTAATAGCGACAGCGTCTTTGAGACTGGCATAATTCGTAATGGGGGTTGGCTCATAAGACTCTAAAAACTGTTGAAATTGCTGCAATACTAATTCAATAAACTGTTGCTCTTCTTCGCTTAACATAGTTTTCCTTCATAAACTCCACAAGGTGCTCGAAATTTATCATTATTGTTGATTTTATTCTATGAATTTATGAAATAATATCTTAAGTAGTATGATAACCCTCCTGTTTTTTACTACTTGATTATTGAAAATAAAAGATGTAGTTATTAATGAATTCTAAATATTGGCCGAGTGAAGTGGCTTTAGGACGATAAAAAGACATGGTGGTTGGCCAAGTGTAAAACCTGGAGCAATATTTTATGAAAATTGCAAAGATTGAGATTTCTCATCCTGAGAAATTGCTATATCCGGATGATAATATTTCAAAAAAAGAGGTTTCAGAATATTACAGTAAAATCTCGCAATACCTATTGCCCTTTGTAAAAGACAGACCTATCACAATGAAACGTTATCCTGATGGTCTTAACAAGGATGGTTTTTTTAATAAGCATCGCCCTGATTATTTTCCTGATTTTATTGACAATTTTACGGTTCCAACAAGAGAAGATGGTTTCGAAATGAGTATGGTGGGTATTCATTCTGAAAAGGGTTTAGCTTATTTGGCCAACCAGAATGTACTTGAACTACATGTCGCATTATCTACTATGTCTTCTATTGAAAAACCGGATCAAATTATTTTTGATTTTGATCCGTCTGAGGCCAATTTTGAAAATGTTCGCTCGTCAGCTAAAGCGCTTAAATCGTTATTAGATAATTACGATATAAAAAGTTTCGTGAAAACGTCTGGTTCAAGAGGATTGCATGTTCATATCCCTATTAAACCGCAATATGAATTTAAGATTATAAAAAAGATAGCAAGAACAATTGCCGAGGAACTTCATGAACAATGCTCGGATATTACCACTTTGGAACAACGAAAAGAAAAACGAAGCAACAAAGTGTACATTGATATTTTACGCAATGATTATGCGATGACCGCGATTGCTCCTTATTCTTTGCGAGCAAAAAAAGGAGCGCCTGTGGCTGCCCCGTTGAATTGGGAGGAACTGGATGATAAATCTTTGAACCCAAGTATTTATAATCTGAAAAACATTTTCCAAAGGCTTGGGCAGATTGAGAATCCTTGGGAGAATTTTAATCATTTCAACCGTCAAATTGATTTGAAAATCTGTTTTAAAAATCTAGAATGAGTAAAACTTAATATCTCCTGCTATTATTCATAAACTGGTCGTGCCCACTCATCATCGTAAAAGGTTATTGCTTCTTTTGGTTTGGATAATAAAGAAGTACTAAGGGATCGGGTATAATAGTGTTCTTTAAATAGGTTATCACACGCAATAATATCTTTTATCAAGTTCGATTGAGCGTGTTGAGGATTTAATTGGGAAAAGTATCCCATAAATTCCGGATGAAGCTCAGCAATCTCTTGAAGTGTTTTGTTAAATGGGTTGTCGGTTCCGCTATATTCTTCATAAAATTGAAGATAGACTTTAACATATTCCTGGAGTGCCAATTTCTCTTCATTATCGCTCATTTTCTGCGTGTATTTATTTCTTAAAAGTGAAACGAATTGACAGTAGATATTGCTGAATGCTTGTATGGCTTCTTGATTATTACTAGGAATGGCTAGATAGAAGGGGTTAGTCACTTCTTTATTTTTAATGGTTATTTTTTTTATGCTGCAATAGGGTACTGCTAAGGCCACATGCTCTGTTTCCCGTTCCATTCGTCCGGGAAGGTTAAGATCATTTTTGCGATAGGTTGCATGAACATCCACAGAGAAATTACGGAAAAGCGTGGGATCAATGGTAATAAAGCATCCATTTCCCCAATCCAATGCAACCTCGGGATCTTGAGACATGCTTACCATATGATAATCACTGGAAAGGTTAGTGAGTTTATGTAGTTTAATTTGTTCAATAGTGATCACCTCAGGATAGGTTTTACCAAAAATTCCTATCAGCAGAGTTGGTAAACCAAAAATGACAGTCGGGAGGTTATCTAAACCACGATACAAATCAACGATAGCTGAAGATGTTTTTACGATATTAGAAAATTGAATTCCTGAAGAGGATTTCTCTTTTGCATTTGGGAAAAATTGAGGATATTTACTATACATTGTTAAATGTCTTTGCAAGAAAAATAGGTAAAAATAATACCATATTTGATTGTTATTTTAAATAATGGTTTAAAAATAATTAAAATTTTCTTTATTTATCCATAAATATTAAATTTAAATCAGTCTAACAGGTGATTTTTATAGAAGAATGGCACAAATTATTTTCAATAGTTTTCGATCTGCTTATGATAAGAGCTCAATTTTTCTGTTTATTTCGAATTCTTTTTGATTTGGATCAGTCAAAAAGGTACGATTAATAGAAGGATTATATTTTAAATTTACTGGTTATTTTTAAGCTTTGGATAGATTAAAATTGGCTTAAGATAGCCATGGAGATAAACATGCATTTGTTATTTGATTTTGATGGAACCTTGGTGGATAGCTTTAATTGCGTAATGAATAAAGGCTTATTACTCGCAGAACAACATGGTTTTAGAAAAATTCAACAACATGAGATAGATGCTCTTCGAGATTTATCTTCAGTAGAGGTTCTCAAATATTTAAAAATTCCGATTTATAAAATTCCTCAGCTCATTCTCCAGATGAGAAAATATTTGCATCAGGAAATACCCTCATTAATGCCTGTTCCAGGTATACAGCAAATTATAGAGCAGTTTTACTACGCCAAATTGAATATGGGGATCTTGACTAGCAACGCAGTAAACAACGTAGAAGAATGGCTGGAGCTAAATAATATGCGCCAATTTTTTACTTTTATTCATACAGAATCAAAATATTTTTCTAAAGGGCGTTTAATTAAAAAAGTTCTCAAAAAATACAAGATAGACAAATCAAAAGTTGTTTATATTGCCGATGAAACACGAGACATTGAGGCGGCACATAAGAACAATATTCGTTCTTTAGCTGTTACTTGGGGATATAATTCCGAACAGGTGTTATTAAAATACAAGCCTTCTGCCGTTGTTAGAAAACCTAATGAATTACTGGACTTGATTCAATGTTAGCAATATCTGGCGCCCTATAACCACCTCGGTGAGGGCACCGTGAAAAGATAGTTCTCCGCCCTATGTTGAGTTGTAATGATTCAATTTATTCTATCTGACACAGCAGTAAGCGAGCATGATAATTATTCACTGAAATAAACTCTATTTCGCGACACCGACATTTTATCCACAAAATCTGTGGATAAATCTGTGGGTAGACCATTAAAAACTTCGAAAAATAATTCGTTACTCTTAATGAGTAAGGATATTCATTTAATTCCATTTTGTCCTGAGCTTTTTGGGAAATTATCCTATACTTTATATAAATAAAATAAGAGGTAATAAAATATGATGCAAGAAAGGCCTGAATCCGAAATAGTTGATGATGCTATTATAAAAACTTTAAATGCATTATTAGAGCTTGAGATGGCAGGTGTTGTGCGTTATACCCATTATTCTTTTATGGTCTTTGGTTTTAATCGTATTCCTATCTGCAAATGGATGCGTGATCAGGCTCAAGAATGCTTAAATCATGCTAATTTGATAGGTGAACTGATCACACATTTTTCCTATCACCCCACACTTAAAATTGGCAAATTATTAGAGACCCATAAACATAATATCAGTAATATTTTAGAAGAGTCTCTTGAACATGAAGAGCAAGGTTTGAATTTGTATCACCAGCTATTACGATACTCAGAAAAAAAATCTGTGTTAGTTGAAGAATTTGCAAGACAAATGATTCAAGAAGAAGAAATGCATATTGGCGAAGTATATAAAATGCTGAAGTCTCCTACCACTTTGAAAGACTTGAAAGATTAGGGAATAACGCATTTAGATTTCTGAGCTTTTTAATTGTAGTCAATAAAGCTCGAATTGTAGGTTAAACAAAAGACTTTATCTAATGCGCTTAAAGTCAACTATTACTGGAAAATGATCAGAATTCCCTTCATAAATAATCTGGCTTTGAACAGGATCGAGATCTAAATTAGAAAACACATGATCTAAACGTGCTCTGAGATAAAAGGAATAAACTAGCCATTGCCAGGTATATCCTTTTATTCCTGTTGCTTTTAAAGCATCTATATAATTTTGGCTCATTAAATAATAGATAGTATACCCAGTATTCCCTTCATTAAAATCCCCTGCGATGACGGTAGGTAAATGCGGTTTCAAATAGGTAAAAATCGACTTTATTTCCTTTAATCGAATTTTTGGTGAAGTAAACAAGGCTCGATATAAAAATCCCATGCTGGTTTCTGTTTCTAGAGGAGGGCACAAATGAACATTAGACAATTGAATTTTTCCTATAGATGAATCAACTTCAAAAATCCACAATGGATGCCATCCAGCTTTAGGTTTTTCATAATGAGTTGTATAAAAAGGAAACTTAGAAATTACTGCTAATCCCCCCGCATGTGGTAATGATAAAACCTGCGATAGGGATAGCGTGTTGCCAAATAAGTCTCTAGTTGATTTTGCCAAAATTCAGTAGTTTCCTGTAATAAAATGATGTCAGCATTAGCCCTATCTAAGGCCTGAATAGTTAAATGAGGTGCTGTAATTTTAAAAGCTCCTTTACCCCAATTCAGATTATAAGATGCTACTCTTATTGTGCCTTCCTTTCTTGGCAAAATAGTCTGATTTTGTTGGTTAAGGCTGCTGCATCCAGCAAGCATAAAGTAAAATATACTGAATAAAAGTAGGGAGTTTGGCCTCACTTTTTTATTTCATCCTCGAATTAAGAAGCTATTATTAAATCTATAAATAATTAATTATTTATTTAAGATTTTTAGTAACAGTAACATACTTAAATACATAAGTCCTTACACATTGGTAACAATGATATTTTTGTTTACAATAAAAATCATATAGTTATTTAAACGTTGCTACTAACTATTGTCTCATCTTGCATCAAACCATAAGGATGTGTGGAAACCAGATGAAAAAAAATTTAAGCGCATGGAGTTTACTTTGGATTTCAATTACCAGCATGGTGGGTTCAGGATGGTTGTTTGGTTCTTTATACTCTGCTCATTTTGCTGGTCCTGCAGCTATTATAGCTTGGCCATTGGCAGGTTTTTTACTTCTATTTGTTGCTTTGCCCTATGCGGAATTGGGTACAATGTTTCCACAGTCTGATAGTCTGGCTTGCTTGCCTTTATATACTCATGGACGCTTAACAAGCGTCATTATGAGTAGCATGGCTTGGTTTTCTTTAGCTATCTTGCCAGTCATTGAAACCCAAGGGGTTATTCAATACGCTAGTAACTACATTCCAGATCTGGTAACCCATTATGGTGTGTACTATAGAAATACTCCGTTAGGATATGTGTTGCCCTTAGTTGTATTAATGAGTTTTGTTTTTTTCAATTATTTCGGCATTGGTTTATTTGCCCGCATTAATTCAGTGTTTACTGTTTGGAAAATCTTAATTCCTGCTTTTACCATCGTAAGCTTAGTGACTATGAATTTTCACAAAGCTAATTTTTTTCAATACGGTGGGTTCATGCCTTATGGCTGGCAGGGCATTATGGCTGCGATGTCGAGTGGGGGTGTGTTTTTCTCTTTATTAGGATTTAGGCAAGTAATTATCATGATGGGCGAACTCGAAAAACCAGGGCAGTCTATTCCTCTGATTTTGGGTGGTTCATTATTGCTCGTGACGTTACTTTACACAGGATTACAATGGTCTTTTATTGGTAGTGTAAATGAATAAGCGCTTGAAAAGGGTTAGGTGAATTTATCATTTACCGGTGATGCGGGACCGTTCGCAGCTTTGGCTGCACTAGCCGGGATGCTTTGGTTAAGTGTTTTATTGTACGTCGATGCTTTTATATCGCCCTATTCAACTGGTTTGGTTTATTCAACGACTGCAGCGCATATGCTAAGCAGTATGAGTTCAGTTATTCGCACACCGAGGATCCTTGCCAAACGGAATAAATACCAAGTGCCCTGGGTTAGTTTAGGAGTGAATTTTTTACTCGCTGCCACTATGTCGCTTATGCTACATGGGTGGCAGGAAATGTCAGCTTTTCTTGTGGCAATACTTATGGTGAGTTATTCCATTGGACCTATTGGACTTGTTTGTTTACGTAAGCAATTACCAAACTATAGAAGGCCCTTTCATTTGCTGTGGGGTAATTTTATTGCTTTTATTGGATTTTATGTTTGCACAGTTGGTGTTTATTGGGCTGGTTTTCACAGTGTGCGAAAATTACTAGTGATCACTATCCTGGGGTTGATGGGGTCTTTTCTTTACTGCTTTATAAAAAACATGCCTAGGGAACTTGATGGCAAACAAGCGCTTTGGTTTATATTTTACCTTCTGGGTCTTAGTATTTTTTCATATCTTGGTAATTATGGCGGCAAATTTATTCTGCCTCAGTATTGGGATTTAGTGTACTTGTTATTCTTCAGCCTGATTGTGTTTGTTTTAGCGATACTATCCAGAAACTCCAGCGCCTATACACAAAAATTGGTTACCGAAAATGTCCACAAATAGGAACAACTTCTAAAATTCAGTAGTTACACATTGTGGATTTCTTACTTGGAAAAGGAACGATTTGACTTCATTTCCCGATTATCCTGTTGTCAACATACCACAAGAAATGCCTGTGACTGTTTTTCTTAAAAGAGGCAAATCCTTCTTTTTCATGGCTTCAATCTGAATGAGATTCAAAGGATGAATCATGGTTGATCTTAATTGAATACTTTCACCAAGCCAGGGTTGATGAAAGCAAAAATCTTTCTCACCTGTTATTTGGTAGAAGAATAGGATGGTTGACTCTAGTTCTATTTGGAAAGGCTTGAGATATTCATTGGAGCCAGTCAATTGATACAAGTACTGTTCCCAGATAGGAAGGTAAACTTTAGAAAGGGTTACCCCTAATTGTTTTACAAAGGCAGCAAAAAGAGCATTTTCCTTATAGAGAACCTTAAGTCTATTTTTCTCAAGGTTATTTAGTTCTGACCAAGTGGAACCAATACCCCACCAAGTTGGAAAAAGAAGTCGTGTTTGAGTCCAACATAAGATCCATGGGATGGCACGAAGTTTTCTTTGATCAGGCCCAGATTTTCGTTTGGTCGGGCGAGATCCAATTTTCAGTTCCTTCAAAAAATGATAGGGTGAGGCTTGTTCAATTGTGGACCAGAACCATTCGTTTTGTATGAGTGCTTTATATTTCTGGCTGACCTTTGTGGAGAATAACAACAGTTCTTCGGGATAATCAATATCAGTATTTTTATCTTTTTGTAAGTAGATATCGAGGAATTTGTCAATCTGACTTTTGAGTATGGAGTTCGAACTAAAGAGTCTTGCAACCATTTCTCCCTGAACAGTCGCTTTATAATTGGTCATCATTTCCTTGGACCAGGAAGCGGTTTGTTCTTTGATATCACCACCTCCTCGCTCAATACTCCCCCCCGATCCATGAAAAAAAATAGGCCGAAGGTTCATATTTTCCAGTGTAGACTGAATATTTCTTAAGCTTTTCGCAATCATGAGCCGGGAAGGCAATACACCATTTTCTTTAGACGAATCGGAATAACCCAGCATCACTTCATAATTTCCACCCCACTGTTTAAGATGCTTTTGTCTAATATCTTCAGTAATTGAATTATTTAAAATTGTATCAGCGCTGGAGAGCGCTAGTTGATTTTCAAACAAGGGTACAACTGGTAGAGCATAGCTTTTAAAAATTTGCTTAACTAGGTTAATTCCATTTTTTATATCCTCAGCTGATTCAACCATGCTGAGAATAAAACCTCGTATATAGCTTCTGGGATCCGTTCCATGAGTTATAGAATAGACTTGTTCAAGCATTTTAGTGATCGTTGTTTTTTTTATGTTTGTTAAACTCTCCTTTACCACAGCAGAATCTTCTCTGAGCTCTATCGGTATGACCAGAGCAGGATAGAGCTGAAAAATGCTGGAGATGATGGAGAATTGTTCGGGCTTGAAATTTAAAAATTTTAGGCTGTCTATTTGTATAGCAGTTAATTCTTTTTTGAATGCAGATACTTTTTTATAATCTCTTGGTTTTATTTTCCCAAGATCACGTGATTTTTTTAAAAGCTGGCTTATCTGATTGGCCAAGGTTTTATTTTCATTTAATGCAGTTGAGAGCCTGATAATTTCCAGTACTTCTTTTAGACACTCTTGAATATAGGCAATAAAAAAGGCTCGGGAAAGCTCAAGACTTTTAACCATGATTTTTTCATTAACACCTGAGTGCCCATCTTTATCCCCCCCTACCCAAGTGCGTAATTGAATAGGAACACCTTTGGTTAAAAAAGAATGATAAAGTTTGATATTGAGTGGGTTGAGTGCGTATTGATAAATGTATTGAGCTTCGTCTTCTACGCTTAGTTTTTCATGATAGGAAATATTAATTTGAAGTGAGATTTTAAGCATTTGATCAAAATGAGATTCATTCATCAGATAGGGGGATTTAAGGGCTTCGACAAGATAGTCACGAATTGCTTTGAAAAGTTTTAAAAATTCAGTTGTGCGAGCTTCTGTTGGATGTGCTGTCAAGACATAATGAATACCTTGAGGCCTGTCAGAATAGACTTTTTCTTTTCTTTGGTTAATGCGAAAAATGCGGTAGGCACTTTCACAGGCATTAATGAGTTCCATCATGAGAGAAAAACCATGAGCAATTTGATAAAGCTGATTTCTATCAAGCTTGGAAAGCTCAATTTGAAGACTAAAAAGCGCATTTCTAAGTATAGACGTTTCGCTCCCAATCGTGTCTTGCATAGAAAGTTGAATTTGCTCGATTTTTTCATAAGTTTCTTTTCCATAGACTTCTGCAATGGCCTTCCCTAAACGAGTAAGGGACCAGGAAACCATACGGCTGAGTTCTCTTGGCAGATGAGAGACATTTTGTTTCATCGAAAACTCCGATAAAAATTAAGTTTTGCATTATAGCAAATCATTTTTTGATGAAAGTATTTTTTAAGTTGCTCTAGTTTTATCATAGTTATCGAAGACTACAAATCAATTAGAATTATCTACTTTGACTTGCTAGTACTGAGCAGTCTATATTGTAATTGTATTTTTCTCTAAAAATCATGAGGAAAGGCTATTATGAAACAAAGTTTTTGGATTGTTTTTGCAAGTTGTTTATTACTTGCAGCTTGCACAAATACTGGTGCTACTAATGCTGAAAATGAGGATGTTCATGTTGCCCAGGGCCATGTAGGTCATGGGGGCGGTGGTGGCCTCTGACATACAAGTCTTTGGGTTGTATTACAAAAGCTTGTTATAAATGACACTCTATTAACTAAGTTACCCATGAGGTACCAAAATTTTTCGAGAAAATTAAGCTCATTTAAATAAAACATAAGCTGATTCAAAGGATGGATGCAATGGCAGCACAATGGCATGAGAAAACGCTTCAGGATATTGCTTCTCAGCTTAAAACAAATCTGACTTTGGGTTTAACTGAGGAAACTGCTAGGAAGCGATTAGAAGAAGTAGGGCTTAATCTTCTCCATAAGCAGAAAAAAACATCAGTACTCATTATTTTCTTTCAGCAATTTGAGAGTTTGGTTACCTGGGTGCTTTTTGGTGCGGTTCTTATTTCTTTTTTGCTTGATGAAAAAGCCGATGCCATCGCCATTTTTGCTATTGTCATTTTAAATGCCATCATTGGTTTTGCTTTAGAATACCGCGCTGATCGTGCCATGTTGGCCTTGCAACAAATGGCCGCGCCAAAAGCAACCGTTATACGTGATAGCCATGTTAAGAATATTGCTGCTTCTGACATTGTGCCCGGTGATATTATTCTCTTTGAAAGCGGCGATTTAATTGCCGCCGATGCTCGTCTTATTGAATTATCAGTACTTAAGGTTAATGAAGCGCCACTCACGGGTGAGTCCGTACCGGTTGCAAAACATCTTGCCTCTTGCTCTGCTGAAACCCCTTTAGCCGACCGTAAGAATATGGTATTTATGGGGACATCTATTGCCGATGGCACAGGTAAAGCGCTTGTCGTAACTACCGGAATGCAAACGGAAATGGGACATATTGCCAAAATGCTTAGTGACGCTTCCAGTGATGAAACCCCTTTGCAGAAAAAACTTAATCAAGTGGGTTCTCGTTTATTGTGGCTTTGTTTTTTCATTATCATTGCCATTTTTAGCTTAGGTCTATTACGTAATATTCCCATTTTTCAATTATTCATGAGTTCTGTCAGTCTTGCTGTTGCTGCCATTCCTGAGGGCTTGCCTGCTGTAGTAACAGTTGCTTTAGCGCTTGGGGTACAACGCATGGTGAGGCGTGCTGTTCTAGTAAGACGATTATCGGCGGTTGAAACACTCGGCTGTTTGCAAGTCATTTGTACTGATAAAACAGGTACATTGACGGTGGGTGAAATGACGGCACGCAGACTCGTTACTGCAAGTGATGTTTATAACATTCTAGGAGAAGGCTATAGCACCATAGGGGGATTTGCACTTAAAGGTCAAGAAATAAAGCTTTCCGAAGATATATTGTTGCAGGCCATATTACGCGCCATGGTAGCTTGTAATAATGCTGAGATTAGGCAGCGAGATGGGCAAGTGACAACTGTTGGGGATCCAACTGAAGTAGCACTCTTGGTTGCTGCGGCCAAAGGGGGCATTGAGCGGGAAAAGCTTAAAGTCTCATTGCCTCGTATGAAAGAATTGCCATTTAGTTCGGAACGCAAACGGATGACAGTGGTTTGTCGACAAGGCAATCAACTTATCGCTTTTGTAAAAGGTGCTCCAGAAATTATTTTAGAGCGCTGTACCCATATCAGGACGGAAGGTGGCATTAAAAAATTAACACCGAATGACAAGGTGCGCATGAAGCAATCATGTGAGCTTATGGCCAGTGAAGCATTGCGCCTGTTAGGGTTTGCTGAGCGCTCATTAGAGTCTCATTCGTTAGAAAAAGAAGATGAGATTGAAAATAACCTGGTTTTCTTAGGTCTCATTGGTCTTCAGGACCCACCTCATGCAAGTAGTAAGGAATCTGTCGGTCGCTGTAAGAAGGCTGGCATCAAACCGATTATGATTACAGGAGATCACCCTGATACGGCTAGAGCCATTGCTCAGGAACTTGGTATTTTGGGCAAGGACGATCGTTTACTGACTGGTAATGAACTTGAAAAAATGTCAGAGGAGGCTCTCAGTAGCTGTGTCAAAGAAATTGCAGTCTATGCCCGTGTGACTGCTGAGCATAAATTAAAAATTGTGCGCGCCTGGAAAAAACAGAATCGAGTTGTTGCTATGACAGGCGACGGAATCAATGATGCCCCCGCTTTAAAGGAAGCTTCTGTAGGGATTGCGATGGGAAAAACAGGTACGGCGGTCACTAAAGAAGCTGCTGACATCATTGTTATGGACAATAATTTCACTTCGATTGTGGCTGGCATTGAAGAGGGGCGTACTATATACGACAACATTACTAAAACACTTGCTTATTTATTAGCAGGAAATAGTGGGGAGTTATTGGTTGTTTTTATAGCTCTTTTAGTCGGCTGGCCATTACCGCTGCTTCCTATTCAATTGCTATGGATTAATCTAGTGACAGACGGCCTACCAGCAATTGCTTTAGCGACTGATCCCTCTGAGCCAGAGATTTTAGCGAGACCGCCAAGAACTACACAAAAATCCCTAATGAATATTTTATTTTTCAAGCGTGTGACATTTATTGGCTGCTTAACTGCTTTAGTAACACTTAGCGTTTTTGCTTATGAATATTTAATTGATGGTAATTTAATCCAAGCTCAGGATGCTGCATTTTCCGTCTTGGTGACAGCAGAGCTTTTACGATCTTTTGGGGCCCGAAGCGATACGAAGACAATTTGGCAAGTAGGTTTCTTTTCTAATCTGCGTCTATTTTTCATTGTCAGCATCAGTTTTTTACTACAGATCTTGATTCATCATGTTCCAATGCTGCAAGAATTATTTGGTATTGAGCCCGTCTCATTCAGCCAATGCCTTTCTTGGATTCTTTTAGGTATGGTACCTTTATTGATACTAGAAACTCAGAAATGGCTAAGGAAGGTACCTCATGAGTCGTTTTAGTATTAAAAAAATTGTCTGGGCCATTGTATGGAGTTCCTGTTTAACGGGCACTCTAACCTATGCAAAACCAACTTCTGGTGTATCGCAATTAATGCAAGAAGCCATGCAAAACAACCCCCAGATTCGAGCAGCGCGCGATCGTTTGTTTGCCGCAATTCATGTGATTCCCCAAGCCAAAGCTCTACCTGATCCCAAACTTAATGCGGGCTACATTAACATGTCTGAGAATATTCCTATGGATGTGGATCCTAGAGCGCCGATCGATT
>NZ_JNCF01000025.1 GCF_000770585.1 Legionella norrlandica | reverse complement strand
GGTTTAGAAACTTTGAAAATTACAGGTTAAGGGTTAAAGTTTTGTGTTCTTGATTAATGCCCCCGGAAATGGGGAAGAGCCTAATCTGTCTACATTACGTCTACATGACTTTTTCGAATTTTCTGAGAACTACCGTAACTACTTGATTTTATTGGTGGCCCACTAGGACTTGAACCTAGGACCAACGGATTATGAGTCCGCTGCTCTGACCAACTGAGCTATGGGCCCGGAGAGGGGGTCATTTTAAACTTAATTCATTTAATTTTCTACTATTTTTTTCATTTTTTAATGACTGTTTGTAATAAACAGTCATTAAATTAACCTTCATCTCCTTCAAGAAAACTTCTTAGCTTTTCTGAACGTGAAGGATGCCGTAATTTACGTAATGCTTTTGCTTCGATTTGGCGAATACGCTCGCGAGTTACGTCAAATTGTTTACCAACTTCTTCCAGTGTGTGATCTGTATTCATTTCTATACCAAAACGCATACGGAGAACTTTGGCTTCGCGTGGGGTCAGGGTTTCCAGAATTTCTAAAGTGGCTTCCCTTAAACCTTCTGCTGTCGCCATATCGATTGGAGATTCGATGTTGTTGTCTTCTATAAAATCACCCAGATGAGAGTCGTCATCATCCCCGACAGGAGTTTCCATGGATATAGGTTCTTTGGCTATCTTCAGAACCTTGCGAATTTTATCTTCACTTAACTCCATTTTCTCGGCTAATTCTTCCGGTGTTGCTTCCCGGCCAGTTTCCTGCAAAATTTGACGAGAAATGCGATTAAGTTTATTGATAGTTTCAATCATATGAACTGGAATACGAATAGTGCGTGCTTGATCGGCAATGGATCGAGTAATCGCTTGTCTAATCCACCAAGTAGCATAGGTAGAAAACTTATAGCCGCGGCGATATTCAAATTTGTCGACTGCTTTCATCAATCCAATGTTGCCTTCCTGGATTAAATCAAGGAACTGTAGTCCACGGTTAGTGTATTTTTTAGCAATAGAAATAACCAGACGCAAATTGGCTTCAACCATTTCTTTTTTAGCACGTCTTGCTTTGGCTTCACCTATAGACATTTTACGATTAATGTCTTTTATTTCGCTAATGCTTAAACCGTATTCCACCTCAAAAGAAGCAAGTTTGGATTGTATGCGTAATATTTCATCGCGGTTTTCTTCTATACGACCCAGATCAAGCTTTTTAGCATGCTTGCTAATGATAGTATCCAGCCAGCTTAGATCGGTTTCTTGGCCTGGGAATGTATCAATGAATAACTTTCTGGGAATACGAGCTTTTTCTATACAAAGACGCATGATACCACGCTCGAATTCCCTAATGTGATTACGCAATTGGCGGAAATGACGGGTTAATTTGTCTACTTGTCTGGAAGTCAATTTGAGCTTCAAGAAAGACTCAGACATAATGTCCAGCATTTCAATTGTTTTTTTGCTCGTACGACCGTACTCTTTAAGAGCTGCCATTGCTTTATTGAAGTTTTCTCGCAATTCATCAAAATAAATTTTGGCTTGCTCAGGATTAGGGCCTTCATCTACCTCAGGGAGACCTCCATCTCCGTCCCCGTCTTCATCTTCTTCATCAACATCAAGTAGAACTGCTTCCTGCTGCTCTTCATCGAGCATAGAACCAATATTGCTGGCAGGTGCGATTTCTTCATCAACATCAGAGAAACCACTAATAATCTCACTAAGACGAATTTCTTCAGCATTGAAACGATCATAATCTTCAAGCACTAATTGAACCGTTTCAGGATAGTGCGCCAAGGATTTAAGCACTTGGTAAATTCCTTCCTCGATACGCTTCGCAATGCGGATTTCGCCTTCACGTGTCAGTAGCTCTACAGTACCCATTTCACGCATATACATACGGACCGGATCGGTTGTTCTGCCTGTTTCTTTGTCCACAGAGGCCAGAACCATGGCAGCTTCTTCGATGTCTGGCACTTCTTCTGTATTTAATAAGAGAGCAAGCTCATCTTCACTCGGTGGTAGTTCGAAGACTTTGATGTTCATGCCTTCTAGCATACTAATGATTACATCAAAATGCTCTGTATCTACAATGTTAGGCAATAAGTCATTAATTTGACTATAGGTCAGATAGCCCTGTTCTTTACCTAGGCTAATGACTTTCGTAATTTGTGAGCTTTGCTGATCTTGGTCATTCATGGTCATAGGCACTTCTGTTGGAACAATGAGAAATTACAAAAAGTTTTAAATTATAAACTGGGTAGCAGCAACATACCAGTATTTCAGTATTTTTATTTTTCAATTTCAGTTTGCACATGTCTTTCCTTTAACAAATTTTGTAAGCTGATCCTTTCTGTCTCAGTTAATCCGTTTTGTCGCGATTTCTCTAAATATTGTCTTATTAATATCTCACGATTTTGCTTTTGTAAAAATAATAAAATATCAATAAACTCTTTAATGAGCTCCTGCTCAGGAACTTGATGATCCCATGCTGCTAATTTAATAATAGACTCAAAATAACTACTATTACGCCATAATTCAATCAGAGTTGCTGTATTGGCATAAGGATTTTCCCCCAATTGTTGTAATAATTTTAGTAAAATATGGTGCTCTTTGTCATTGAGAAGAGCAGGATTAATCTGCTCGGTAGCCATAGAATAAATTTCTGGATTTTGTAAGAGTAGGGCAATAGCAATCCGTATTGGTGAGCGAGAAATAGTGGTTTGTTTCTCTGGTGTCTGCTCAGACTGACTAGTAATTAGCTTATATAATCTATGGTTTTCAATATGAGTCAAACGGGCTAAATCATCAATTAATAGTTGCTTGTAGGAGTCTTCAACCATTTTTTGCAAGTAGGGTTTTACCGCATTAATTAATTGTGTCTTCCCTGCGGGGGTTGATAAGTTAATGTCTTTACTCAAGGTATCAAAGAAAAAACGGTGCAGTGGTGTTGCTTGCTTCAGAAGCTCCAAGAAACTGTGTTTTCCTTCATTTCTTACCAGACTGTCAGGGTCATGTCCATTAGGCAAGAAAATAAACCCGGCATCGAGTCCTGAATTCAAATGAGGTAAACTGCTCTCTAATGCTCGCCATGCGGCTTGCCTACCTGCGTTATCTCCATCAAAACAAAAAATCAGATGTTTGGTATGTTTTGCAAGCAATTGTATATGATAAGTGCTAGTAGCAGTTCCCAACGTAGCTACGGCATTAAAAATACCGTGTTGCGCCAGTGCAATAACATCCATGTAACCTTCAACCACTATAATATTTTCGGTTTTTTTTGTTGTGATAAGACTTGATGTAATCCATATAATTCCCGACTTTTTTGAAAAAGTACTGTTTCAGGCGAGTTAAGGTATTTGGGTTTTTGTTCTTCATTCAAGACTCGACCGCCAAAACCAATCACTCGGCCATTTCTATCATGGATAGGAAACATAATACGATGACGATACCTATCATAAATTTTACCATCATCACTTTTAATTAACATACCCGTTGTGAGCAGCTCACGTTCATGGGTTGGGAAAGCTTTTTCTAGATTGTGCCAGCCATCGGGTGCATAACCTAATTGGTATAATTTTGCAATCTCTCCACTTAGCCCCCTGTTTCGTAGGTAGTCAATTGCTGTTTGTCCGTGGTGCCTTAGCTTTTTCTGATAATATTGGCTAATTTCAGCCATAAGTTGATACAGATCACGAGATGATTTATTCTTTTCTACCGTACCATCTCGTGGAACAGTTAACCCTAGGCGAGCAGCCAAGGTTTCAACGGCATCTGTAAATCCTTGATTAAGATAATTCATAGCAAAACTGATGGCATTACCAGAAGCACCACAGCCAAAGCAGTGATAAAATTGCTTTTTGGCTACTACATTGAAGGACGGAGTTTTCTCATTATGAAATGGGCAACAGGCGATGTAGCTGTTGCCTCTTTTTTTTAAAGGGATGTAGTTGTCTATTAACTCTACCAGATCGGTTCGGTGTAACAGATCATTAATGAATGGCTGCGGGATTAAGCCAGACACTCTAAGCCTCAGCTTAATTTGGCCTTTATTAAAGCACTTACCTGACTCATATCAGCTCGACCTTGTAGTTTGGGTTTGAGAATGGCCATAACTTTGCCCATATCGGCTATCTTTTCTGCACCAGTACTGGTAATTGCTTCTTTAATCAATTGATCAATTTCAGTTTCTGTTAATGGCTCAGGTAGATATTTCGAGATGACATCTAGTTCAAATTTCTCTTGGGCAACCAAATCATCCCGGTTTGCTTTTTCAAATTGGGCAATAGATTCTTTTCGTTGTTTGGACATTTTATCCAAGATAGCGAGCATGCGCTCATCATTGACTTCAATGCGCTCATCTACTTCAATTTGTTTTACAGCAGCAGTAATTAAGCGTAAAGCACCTAGTAAGTTTTTGTCTTTTGCACGCATTGCGTCTTTAATATCGTTATTGATTTGTTCTTTTATAGTCATTTTCAATTCCTTAAAAAACAAAAGGCCACATACAATGTGACCTTGGTGTAATATTAGACGAGCTGCGATTTACCACCGAAACTGTCAAAAAGACTAATTTCAAATAAAAAACATTACATTACAATTACATCTGTTTTTTAAAAACAGCACAATTCAATTCAAGTTTGTTTTTGAACTATAGCTAACCTTGACAGAAGATTGATTAATCGCTACTTTTTTTGCGTCTATGACCAACACCGCGGCGTGAAACAACATCACGAGATATTTTTTTCAAATGACGTTTTACTGCAGCAGCTTGTTTACGTTTACGCTCGGCTGTTGGTTTTTCATAAAATTCGCGTCGGCGTAATTCAGTTAAAATACCGGCTTTTTCACAAGAGCGTTTGAAACGTCGTAATGCATATTCTGGGTTTTCGCCTTCTTTTACACGAACGGTAGGCATTAAACTAGTCCTCTGGTTATTTAATCTTAATAGGTGGGCAATTCTAGTGCTAGATTTGCCGCTCGTCAAGATTAATCTATACGTTTATTGCTATTTTAGCAAATTATTAGATCAAATTTTTTCGAGATAAAATCATGCTCTTACAAAATTTTTTATCATTGTGGGCTAACTCAATATATGCTTGTGAAATAGTTAAGGAATTATTCATTAAATTATTCATTAAACTTAATGAGAGTTTTTGTCTATGGTATAATATGGTAATTATCTTAGCCTAGTGAAACATCTCTGTCGAAGTTACAGTCTAGAGAAGGCCTAACAAAGCTAAATTAATTCAATAATTGAGGTAGTAAATGCTGGTATTGGGTATAGAGTCTTCCTGTGACGAAACAGGTGTTGCTGTTTATGATTCAGAATCAGGATTATTATCTCATGCTTTGCATTCTCAAATTATTACACACCGTGCGCATGGTGGGGTGGTTCCAGAGTTAGCTTCAAGAGACCATGTGAGTTATATGGTACCTTTGCTCGATGAGGTATTAAACAAAGCTCAAATTCATAAAAATCAATTGGATGGTGTAGCCTATACAGCTGGTCCTGGGTTAATTGGTGCATTGTTAGTTGGTTCTTGCTTTGCCAAAAGCTTAGCGTACGCATTACGGATTCCTGCATTAGCTATTCATCATTTAGAAGCTCATCTATTAGCAGCAAAAATGGAAACTTCCTCTCTAGAGTTTCCTTTTACTGCACTTCTAGTTTCAGGTGGCCATTGCCAATTAATAGAGGTAGCTAATATAGGTCAATATCAACTTCTAGGTGATACGCTAGATGATGCTGTAGGAGAAGCTTTTGATAAAACAGCCAAGCTAATGGGTATTCCTTATCCGGGAGGAGCAATTTTGGCAAATTTAGCAGATCAATGCCCATCAACACCCTACCAATTTCCTCGCCCGATGACTGATAGGCCAGGCTTGGATTTTAGTTTCAGTGGGTTAAAAACCTATGCTTTAACTACCTGGAACCAAAGTAAAAAAAAGGAAAGCGATCGCTCAGAGATTGCAAAAGCATTTCAACATGCCGTAGTTGAAACATTAATTATAAAATGCAAAAGAGCAATGAAAGAATCTTCCTCTAAACGTTTAGTAGTAGCAGGTGGGGTTGGAGCAAATAAATCTTTACGGTTCGCTTTACAAAAATGGATGGCAGATATTAAAGGAGAGGTCTATTTCCCAGCTCTGGAATATTGCACAGATAATGGGGCAATGGTGGCTTATGCCGGATGTCTAAGAATGATACGTGGAGAGAAAGATAAGGAGTGGGGAGTAGTAGTCAAACCCCGATGGCCCCTTGCTTGAAGGCTGCTTAGAGGGATTGTTTTTGGGTATCTAGATAGATAACTCTCTAGAAAAACTCTAATATACTACCGTATACATTCTGCTTTTTAGAGAGCAGTTTTATCTCTCAACCTGTACTTAAATATGATCGTTATTCGTCCTTTCCTGTGGCTTTAGTTGATTTTGGTTTTTTAGTGGTCTCTATTTCAGTTGTCTTTTTTCTTGTAGTTTTAGTTTTTTCTATGGTGACAACAGATTCTTCTTTTGCTTCTGGTGTATTCGTTTCAGTTGTTTCTTTCCCTGGAGATTCTGACTCGGAAGAAACGGCAGGCGAGGCTTCCATTATTTCTTCTATCACACTATGTTTAAACTTGATTTTAGGTTCTTTTCCATCTATCAAGCGGGTAAAGTTGTCTTTGTGTTTATATAGAACCAAAATTGTGATAAAAAATAATGGCGGAAATATATTGAGATTACCCACTAGCATTAGCGCGTAAAATGGTGCCAAAGACATAGATGCAATCGAGCTAGGGAAGAATAGCGCCAGAAATTTGCAACTAATAGCCAAGTCGCAGCAACCATAATGCCAATAACAAAATGAAATGCTAATAAAGCTCCAATTGCTGTTGCTACACCTTTTCCACCCTTAAAATGAAAGAAAAGAGGGTACATATGTCCGATTACTGCTGCTAAAGCAGTAAAGGCGACGGTAACGGGGGGCGCATTTAATAATTTAGCTATGAGAACAGGGAGTATTCCTTTAACGACATCAAATACCATAACTATAATGCCATATTGTTTGCCGCCAAGACGAAGTACGTTAGTTGCTCCTGGGTTTTTTGAACCTTCCATTCTTGGGTCAGGTAGTCCGAACACACGGCATACTATGATAGCTGAATTAATGGAGCCCATTAAATAGCCAACTAATATTAAAAATAGAAATAGCGCCACCACCGATAGCTCCTTTTTCGGAAATAATCTTAATTATCAAACATTTTATGATAGAAAACTTACCTGAGCAATCGATCTTTTAAGAATGCCGGCATAAACTAGGGCAAAAACAAGGATTGCAGATCATTAGTGTATTGTCGTCCTAAAGAAGTCACTTGCCAATGAGTATTGGTTAGGGTGATCAATTGTTTCTCATCAGCTAATTTTAACAATGGCAAGAGCTTATCGAGTGCCAGTCCCGTCATTTTTGTGAATAATTCCAATGGGATAGCTTGTTCTAACCGAGTGGTATTGAGCATGAATTCAAATAATAACTCTTTTCCTTCAATAGATTCCTGAGCTGCCAGAAAAGGTTTTTCATTATCCAGGTAATCCTTAGGCTGGCGGTGTTTCCGTGTTCGTATCACTTTATTTTGAGTCGTAATTTTTCCGTGAGCTCCTGCTCCTATACCTAAATAATCTCCAAATAGCCAGTAATTAACATTATGCCTGGCTTGTTTTCCGGGTTTAGAAAAAGCAGAAATTTCATAACGATGATATCCTAAATTATGTAGTAAAGAAAAACCTTGTTCTTCTAATAAGTAATCCTCTTCTTCTGACGGGAGAGGGGGAGTATGCTTGTAAAATATGGTATTTGGTTCTATGGTTAATTGATACCAAGATAAATGTTCCGGTTGATAAGACAGGGCGGTTTTCAGATCTTGTAATCCTTCGTCTACATTTTGGTTGGGTAAACCATGCATGATATCCAGATTCAGATTATCAAAACCTGCTTTTCGAGCAGTATTTATGGCTGAATGGGCTTGTTTATCATCGTGGATACGGCCCAATGCTTGTAAATGACAGGGATTAAAACTTTGAATGCCTAAGGATAGGCGATTGATTCCTGATTGTCGGTAATCAGTAAATCGATGCTGCTCTACAGTGCCAGGGTTGGCCTCCATTGTGATTTCAATATCTTCAGCAAAAGGGAGTAAACATTTTAATTTATCGAACAAACTGTTGTATGCTTCGGCAGAAAATAAACTGGGAGTGCCTCCGCCAATGAAAATAGAGATAATTTCCCGGGTATCATAGGAAGATAAATCCGTCTTAAGGTCATCAACTAATGCCTGAATATATTTTTGTTCAGGTAAAACATCGGGACTTTTGTGGGAATTAAAATCACAATATGGACATTTTCTGATGCACCATGGAATATGAATATATAAAGATAAAGGCAACATTACAATTTTTAAACTGGCTTGTTTAGGAATGCAATAGTATCATGGTAACAATTTTGCTACAAAATAAGTGATGCATTGATGCGTGATAAACCAAAATGTAAACAAAGAACTGTGATAGCTAGATCTCGGTTGTTTACAGTTGAAGAAATGTGCCTGGAATTTTCCAACGGAGCTCAAAGAGTATTTGAGCGTATCAAAAGTCATGGTCATGGGGCTGTACTTATAGTTGCATTAACTCCGGGGGAATCATTATTATTAGTTCGAGAATACGCCGCAGGAATTGACTCCTACGAGTTAGCATTTCCCAAAGGAGTTATAGATAGGAATGAAACTCCTTTAGAAGCGGCTAATAGGGAGTTGCGTGAAGAGACTGGTTATGCAGCAAGAGAACTTCATTGGCTCCGCTCAATGTCATTGGCTCCCGGTTATTTTGGAGCTCGGATTGAACTCGTTGTTGCCGAGGGCTTGTATTTTTCGCCTTTACCGGGTGATGAACCGGAACCTCCAGAAACTATAGAGTGGCCATTGCATGCTGCTTTTGAGCTGTTGGAGAAACCAGATTTTACCGAGGCACGCAGTATTGCTGCCTTATTTTTAGTTAGAGAATGGTTGAACAAGAGGAAATAATATGACGAAGAAACGAGTAAGAGTTGCTGTGACTGGCGCTGCAGGGCAAATAGGTTACGCTTTGGTATTCCGCATTGCTTCTGGTCAAATGTTTGGCGCTGATACTGAAGTGGAATTGAGTTTACTTGAGCTTGAACCTGCGCTTCCCTCTTTGGAAGGGGTTGCTATGGAGCTCGATGATTGCGCATTTCCTTTGTTAAAGCGTATTGTTTGTACTGCTGATTTGAATAAAGCTATGGATGGAGTTAATTGGGCATTATTAGTTGGCTCTGTTCCCCGAAAACAAGGTATGGAGCGTTCTGATTTATTACAAATTAATGGTGGAATATTTACCAAACAAGGTCAAGCAATTAATGACTACGCCAGTGATGATGTGCGCGTATTTGTTGTAGGAAATCCTTGTAATACCAATTGCTTAATTGCGATGCACCACGCTAAAGATATCCCATCGGATCGCTTTTATGCAATGACTACTTTAGATGAACTAAGAGCGCGCACTCAATTAGCGAAGAAAGCTGGGGTTGATATTACGGCAGTGACTCAAATGACCATTTGGGGCAATCACTCTTCTACTCAATATCCTGATTTTTATAACGCCAAAATTAATGGAGTTTCTGCAGCTAAAGTCATAAATGATGAAACCTGGTTGCAAGAGACTTTTGTATCTACTGTCCAACAACGAGGAGCTGCAGTTATCAAGGCTCGAGGTTCTTCTTCTGCTGCGTCTGCCGCCAACGCAATTATCACTGGGGTTAATCATTTAGTCACTGATACTCCTGCGGGTGAATCATTCTCCATGTGCCGTTGTTCAGAAGGGGAATATGGAATTGATGAGGGTTTAATCTTCTCTGTTCCATGTTATAGAGAAAAAGGGGAATTTAAAGTAGTTGAGAATTTTTCTTTCAATGATTTTGGTCAAGAAAGGTTCAATATTACTTTGGAAGAGCTGCGTAGCGAAAGAGATACTGTAAAATCTTTAGGCTTGCTCGACTAATTGTATTTACGCCATTCATTGGTTGACGGTAATTTGCAAGTCACCTGGATTATGGTTTTGCCTAATCCAGGAAGACGTGTGATAAGAAACCAACTCCTATATTATGCTATGCTAATACGGGTTAAACCCACTTAACAGTTTTTTCTGTTTGAATCATGGATAAGACTGTAACCAAACTAACTAAAACTGCTCTTATTGAAAGTAGTGTCCTATCTTGATGAACATTTTTTGTATGTAAAAAATCAATCCAGTACGTGTAACGTACTGATAAACATCGAATATAACCAATAGTAATATAACTTATCAACACAATTAATTGTACTTATATTGATCAATTTGATTAAATATAATCGTAAATCTCATGCAGAACTATAGGAGTTTGAAATTATGTCTTACACACAAGATGAACATCAAAGATTATTAGAGCAGGCTAAGAAACAAAAAGAAGCGCTTGATCAACGGGATGAATTATACAATCAATTTATGACAGATCGCATGAAATATAGTAAGGCTTTAATATATAAAACTTATAATCAGCCTCTAAATGAGTTAGGGTGTGATTTAGATGATAATCAATTTTTTCTTTATTTAAAAAGCGATAGCAATAAAAGCAATCCCATTAAATTACATATTCCATTGCAAGATGGAATAGGTAATGGTCTCTTAATAGCAAATATTATTCATGATATGAATATCGGTATAGTTAATGCTATGAAGGTTATTAATCCTAATATTGACCAACAAAAGGGTACAGAAGAGTCAATTCAACGAGCTAAGACAGGCGCTGCAATTACTATTTACTTTCAATCAAGTGCCTCTCCTGAACAAATGGCCCAGGCTATTTATCAAATTAATAAAAAATTAGGCGAAGTAAAGCGTACGCTCTATCCTTTCAATTCTGGAGAAACTGCTGACTCTGATTTAAAAATGGGTGAGTTTGTTGGTATCACAATTGACACTGATAATAATGGAAAGTACCTAAGCGCCAGTGACCCGGATGAGCTTAACAAGAGGCGGGAATTATTAGAAAACTCAAAAGATATTAAAAGAATAAATGAGGTATTGCCACGCTGCAAGACACTAGAGCGGATAGATCTCTATATTTCAAACAGAGAGAAGCAAGGTACCTATACCACTGGATATGCTTCTTTTTTTAATTCTGTGTCTTGTGGTTTGATAAATCCTTTTACAAAAAAGCAAAAAATAGCTGCAGCGACAGCACTCAAAGAGGTTATTTTGGGAAATCAACCATCCAGCTCTCTTGAAAAGCATTTAGATGCTTTAGAGCAAGGTAGTCTGAAAGAGGTGTTTAAAGCCGCTAAACAAAATTTACCCAATTTTGATGAAATTGAGCTTAAGGCTGCAAATAATTCTCTTTGTTAGTACCTAGGCAGTACTTAACGTGAATTCGATATAAGCAAAACCTCCGATTTTGCTTATATTGGACGCACATTAATCAAATGGACTTCCCTGAGCTAATGCTATGTATATTGGTGAACGTTTTATAGGCCCGGTTTTAGTGATTCATTTTCTTGTTCAGGAATAGTTTTGCTGTTGACTGAGTATTGATGTCTGTTTTTGTATTCTTCACTCAAATAGGCATGAAAGATAGGAGATCTTTCCAGGATGGGTTTGGCTTCTGCATTTCGTAAAAGAGTAGATATGGAACGCCCATTAGATAATATATCATTTAAAGTATGAATCAGTTGCTCCACTTGCTCTAATGATTCTTTTCGCCTATGAATCAAGGTAGGTGTATGTTTAATGATGGCTTTAGCAATTTGGGAGTCAGTTAGGTATAGGATTAGGCGGGTACGGCAAATTTTGATGAAATTTCTTTCGGAGCGTATGATCAAATTAAATAAAAACTCAGGATCCTTCTTTAAATGATGGCTTAATTTTTGACTAAATCCATATCGGTCTCTGTTATCTACCAATACCTGGGTTAGTTCAGTTTGATCCATTTGTCCAAGAGATTTTCCGGTTTTTGACGAAAGCCAAGGAATTAAATCTTCCTGCTGCGAATGGTTAAGAGCGCTAAATTGAAATCGCGGTGATACTCTTGGGTGAGATAAAACTTGATTCCAGTCAATGGTGGGCATGTGGTGCTGCTTTGCCAACGCATCCATGGATTTTCTTATGATATCAAAATTAATCCGCCATTTTTCAATATTAGGTAAGGCTTCTCTAATGGCTCTAAGCAATTCTATAAAAGTATTTTTAGCCCTCGGATCGTAATTTTCAGTTGCTTCTTTTAGGTGTTGAACAGCAGGAAAAGTATATTTACCACTTCTCATTGTTTCCAAGTGAAAGACAGATTGTAATGATTTTAGTAATACAGCAAAAGGGTCATCCATATAATATTCCTCTACTTGCTCTTCTTTAAAAGTAGTTTATAAAATCATAAAAGCCAAATATTTTGCATAATGGACTAATAATTTTATTTTTAATCAATTATTTTTATTAAGTTAATAAAAATAATTGATTTTATTTATTAATCAATTTCACCTAAATTTATCTTTGAAAGTCAGATTAATTAAAGGAGAAAATTATGATTACCGTAGGTAAAAAATTTCCAGAATTTCAGATCAAAGCCACAGTGAGCAATGAACTCAATAATGCTTTTCAAATGATTTCCAAAGAGACTTATCAAGGTAAGTGGTTAGTAGTGTTTTTTTGGCCAAAAGATTTTACTTTTGTTTGCCCTACAGAGATTGCGGAATTTGGAAGACTTAATTCAGAATTTGCTGATCGAGATGCCCAAATTTTAGGTGGAAGTACAGATAATGAATTCGTACATTTGGCATGGAGAAATCAACATCCTGATTTAAAGAATTTACCATTTCCTATGCTGGCTGACGTTAAACGAGAACTGACCTCAAGCCTGGGGATATTAGATGAAGAGGAAGGTGTTGCACAACGGGCCACATTTATCGTTGATCCCAATGGTATTACACGTTTTGTAATGGTTACTGATTTGAATGTTGGACGCAATCCAGAAGAAGTTCTACGTGTTCTTGATGCTCTACAGACCGATGAGCTTTGCCCCTGTAACTGGAAAAAAGGCGAACAAACAATTCACATAAAATAAATTCAAATAAGAGGTAGTAATCATGTTAGAAAGCATTAAAGAAAATATCCCTGAAATTGCTAAAGATATTCGTTTAAATTTAGGTAAAATCCTTGATTTTGCTCAAAGTGACGGGCTAAATGAACAACAGATTTTAGGCTCAGCCTTGGCAGTTAGTTATTCTTTAGGGGATAAAGCATTAATTGCAGAATTTAAAGAATTGATTCAGGATGAACAACTAGTTCATGCAGCCCAGTTGGCGGCAAGCCTTATGGCAATGACCAATGTATATTATCGCTTTGTTCACTTAACTGAAAATCAAGAAGTAGAGCATGTCCCTGCTGGTTTAAGAATGCAAGGAATGATGAATCCGGGGGTAAATAGAGTGACGTTTGAAATATTATCTCTGGCTGTTTCAGCACTTAATGGCTGTGGTTCTTGCATTAGCTCTCATGCTCGCCAATTGCAAGAACATGGGATTTCGGCTACCAGTATCGCCCGAATAGGCCGGATCAGTGCGGTTATTCATGCAGTTCATGTGAGTAGTCGATTGGAATGAAAATTTTAATAACGGTTTATCTCGAACTCTCTATTTGTCGACATAGAAAGTAGGTAAACCTGTTTTTACCCCGGTTTAGGCTAACTCCGACCGTAACCGGGGGAAATTCAAAGTGAATAGCGATAGATCTTATTTAATTACACCGCAGGCGATACGATCACCGCCTCCTCCTAGAGGAGGATCATCGCTGTAATTATCTCCACCGGCATGAATCATAACGGTTAAATTATGTAAGTCACTTAATTTTAAACGGGGAGCCAAAGTAGGCGTAGTTGCTTCACCATCTTTAGTGACGTATAAAACAGGTAAATCGCCCAGATGTCCTTTGCCATAAGGCCCTTGATGACTCTTGGTATTTTCAGGATCGTAATGTCCTCCGGCATGCATTCCTTTATCACCACAGTCAGGGTGCTGATGCAAATGGAAACCATGCAGCCCTTCTGGAAGCCCTGTTAAAGTTGGAGTAATCAAAATGCCATAAGGTGTTTTTGTAAATTCGACTTTGCCTATTTCAGTTGGTTTAGGCCCAGTAGTGTAGATTGTTGCTGTAGCGTCAGCCGCAAGAGCTATATTGGAGCATAAAAAAGTTCCGACAAGGAGGGAGGTTGTGGGTTTATTCATATTATTTCCTATAGTTGTTTATGTCCTTTTAATAGGTTTTTTTAGTATTATCCAAGAAAAGGATTTATTCCAGTAGGTAGTGCATATTAGGTTTGGCCATAATATGAAGCAATGATGAAATGAAGTAGTGATCATACGATTATTTTTTGATTTTTTCTCCATCAGTTAAAAAATGATTGCTGTATAATAAGTAAAGTTTATACTTTGTATTTTTAAGCTACGTAGAGAGTCCTCATGGAATTGAGAATTGATAATACTCCCTTTAAAGCCATCTTCCAGCCCCTGGACTTGGGGTTTACTCAAATCAAAAATCGTTTATTAATGGGATCTATGCACACAGGACTTGAGGAAGATAAGGGAAGCTTAAATCGTCTTGCCAATTTTTATAGAGAAAGAGCTCGAGGAGATGTCGGATTAATAGTAACAGGTGGCTTTGCCCCAAATAGAGCTGGCCGTCTAGCTCCTTTTGCAGCCAAACTGACCAATAGTAGGGAACAACATCAACATGAATTAATTACTCATACGGTTCATGAAGCCGGTGGCAAAATTGCTTTGCAAATATTACATGCAGGACGCTATGGCTATCACCCCTTTACAGTGGCACCAAGCGCCATCAAATCTCCAATTAGCCCCTTTAAACCATGGGCAATGAGTAAAAGACGAATTATAAAAACTATCAAGCATTTTGCTAGATGCGCAAAATTAGCTCAACTAGCTGGTTATGATGGTGTCGAGATTATGGGCAGCGAAGGGTATTTAATTAACCAGTTTATAGTAACCCATACCAATCATCGTAAAGATGAGTGGGGGGGGCATTATTCTAACCGCATTCGTTTTCCTGTTGAAGTAGTGCGTAGGGTACGGGAAGCTGTTGGGGACAAATTTATCATCATTTACCGGTTATCCATGCTGGATTTGGTTGCGGAAGGTAGCAATTGGCATGAAGTGGTGACTCTTGCTAAAGCCATTGAAGAAGCTGGTGCTACTTTAATTAATACTGGCATTGGTTGGCACGAAGCAAGAATCCCTACAATAGGAACGATGGTTCCTTCTGCGGCGTTTACTCAGGTTACCCAGCATTTAAAGGCAGAAATAAAGATACCAATGATTACTTCTAATCGAATTAATACTCCAGAATTGGCTAATCAGTTGTTGGAAACAGGTGTTGCCGATATGATTTCCATGGCAAGACCATTTTTAGCAGATCCATTTTTTGCTGAAAAGGCAAAATTAGGTGATAGTAATGCTATTAATGTATGTATAGCTTGTAACCAGGCTTGCCTTGACCAAGTTTTTGTCAATGAAACAGCCTCTTGTGTCGTGAATCCTCGGGCTTGTAATGAAACAACGCTAGTTTATGAAACGACCAATCAGCCTAAATCTATTGCTGTTGTGGGTTCAGGGCCTGCTGGTCTTGCTTTTGCTGTGACTGCAGCGGAACGAGGACATAAAATTACTCTTTTTGAAAAAGCGGATAGTATTGGAGGGCAGTTTAATTTAGCGAAAAAAATTCCCGGGAAGGGGGAGTTTCAGCATACGCTGAATTATTTTAATTACCAATTACAAAAATATAAGGTAGATATCCACTTAAATACTGAAGCTACCCTTGAGTTGTTAAAGGATTATGATGAGATAGTTTTAGCAAGTGGAATTAGGCCACGTATCCCAAATATTGAGGGAATAGAGCATGAAAAAGTGGTGAGTTATATAGATGTAATTGCCAAGAATAGACCCGTTGGTGCAAAAGTGGCAATAATTGGAGCAGGAGGCATTGGTTTTGATGTGGCTGAATTTTTAACTCATGATCATCAACTTACCGCTGAACAGTTTTATAAGGAATGGGGAATTGATATCTCTGGACAGCATCGAGGCGGTTTAAAACCTCCACAAATTATACCAAGTTCCCGTGAAGTGTATTTATTACAGCGCAAGAAAGAAAAAATGGGTAAACGCTTGGAAAAACCACAGGTTGGATACATCGAGCCAGCCTAAAACATAAGCAAGTAAAAATGATTTCCGGGGTAAGTTATGCGCGTATCGATGACCAGGGATTGCATCTATTCATTGATGATAAACCTCAGATACTAGAAGTTGACTCGGTTGTGCTCTGCACTGGCCAAACTGAATTAAGAGATTTGTACGAACCTTTAAAAATGGCAGGTAAAATAGTTCATTTAGTTGGGGGAGCTTATAAGGCTTTGGAGCTGGATGCTCGGCATGCTATTGATCAGGCCTGTCGGTTGGCTGCATTAGTATGAGTAAAATTGCAGTAGTAATCAATCCCATCGCAGGTGGTGGTCGGGGTAAAAAAGTTTGGCGAGTTTTAAAACCAGGACTGCATGCCATATTCGATCATATTATTTATAGAATGTCTAACAGGATTGATGATCTTGAAGTCATTACTGTCCAGCTTCTTGCTGAGAAGCCTGATAGATTATTAATAATCGGCGGAGATGGTACTTTAAATCATGTCTTAAATGGACTCATTGATAAGGATAAATTGAGAAGTTCACAAACTAAAATTGCTTTCTTTAATGCAGGTTGCGGAGGTGATTTTATAAGACAATTTACTAAACAGAACGTTACTGAATTCCTGGATAGACTAAGTCATAACCAATTTATAAATTGTAACATTGGAAAATCATCCTCTCTAATCAAAATTCACGATATTTTATTAATATTGCTAGCTGTGGTTTATCGGGGCAAGTGGTTTCGAAAGTATCCAAAAGCAAATGGTTAAAAAAATTGGGTGGTACTCTTAACTACTTAATTCATGCTTTAATAGGTTTGATTACCTACCAAAAAAGTAAGGTATTAATTCAAATAGATGATGCCTTACCTTTTGAAAGCTCCATGTTGCTGATGGCGGTTTGCAGTGGTCAATATTTTGGAGGGGGTATGCATGTAGCGCCACTGGCAAAAGTTAATGATGGATTATTTGATGTCGTTTTTTTTAATAATTTCACTAAACTAAACGCACTTTTTAAATTATATAAAATTTATTCGGGAAACCATTTATTGGATAGTAATATTCATTATGTACAGGCTAAAAAAATTAAAGTAGAGTCGCTGGAGAAAAGAAATATTCAAATTGAAGCAGACGGTGAAAGCATTGGCCAGTTACCTGCAAGGTTTGAGTTAATTGATGAAACCCTCCCTCTCATAGTTTAAAAAACTGGGAATACTTTTCGAGGCAGGAGTTGCTGAGAATCTGCGGTTTGCAATTCCTTTACTTGCTATTTTGTTGAGGTTTCATAAGAGCTTTAATAAATATAGTGCATCATCTTGTTAATTTTGTTATTATAATGAACATTTTTTATATTACTTAGCCTTTTCAGAAAGACGTTTTATTTTATTCAGGATCCGTATGACTCAAGAAATAACAAACTTCGCTGCTTTTAATCTTTCCAATGCTTTAAACAAGGCATTAGAAGATATGAAGTTTATCACTCCATCACCTATTCAGGCTCAAACCATTCCTTTGATGTTGCAAGGACGTGATGCGATAGCCCTTGCTCAAACAGGCACAGGTAAAACAGCCGCTTTTGCTTTACCTATTTTGCAAAATTTGTCTTCCGACATACAGTCTACTCAAGCTTTGATTTTAGCCCCTACCCGCGAATTGGCAATCCAGGTTGCAGAACAATTTGAATTATTAAGTACTTATCAACCTAATGTAACTACGGCTGTTCTCTGTGGGGGACAAGAGTATGGTCGTCAATTGAAGCAATTACGTAGCTGTGCACAAATCGTCGTTGGAACCCCGGGCCGTATTCTGGACCACATACGTAGGGGCAGCTTATCTTTAAATAATTTACGGACTTTTATTCTGGATGAAGCCGATGAAATGTTACGTATGGGTTTTATAGAAGATGTAGAAGCTATACTCGAAAAATTACCCGAGAAGAGACAAATGGCACTGTTTTCAGCCACTATGCCTCAGAGAATTCGCCAGATAGCTAATACTTACTTGAATAATCCTGCTTCAGTAGAAATACGGATGGAGACAGCAACTGTAAAAAGCATAGAACAACGCTTCTTGTTTGCCTCCGTACATCAAAAACCGGATGCTTTAATTCGAGTACTAGAAGCAGAGGATTATCAAGGTGTCATAGTATTTGTGCGCACTAAAAGTAGTACAGAAGAAGTTGCAGAATTATTGCAAGAGCATGGATTAAGAGCAATGGCTATCCATGGTGACATTACCCAGTCTTTGCGTGAACGAATTATTGCTCAGTTTAAACAAGGAGCTATTGATATACTGGTCGCTACAGATGTTGCAGCACGCGGTTTGGATGTTGAACGTGTGACCCATGTTATTAATTATGATATGCCTCATGATCATGAGACCTATGTTCATAGGATTGGCCGGACCGGAAGAGCTGGTCGTTCTGGTGTCACGGTTTTGTTTGTAACCCCTAAAGAGAGCCGCTTAATTTCCAGTATTGAGCGCCATACGCGACAACGAATTGAAAAGATGCAAGTTCCCAATGATCATATGATTCAGCTTGCTCGTCAACAAAGGCTACTATCCAATATTGCTAGCCGTTTGCACCACGAACACATTCACTCGTATAAACGAATTGTGGACGAATATATTAAGAAAAATGATATTTCAGCAGTCGATGTGGCTGCTGCGCTTGCTTTGTTGTTGTATAAGGATATGCCATGGAAAAAAGAATTGAACATGCCAAAATCTGTTTCTGCGCCGAAAGAGGGGCGTGTTCGGATAGGTGAAAAAGGTTCTGATAGATCTTTTCGAGCTAAAGAAGACAGAAAAGGTTTTGCTGGGGACCGTAAAGGATTTCGCGCAGATAAAAAGGACTTTGCCCGGGAAAGAAAAAAATTCAATGATGGCCGAAAAATAAGTCATCAAGAACAAATAGCCCAAGACTTGTTTCGCATCGATGTTGGCAAGATACATGGAGTAAAACCAGGAAATATTGTAGGTGCAATTGCTAATGAAGCCGGTTTACAGAGCCGATATATTACGGGTTTAAAAATTCATGAAGATCATTCCACTGTTTTTTTACCTAAAGGGATGCCAAAAGAAGTCATGAAAGATTTAACTAAAGCGTGGGTTTGTGGTCGTCAATTGAATTTAACACTAATTGGTGGCTAATCGTTCAGGGTGCATAACTTGAATCTTGGAGGAATGCCAGAGTTGTATCCATGTTGAACTAAAAATTGATTGATACAGCGGGGTATACATCTGCTAATATGGGCTCGATGGAAACCTCAAAAGAGCCCGTTTAGTAATGCGGATATATATTACTTAAGCACTAAAGAGAGTGCGACAGTAGCTACAGTGACTGTTGCAGCAGCAAGTGGAAAAAATACTAAAGGATTGTTGAACTGACTTTCCTTAGGTACTTCACTTTTAAGTTCCGCAATTAGTCCTTTTCGTATGCGGAGGCTATTTGCTTTTACTGATTTTAATCTATTATCAGCATTGGTATCAGCAGTGAGTAAGGGAACGTAATCTTCCAATAATTTTGTCCTGGCTCCTTGTGCTTGTAGAGTAATATTTTCTGTTGAGTTTTCGTGCTGCTCAGAAGTGCGAGCAATCGCCTCTGCCAGGGCCGATGTGAATTTCAATTTATCATCTTCTGACCACTCTTCCGCATTACTTATTCGCGAATTATATTGATAGCGAGGGCTATCAAAATTGCCTTGAGTGAAATGAAGAACTGCTTTATTCAACTCGTTATCTATAGACAGGATAGTTTCTAAATACATCAAACTATTAATCAAGAATTCCCTTTGAAATGTAGTCATAATTATATCCCTCAAAAAACCTTACTATAATAACGTTTATATTTTAGATCAATAAGAAAATTAATATGCCACAATGAACTAAATAGAAAGGGGTAGAAATTGATAAATTATTTTGATTCATAATATAATCGATATACCCAAGATAGTTGTAGGGGTTGTTGATATTTCGACTACCTGGTCAAACTGCCCTGATTTCTATACTCCAGTATTTGTAAATGCAGTTTGTCCAAGACATAGCGAAATGTGAACAGATTCAGGTGGTTTCTTGGGGCGTATATAACCTAATGATATAAGAATCTATACTTTAAGGGGTTTCATGAAACTATTAGCAACTTTGGGTGCTTTTTTATTCTCGGGAATTGTTAGTGCTGCACCACTTCATAATATTGTGGTATTTGGCGACAGTTTATCTGACAATGGCAATTTATATGAGTACATGAAATACCAACTTCCTCAATCTCCTCCTTATTTCGAAGGACGTTTCTCTAATGGACCAGTATGGATAGAACGATTAATTGCTTCTTACTTTCCTAATGATCCAAATTCTCATTTGCTAGATTACGCATTTGGAGGAGCAGGGGTTTCTATAGATGAGGATGATGACGAAGTACTGTTTACTTTAAGGAGGGAAGTTAACACTTACTTATTAGCACATCAGGATAAGGCTAGCCCTGACACCCTCTTTGTTATTTGGATAGGCTCAAATAACTACTTGGGCATGCCTAGTGAGGTGGAAGAGACACTTAAAAATGTTAATTTGGGTATTGCTAATAGCATACAGCGTTTAGTAGAAAAAGGTGCGAAGCATATTCTAGTCCTTAATATACCAGATTTAGGCAGAACTCCTGCCGCGATAGAGTTTGATTCTAAAGAGGCAATGACCTATTTTTCAATTCAGCATAATATAGCAGTGGCTAAAACAGTAGAACAATTTAAGCAAACCTACCCTGATGTTGAATGGTTATTCTTTGATATGAGCAGTCAGTTTAACAACGTTTTGGATCATGCTCCTGAATATGGGTTTACAAATATTACCGACACTTGTGCCAATTTGGTTGTAGATGAAATTACCAAGACATCAGTTTTGAAGATGGTTGCTTCTGCGAAACCTGGAAAGGGAACAGACGTATGTGATGGATATCTATTCTTTGATTTAGTCCATCCGACGGCCTTGGCACATAAAATCCTGGCAGAAAAAGCACGTGAGATGCTGGATGAGGCGGGTATAGAATTCTCAGAAAATTAAGAGTTTTGTAAAGGTAGGTTGACGATGAGCTTGGCGAAGCTCAAACCTGCCTTAAAGGATTTTGTAATCGTTCATTGAATTGGTTTACCAACCTTTAGTTGTGCAGATCAATTCATAGGCTTTCATAATTTTGTGGGTTTTATCATTAGCCAGCTTGATCATTTCTTCAGGTAAGCCTTGAGCAATTAATTTATCGGGGTGGTTGCGGCTCAATAAGCGTCTGTATGCTCTCCTAACTTCTTGCTTACTGGCATCCGGATGTACTTCAAGTAAAGCGAAAGCATGGGCCAGAGGATTAGGAGGGGATTGTGATTTATAGTAACGCTGCTCATTGGGTGAAGACGCCTTTTCTTGTTGATATTGTTGGTAATATTGCTTTTGGTTTTCTTGTTTAAAGTAATGGCCAAAATCTTCATAAAAACGATATTGTTTATGTAATGGCGCAAATCCCAAATGAGTGAATATATTGTCCAGCGCTTGAATTTTGTCATTATTTAATCCATCGACTTGAGCAGCCTTATATTGAATATCTACAAATAGTTTTAATAGTTCGCGATTATCTCTACAAATTCTTTGCAACTGCAGGAGGGCGTAACTGACATTAAAATTCGGTTGCTTTCCTTCGTTAAATAGCCTTTTTGCCAACTCTTTTTGTTCCTTACTCAACCTCATTTCGTTCATGAGCAATTTTGCCATTTTAATTTCTTGTTCAGAAACACGGCCATCTGCTTTTGCAACATGTCCATGATGGAAAAGGTAGTCTCAAAGAAAATCTTTTGTACTGCTTTGTGTTTTTCTGCATGATAAAGCCAATGAGGGTTGGAAAAATGGCTGACTAGCCCTCTATCAAAAAAGTTCCCAACCAGTATCCCAAACAAGGCTCCTAATGGTCCTGCAGATAAATACCCGAAGATGGCCCCGAGTATTTTCCCCCACCACGTTGTTATGATAAAAAAATCACGTAAGTTCATTATTAGAAATTACCTATAAGGGTTCCTGTTAACATCAGCTACAAATTTTAGAGTTTATTGTCGATTGCTCCATAGCCTGACATAGCGCTTGCCTGCGGTTTCCAGAGTTCTCATATATAAGATTGTAACATATCATACATAGAACTGTTTTAGATATCTTCCATCTTACCTGAAGAGACTGGTTTTGTTGCACAATTGAATTTTGTGAATTGGAATTTTCTAATCCGCGTCTCCTCGCACCTCACTCGATGAAGCGAGTTTCGGAAGAGGGTCCCTTGTGGATTTCTTAAAATTTTACAAATGCGATGGCGAACATTCAGAGTATTCAGGTAGAATGGGCCTTTTTATATGAGCTCAGTTTATGCGTTTGGTATATTCTTTTTTAATGTATTTACTCACTCCTTATTTATTTTTTCGCTTATGGTGGAAGGGTAGAAAGCTCCCATCCTATAGGCGGCGGATAGGAGAGCGCTTTTGTTTAGGATTAAAAGAGATTACGCCCATAGACGTATGGATTCATGCTGTTTCTTTGGGAGAAGTTATTGCAGCAACGCCATTAATAGATGCTATGCTGGATAAGCAATGGTCTGTGTTAGTCACTACAATGACCCCTACTGGCTCGGAGCGAGTAATGGCGCGTTTTGGTAATAAAGTGATTCATAGATATTTGCCCTATGATTTACCATTTATCCTTAAACAATTTTTCAGAAAGATAAAGCCACGTATTGGTGTCATTATGGAAACTGAGCTATGGCCCAATTTAGTTCATTATGCTCATATTGCAAATGTCGCATTGTTTCTGGTTAATGGACGTTTATCAGAGCGCTCTATGCAAGGATATCGGAAATTTAAATGTTTATTTAAACCCATTTTGAATCAATTCTCAGGCCTTTTGGTACAAAGCGAGGAAGATGCACAAAGGTTTATTGATTTGGGTGCCCATTGTGATTTGGTTCATGTATTAGGGAATATGAAATTTGACTTACAAATTAATAGTATTAATGCTGAGAAATTCAAAGGGTTAAAAGATCATTGGGGAGATGACAGGGTAGTAGTGATTGCTGCGAGTACTCATGAAAATGAAGAGTCTCAGATTTTATCCCAGTTACGTCGTTTGCAGGAAGCGATTCCAGAAATTGTTTTATTGATCGCACCCCGTCATCCGGAGCGATTCCAAACAGTCTATCAATTAAGTGTGCAAGCTGGATTTAACACAGGATATCGTAGTGATTTGGACACAATTTCCAGAGAGAATGAAGTGGTTGTGTTAGATAGTTTGGGTGAGCTGTTAGGGTTTTATCAAATTAGCGATTTTGCTTTTGTTGGCGGCAGCCTTGTGTCGGTTGGAGGGCACAATGTGCTAGAACCTATTGCTATGAATATTCCTGTTTTAAGCGGTAACCAAGTTCATAACTTTAAAACTATTTGTAGGGATCTTAATGAGGCTCAAGCAATTAAATTGGTGAATAATGCTGATGAATTAACTGAAGCAATTATAAAAATGTATCAGGACAAAGAGTCTCAGCGGAAAATGATTAAGAATGCAGCTATAGTTCTTGAAAGGAATAAAGGAGCAGTAGCAAAATATTTACAGTATATTGAGGTCGCTTTAAAGAACAAAAAGCAAACTTAAATCGGAATAATACTTGAAAATTCATCAAAGCATTGTTGGACTTCCTCAAGGTGTAATATCCAAGGGCAATGGCCAGCATTGTAAATCATCTTATTCATTATATTTTTTGATTGAAAGTTCTTATCCTTGATAAAAATGGCTGGAGGACAAATGTAATCGAACTCGCTGGCAATCGTCATTGCCGGAATTGCTTGCGGATGCCATTTATAGTGGAAATCAAGATAAAAATGTTCAATGGCATAGTGATAAGAGTCATTATTATAAGCAAATAAATTCATCATTTGCTCGCCAAGTGGCAGCTCTTCTTTGGTAAAGCAATAATATTTATAGGTGTCCCAAAATTTTTTATAGGTTTCATCAGAGGGATCTAAGTGATATTGGCTTGCAGCGGGAACCAAATCAGGTAAATGATGCTTATGGCGCATCTCACTAACATGCTGAAAGAAGGTGTTGGATGTTGTTGTATTCATTAAAATCAGCCCACCAAGATGATTCTCAATTTCAGGTAAATTCATGGCAAACATGCCTGAAAAGCTATGTGTGACCAAAATGGGATTATTAAAAGATTGCAATAAGGCAATGAGACCTTTTTGCCAAAATGTAAAATCAAGTTGACCTTCTTTGTTAGTTCCATCTTTAGGGAAATCAACAAGAATTACAGTTCCTTGGATAGCTAAGTTACTACAAAAATGAGTTAAGTATTCAGAGCCCAGACCTGGTCCGCCTGGTAGAAAAAGCCAATTTTTCTCTGAACCCTCTTGGATTTGATTTAATCGATAGCCGTAATCGGTAAACGACATAAAATATCCTTAAAGAGCAATTACAAATTTACTACTGATGTACACAGGACAATTTAAGAGACATATAGGTTGAGTCAAAATACTCAACCTAAAAACTTACTACTTCTTCCCACTTGTGGGAGGTTGTTTCATTAATACATGAATCCATCAAGATCCCTGATTTTGGCGTTCCTTGATTTCAGATAAAGTTTTGCAATCAATGCATAAGGTAGCGGTAGGTCTTGCTTCCAGACGCTTTAAGCCAATTTCAATACCACATGCCTCACAATATCCAAAATCTTCATTCCGCAGCCGCTCTAAGGCATCTTCGATTTTCTTAATGAGTTTTCTTTCCCGATCACGAGTTCTTAGTTCAAGGCTGAATTCTTCTTCTTGGCTTGCTCTGTCGGAAGGGTCGGGAAAATTAGCCGCTTCATCTTTCATGTGCGACACAGTACGGTCCACTTCTTCCATCAAAGATTGACGCCATGCCAGCAATATTTTTTCAATATGTGCCAGTTGTTTTTCATTCATATATTCCTCGCCCTCAGTCTCTTGATAGGGCGCTATTCCCATATTTCCTATTGCGTCGGTTTTCACGTTGTATAATCTCACTTTGGTTTTGTCAATTAATTGTCCTGTCATTTTAAACCCTGTTCCTAATTCTCTATTGAAACGGAGTTTTATACAAAATCGCTACGTATATCAAAAAACTTTAATATCATCAATAAAAAATTAACCTAATAAAGGCCGGTTATGTCATGCTGTCGGGACGCCATCCGCCACTTACCCTATCATGTCCTTGAATATCTTGCCAACAATGAATGTTTTTATATCCCAACTTCTTAAGTATAGAGCTTATCGCGTTTTTTTGTTCAAAGCCATGCTCAACCAAAAGTAAACCATTAGGTAAAAGGTATTTGCAGCTATGTTCAATAATGTATTGTAGATCAGCTAATCCGTCTTGACTACTGACTAAAGCACTAGTAGGTTCAAAGCGGAGATCTCCTTTTTTTAAATGAGGATCATCCTCTGCAATATAGGGGGGATTTGAAACAATAGCATGATATTGTTTTTGTGGAATCTCGTTAAACCAGTTGGAATGATAGAAGTTAATATTTTTTATACCCAGTACTTTGGCATTGTCCCTAGCTAACTCCAATGCGCCTTTGCTGAAATCACAGGCATCAATATGCCAGCGGGGTCTTTCTTTAGCCAGCGCCAAAGCAATAGCGCCACTGCCTGTTCCTAAATCCAGGACAGAAATATGGTTTTTGTCAGGTAATAATTCTAATGCTAATTCAACCAGTCGCTCAGTTTCATGCCTGGGGATTAGTACATCAGTTGTTATTTTTAGCGGTAGAGACCAAAATTCACGTTGACCTGTAATATAAGCGAGAGGGAGGCCTTCGGAACGTTGTTTAATCATTTGTAAATATCGGTCTATTTGTTCATGGTTAATTAAAGCATCAGGATGAGCGAAAAGATAGGCTCGGCTTTTATGTAATACATAGCAAAGTAAGACTTCCGCTTCTAATCGGGCTTCCGGATTCTTTTCTTTTAATTGTTGTAAGGCTTCTTCTAGTGCAGAACTAATACTAATCATGTCGACCTAAATCAGCAAGCAATTCAGCATGGTATTCACGTTTTAATGGTTCAATTACCATCGATAGATTGCCTTCCATGATATCGTTCAGCTGATAGAGGGTCAGGTTAATACGATGATCAGTGAGTCGGCCTTGAGGATAATTATAAGTTCGAATTCGTTCTGAACGATCACCAGTACCCACAAGTGATTTACGTGTTTTTGCTTGCTCTTGTTTTTGTTTGCTTTGCTCAGCATCTAATAATCTTGTTTTCAGAAGTGACATTGCTTTAGCACGGTTTTTATGTTGAGAGCGTTCATCCTGACATTCTACAACTACTCCCGTGGGAATATGGGTGATCCGGATGGCAGAATCTGTTTTGTTGACGTGTTGCCCTCCTGCACCTGAAGAACGATAAGTATCAATACGTAAATCATCAGGATTAATTTGAATGTCATTAATTTCATCCACTTCAGGCATAATCGCCACGGTACATGCTGAAGTGTGCACACGACCCTGAGACTCTGTTTCAGGTACTCTTTGCACTCGGTGTGCTCCTGATTCAAATTTGAGTTGGGAATACACGGCATTCCCACTGATTCTAGCAATGATTTCTTTATAGCCACCATGCTCACCATAACTGGCGCTAATTAATTCAATTTGCCAACCCTGATTTTCGGCATAACGGCTATACATACGATAAAGATCACCGGCAAAGATGGCTGCTTCGTCTCCACCAGTCCCAGCTCTGATTTCAAGATAGACGTCACGTTCATCATCAGGATCTTTAGGAATAAGATGCCATTGTAATTCTTCATCTAATTCCTCGACTTGTTTTTTGACGGTTTCTAGCTCATCTTCCGCCATAGTTGCTAATTCTTTATCATCACCGGCTACTAATTCTTGTAGAGAAGCCAAGTTATCTTTAGCTTCTAAATAAGTTTCATAAGATTTGGAGACTGGTTCAAGCTGAGCATATTCTTTAGATAATGATTTAAATTGGTTTTGATCAGCAATAACGGATGCTTCAGATAGCAAGCGTCCCACTTCCTGAAAACGTTCCAGCATTTGTTGCAGTTTTAACTCAAGAGATTTCTTCATACGATGGTTGATTTGCGTTTGTATTAAAGAGATATTGCGCCAGGGCAAGTAAGTCTTCTCTATCATCCCAGGCAATTTGTCTTAAACCTATGGTCGGATAATGGGTTAACTTATTAACTAAGCGCGCGCTGAATTCACTTAAAACATCCTGTTGATTTTGGCCAGTAGAAATTTTTTTAAAAGCGCGTTGCAATTCTTCCTGAGCAAGGATTTGCATTTGATTACGATAATCACAAATAATGTCTTTAGCTCGGAGAGAACGATGCCATCGGATGTAATTATCCAATTCACTTTCTATTAATTGCTCTGCTTGTAATGCGGCATTTCGTCTTTCATCCATGCCTTTTTCTATCATAGATTGTAAATCATCAACATTATAGAGATGAACCTCACGTAATTCATTTACATTTTCCTCTATGTCGCGAGGAACAGCCAAATCCAGTAGAAACATTGGAGCATTATGTCTTTGTTCTAAGGCATGTTCAACAAGATTTTTATTAATGAAGGGCAGAGGACATGCCGTAGCGGAAATGACGACATCAGCTAATGGCAGATATTGAGGAATATCTCCAATAGAAAGAGTTTTTCCCCCAAAGGTTTCGGCCAGTTTTTGGGCGTTTTCCAGCGTTCGGCTCGCTATCATAAAGCGATGAACGCCTTGTTGGTGTAAGTATTTAGCTACCAAAGAAGCAGTTTCTCCAGAACCAATTAAAAAGACGCTTAAGGAATGGTAATTTTTAAAAAATTGCCCAATCAACTGTACTGCAGCATAAGCAATTGATACAGGATTGGCTCCTATGCCGCTACGGGTTCTTATTCGTTTTGAAGCTCTGAAAATATATTCGAATACTGGCCGTAATTGCGCTTTTATTGTGCCAAGACGGCATGCTTGTTGGTAGGCTTGTTTCATTTGGCCAAGAATTTGTGGTTCGCCAATCATCATGGAATCTAATCCACTGGCTACACGCAGGGTGTGTTTGATTCCTTCATGCCCTTTATGGATATACAGAAATGGAGACAACAGTTCTTGTGGCAGTTGATGTTCATGAGCTAACCAGCTTCCGAGGACTTCAGGAGCATTGGTATCACAGTAGATTTCAGTACGGTTACATGTAGATAGAATAGCTGCTTCATTAATTTCAGGTAGATTAAGCAAGCTATTGAGTAAAGAATCTTGCATAGCAGGCGGCAGTGCGACTTTTTCGCGCACCTGAATTGGGGCAGTTTTATGATTAAGACCGCAAGCTACAAACACCATAGAATTAGAATCTGTTTAGTTATTAGATGATTAATTGGAGAATTGTAAACGATTCATTATAAAATTTGTAGAGTAAAAGGGAAGTCATTCCATTTCTATCGGCGTCGATAGCTTCCCAGCATAGTTTTCCTATCGACTCCATTAAGATTTTTCAGTTCAAATTGTTAAATTATCACACAGTTCGAACTGTGACCCATAAGGGAATAGAGAAGAAAAGACAGGTTATAATATTGTGATCATTTCTAAAGTCCTTTTGAGTTTTGCCGCCAACATATATAGCCGCATGTTGCACAAAGTACATAATCTCAAAAGGAGCTTTACATGGACATTATCCTTCAAGGTCAACATAATGCTGCTGAGACTGTTGAGAGCCTGGAAAGGGTTCTGAAATTATTTAAAGAACGTTATCGGGTTGACGGATTTCGTGAGATTCATCTGACTGTCACATTAGTTGATGAGCAAGGCGACGAGGTGGAATTAGTTGATAGTGAAACAAACCAAGCTTATCGAATTTTTGAGGTGTATCGCAAAGGATATGAGTTATCCGGTAGAAGAGGGATGCCAATGTTGCAATTAGTTGTTGATAATACGAATAAATAGATTAATATGCGAGTACGTTTTAAAATAACGTAAGCCTGCCGTATTGAAACATATAATACTGTGTTGATAAAAACCGACCTGACATAATCTTATGGGCAATTAAGGAGTTATTATGATTATGGCCCTTTTAGCCATAATACTCACTTTAATATTAGTGATAGGAATACATGAGTTAGGTCATGCATTAGTAGCACGCCTGTTTCGAATCAAAATTAGTAAGATTTCTATTGGTTTTGGCAAACCATTAATTAAGTGGCAAACTCAAAGTGGATGTGAGTGGGTTTGGGCCATGTGGCCTTTAGGTGGCTATGTTCAGTTACTTAACTCAAGAATAAGTCCAGTTGATCCTAAGGAAAATCCCTATTGTTTTGATAAAAAGCCAGTCTGGATTCGTATTTTGATTTTATTATCTGGCGCTATTGCCAATCTTATTACGGCATGGACTGCTTTAGTATTGGTTTTTTATATTGGCATTAATTATAAGTTACCCCAAATCCAATCCATAAAGCCAGATAGCCTTGCTGCAAAAGCCGGTGTTCATGCAGGGGATCGATGGGTTGCTATTGAGGGCTATCCTACTAGTTCTTGGCAAGAAGTTGGTATGCAATTAGTAATTCATTGGGGGCAAGAAGATGTTGAAATTGTTTTTAGGCAACCTGATAAGGAATTAAAAAAAACAAATCTCAATTTAAGTCAGATACAATTTACTTCAAAGGATGGTTCATTACTGGATAGCATAGGTATTAAACCAGACTTATCAGCTCGTTCCGTTTTAAAGCGTTATCCTTCAGTTTTCGAGTCTATGCAGAAGGCATTCCTTGAAATAGCCCATATTTTTTATTTTTTTATAATGATATTGAAACAATTATTTACAGGGGTTATCCCTTTCTCTATTTTATTGGGTCCTTTGGCTATTTTTTCTGCCTCAATTGCTTCGTTATCACAAGGCATTATAGTTTTTTTATTGTTTATAGCCACTTTAAGCCTGGCAGTTGCTTTGGTTAATCTATTTCCTGTGCCAGGTCTCGATGGAGGAAGCATTTTATATTCATTAATTGAGAAAATTCGAGGGAAACCCGTTTCAGTGGCATTAGAAATATTGTTGCATCGCTTGATGGTCATTGTATTTTGCGTATTATTGGTTCATTTGTTAATGAATGATTTGAATCGGTATTTGTCATAAGGATTCTAATTGTGATTTACAGTTCGCGCACAACAACAGATATCGACTCTTTTAACCCCTGCTTTTTTTAGAGTATAGGCTAACTCATTGGCTGTGCTGCCTGTAGTTAATAAATCGTCGACAAGCATTACGTGTTCATAGGGAAGTGGTGGTGTATAAAATGCATTTTTTAAATTTTTTCTTCTTTCTTCCCCACTAAGACTCACCTGCGTAGCAGTATTAATGACTTTTTTGCAACGATATAAATCATAAGGGATCTTTAATTGCCGAGCTAATAATTTGCTTAATACGGCAGCTTGATTGAAGCCTCGTATTTTTAATCTTTTGGGATGCATGGGCACTGGAATAAGACACTCAGGCTTAGGGGCATTGGGTGGTATCGCATTGATAAGTAGTTGGTTTAAAAACGAAGCCAAGTAAAGACCATTATGATATTTAAACTGGTGTAGGAGGCCTCTTAGAGGTTCTTCGAATTGATAAGCGACATAAGCATTATCAAAATTAGGTCTTTTTTTAATACATTGACCGCAAATTAAATGGGCATCATCAGGTAGAGGATAAGCGCAATACTGACAAGAAATTCCCAGTGGCATGATGAATTCAAAACAATAAGAGCAAATTGCAAATGGGCTTTTGTGAAACTGCTCACACAGGACACATATTGATGGTAGGCGTAAATTTTGTGTTATACTCAACAACTTTTGGAGCACGATAGTTGGATTTCCTGTATTTAATTCTTTCCTGGTCGCTATAATGACTGCCAACAATGAAATAAGCAAGGCATTTAATAAATACGCCGATGAATATGAGCGTGTTGCCAAGGTACAACAAGAAATCGGTAGTCGTTTGTTTGAACGGTTGCAATATTTGAAAATTACACCTCACCGTATTCTCGACTTGGGGTGTGGACCTGGCGGATTTTCAAGAGAGCTGGCGTTATTATACCCCAAAGCCAGATCATCGGTCTGGATTTGTCATTTACCATGCTGCAGCAAGCAAAGAAAAAACAAAGCTGGCGACGTAAATGGCCACTCGTTGCTGCTAATATGAAACAAATGCCTTTCGCAACAAATACATTTGATTTGGTATTTGCTAATCAGGTCATTCATTGGGGGAGCCCATTGGCCCATGTTTTTCGAGAACTGAATCGTGTGATGAGAGTCAATGGGTGCCTAATGTTTACTACTTTAGGTCCTGATACCTTTAAAGAATTGAAAACTGCCTGGGCTAAAGCGAATCGATATGCGCATGTTAATGAATTTATTGATATGCATGATATTGGGGATTGTCTCATGTCAGAGCATTTTCTAGACCCCGTGATGGACATGGAGTTATTGTCTGTGCATTATGATACGCTCCCAAAACTATTACGGGCTTTGAAAACTCAAGGGGTTAGAAATATTAATCCCCAAAGAAATCCAGGTCTAACCGGTAAAAATGCATGGAAACAATTTGAAGCCGGATATACCACAATGCAGACTAGTACAGGGAAATACCCATTAACTTATGAGGTAATTTATGGGCAAGCTTGGAAAGGAGAGCAGCATAAAACGCAGCAAGGTACAGAGACTTGGATCCCTGTTTCGCAGTTAGTGAAAAGGTCTTAAGATGAAATTAAGACAAATTACTGCGTTTTTGCAATTGTTTAGTTAACTCAATTAAAGCAGTGGCTTTACTACCAAATAACTCTAAAGCATCGTTTGCAATTCGGTAATGAACCGCGATTTCGTCTTCTAGTTGTTGTTTGGTAAACAAAGTGGCAAAGGTTGTTTTTTGATTAGCCTGGTCGGAGGATCGCCCTTTTCCCAAAATTTGAGTGGGGGCATAATGATCCAGATAGTCATCTTGCATCTGAAATACCAAGCCAATATGTTTCCCGTAAGTTATCAGTGCCGCTCTGGTGTGTTCTGAAACCAGATGCTGTGCTGCCAGAACCATTTCAAAACAGGCTAGGATCAGTTTCCCTGTTTTTAATAAATGAATTTCTCTGAGTTGCTCTTCAGTAACAGAGAATTTAATTAGTTCAGATAGATCAAGACTTTGACCGCTGACCATTCCACTTATGCCGCTGGCATTCACCAATAGCCGTGTAATAGTAACGGCTTGTGATGCAGGGAGGATAGGAGGTAATTGAGATAATAGTACTTCAATTGCCAAAGCTTGCATCCCATCGCCGACCAATATGGCAGTGGCTTCATCAAATGCTTTATGGCAGGTAGGTTTACCTCGTCGTATGTCGTCATTGTCCATAGCTGGGAGATCATCGTGAATTAGGGAATAGCAATGTGTTAGCTCTATTGCTGCAGCAATAATATCCAGGATTTCCAGATTCACATTGATTAAATCCCCAGCTAAATAAACAAAAAGGGGTCTAATTCTTTTACCACCAGAAAATAATGAATAATGCAGGGCGGAGCGAATTTTAGAAGCTGGTATTAGTGTCTTATTGAGTAATTGCTCGAGATAATGTTCATGTCTTTTAGTATAATTCTCAATCACTTGCTTGTTCATCCGGGTTAAATTCAAAATTGGAACCAGTAGCAGTTAATGTTTCAATTTTTTGTTCCGCCTGATTTAGTGCGTTTTGGCAACGTCTTGCTATGCTAATTCCTTTTTCAAATTGTTTCAGGGATTCTTCAAGAGTGAGTTCCCCTCTCTCCAATTGCAGGACAATTTCTTCTAACTCAGTAATTGATTGTTCGAAGTGAATGCCTTTACTCATAACAGTTTTCCAGGCTATAAAAGAAGTGATTATACCCAAGATACTCCAAAATACTAGATTTTAGGCGATTTGATTTTTTTGTTCTGGAAGTGTTAAAAGGGATGTTGCTTCACAGCCTCGGCTCTGATTGTTAGTTGAGTGCGGCTGTGAGAATGAAGTCCAATATTTACCAGGTGAGTGAAAACTCTTCATCCCAATCCAATAATTCACTGTCATCGGCTTTAATGTTACCTAAAGCAAAGAATTTGGGGTTGAAAGAGGCATCTTGCTTACTTTTGTTTTGTTTCTGAATTTCCTCGTTATACTTATCTTTTAAATTCATCATTTCTTCATATAAAGTCCGTATTTGAACTTTTAGGTTATCAACAATTTGGTTACCACCTTTGTAAATTGTAGTGAGCGAACCCATTTTTACAAAGTGTTCAGCGTGAGCATCTTCCAGACATCTTAGTTGCACCATTAAACTAGAGGACCTTTTTGCTTTTGCTATTTGGTCTTCCATGTATTTTTTGAATTGAGTCAGTTCTGAAACTGGATCTTGTCCTTTTTGGAATGCAGGCATAATTTTGACCTCTCATTATAAAATAATCCCTTAGGTAAATTAAATCAAAAACAATCAATTGAAAAGAAATATTTCCAATTAGATTTTTACTGAGCAAATATTAAGACATGGTGTTTTTTACGAAGATAATTAATTTAAAATTAAGGCATGTGATTGCATATCATGTTCTCTCCCAGTGACCTCTTGATCACATCCCAGTCTACACCCTGTTGCTTGTCTGCAGGGTCTAATATTTTAGCTGCAGCACTCAGGATCCCGCTGATAAGCAGCGGGATGTTGGAGAATGAGCATGGGAGAGATTTAAAGCGTTATTATTTACAACAAGATGGAGTTGTTTGCTCAAGTTCTAAATCCTTTTCAGCTTGTTCGACAGCTTGAATAGATTCTGAACGTGCATAGGTGAAGAAACCTCGGGAAAATCCCAGAGAAACAACGGTAATCACAGCATTAGCCAAACATTTCATAAGATTCTTAAGGTAATCACCCCAGCCCAAATCTTTTTCTAAAACTGGCTTAGCAGAATCAATGGCCAATTGACAAGCTGATTTAAAATTGTTCCTAGCTTGTATTGAGGAAATTTTATTTTCTCTTAAGTCTGTTTCATACTGAACACGAGCTTCTAATAAATTGGCTATCAGTGTATCAGCTACCTCATATGCTTTTTTATACTTATGCTTGTCAACACCGGCTATTTTAATTGACAGATTTTCAATAATCTCGTCAATTTTCTTGAATGTCCCTTCATATTGTTGTGAACGTTGCGCTTCACTTTCGAGCTTGCATGGCTCAAGATTAAGCTGTTCTACTTCACGTCGCTTACGTTGTTTTTCTAAATCTGTCCGTACTTCGCCAACAAGCTTTAGAGGATATTTTTGGTTAAAAAGATCACTTAATGGCTCATATAATTGTCTAACTTCCACTTTGAGCTTTTCAACTTCTTCGTCGCCCTCTTTATAAATGGTTGAGAGTGACCCCATTTTTTCGCTATATTCACTTAGGGTATCTACGAGAAATTGATCCCGCTCTTCGTTGTTAGGAGCTGATTCCATCTTTAATGTTTGTTCTTCCATGTATTTTTTAAGTGCAGTTAAACCCTCAACTGGTTTATCGCTTGCTTTAAACTTTGCCATAAAATTATCCTCTGTTTTTATAAAAATAACACTTCGGCAAATGGTAAGACTAAAATGTCATTTTGAGAAGAAGGAAATTAATAAATATTTTACCATTCCATGTAATGGATGATTTTTTCATATCTAGCGCGGATAAGCTTATTGTTATTGCAGATTAAAATTATTAAGGTAAATATTTTTACCACAAGTTATTATTGAAACTATTTATCACAACGCTTTAGAGATTATGAAAGTAAAAATTCAATTTGTTTGTAATCAATGCGCGGCTGTTTTTAAGCAATGGGCAGGACAATGCATACAATGTGGTGCTTGGAATTCTATTGTTGAAGAAGGAATAGTACCAGAAAGTCGAACTTCAAGAAGTGGACAATGGGCTAATCAGCGTTCAGTTATCACGGCAGTTGAAGATGTGGTGATAGATAAGATAATGCGCATGGATTGTGGTTTGTCTGAGCTAAACAGAGTTTTGGGTGGTGGTTTGGTTTATGGTTCAGTAGTTTTGATTGGGGGGGATCCAGGGATTGGCAAGTCAACTTTGCTATTGCAAACCTTGGCTAATTTATCTACGCAGGAAACTGTGTTGTATGTGACAGGAGAGGAATCATTACAACAAGTGGCTATGCGTGCTCAACGATTGGGATTGCCTTTGGCGGGTTTGCGGTTATTAGCAGAAACCCAGGTAGAATCCATCATTACTCAAGCTCAAAAGGAAAAACCAAAAATTATTGTTGTGGATTCAGTGCAAACAATATTTACCGAATCAATAAGCTCTGCCCCAGGTGGAGTAAGTCAGGTTCGCGAATCGGCAGCGCAATTGGTGCGCTATGCCAAAATGACCAATACGGCTGTATTTTTGGTTGGACATGTGACTAAGGAGGGAACGTTAGCTGGCCCTCGTGTCTTGGAGCATATGGTGGATAGCGTACTTTATTTTGAAGGGCAAAGCGATAGTCGTTTTAGAGTTATTCGTGCTATTAAAAATCGTTTTGGTGCAGTCAATGAATTAGGCGTTTTTGCTATGACGGACAGGGGATTGAAAGAGGTTGCTAATCCTTCTGCCATTTTTTTATCTCGTCAACCAGAACCAACACCAGGCAGTGCGGTGATGGTGACTTGGGAAGGATCTCGCCCTATGTTGGTTGAAGTGCAGGCCTTAGTTGACGAATCTCACAGTCAGCAAGCAAAACGTGTGACTGCTGGACTTGAACATAACCGCTTAGCAATCTTATTAGCGGTTCTACATCGTCATGGCGGTATTGCAACTTACGATCAAGATGTTTTTATCAATGTGGTGGGTGGAGTCAAGGTGACTGAGACTGGCAGCGATTTGGCTTTGTTGGCAGCAGTAGTTTCCAGTTTACGTAATCGTGTATTTGATAGTGAAACAATCATATTTGGTGAGGTAGGATTGGCGGGTGAAATCAGGCCAGTGCAATGTGGTCAGGAACGTATTAAAGAAGCTATAAAACATGGATTTAAACGTGCTATAGTTCCTTTCGCTAATGCTCCTAAGCAGCAATTAGATTCCATGGCTATTGAACCAGTGAAATATTTACGTGATGTATTGGAGAAAATGTGATTGATATTAAAAAAGCGGCTTCCAACTATAAAGTGGAGAAAACAATTATCCATGATTTTAATCGTGATGGGGCCGTTTGTCTTCGCCAATTTTTAAGTGCTGATGAAATTGCTATTTTAAAAGAAGGAATAGAATTTAATTTATCTTCTTTAAGTTCTCGCGCCAAAGTAGCTAGCAAACCAGATGATCCAGGATATTTTGTTGAGGATTTTTGTACTTGGCAAAGTAATCCTTTTTATCAACAAATTATTTTTGATACAAATTTGGGAACAGTGGCGGCACAAATAATGCAAAGCCAGACGGTCAGATTATATCATGATCATTTGTTGGTAAAGGAACCTGGAACTCGCCAGATTACTCCCTGGCATCAAGATCAGCCGTATTATAATATCGAAGGTAGGCAAAATTGCAGCTTTTGGATTCCTGTCGACCCAGTTACTCGAGCTTCAACACTGGAATTTATTGCTGGATCACATTTGGGTCCTTGGTTAATGCCGAGAACTTTTTTAGACAATCAAGCCAAATGGTTTCCTGAAGGAAGCTTGGAGGAGTTGCCTGCAATTGAAGAGGCGCGCGAGAAATTCCCTATCATTGGATGGGAAATTGAACCTGGAGACGTGGTGTGCTTCCACATGCTCACTTTACATATGACAAGAGGAGTAGACGGGCCTTATCGGAGGAGAGTGTTTTCAGTGCGCTTTTTAGGTGATGATATCACTCATTCCCCGCGCC
>NZ_JNCF01000032.1 GCF_000770585.1 Legionella norrlandica | reverse complement strand
CCGAGCAATACAAGTAATAATAAATTTGCGTTCACTCATAGGTTTTTTTTCTTCATCTTGACCTATGACCTGAACGGAATCTAATTCTGATCCATCTGGAGTTTTTAATGTAAAAAATTCGATATGGGGTTTTCGCTTTGTCTGATACGAAATTGAACCGTGTTTGGCATGCAGTTGTTCAAAAACATACCCTCTCATTTTGACGTCCAGAAATTCCAAACCTTTTAAATGAATTTGCGACCAATCAAATATTCTTCCTTGACAACCCTTCTGTTGCGAAGTGCCATCAATAAGTGCATCAATTTCTTTCAGCAAATTATTAACTTGGTCTATATCTCTGTCATTATCATAATGCAGTCTTGTACGCAACCTTGGAGTTATGAAGGGAAGAGCGGCTATAGTATTCGTTATTTTAATTAAAACATCATTAATCCATTTGTAATAAGGCCTCTTCTTAAAGTTAATGACAACAATATCATCTTCTGCTCGATTGCTGGTTCTAGTCAGATGTACTAAACGTTGTCTTGGAACATTACTTGGATTTAATGCCACATGAGTAATATTTCGCGCAAGAAAAAAAGAAACAACCCAGCCTGGTAACCTAAATGGGGCTTTCAAAATATCTACAATATGATCCCAGAATTTTTTTCGCTCTTTTTCAAGGCTATAATAATTGTATTTTTTTTGCATAATCACTTCTGAAAATTAAAAACTGAAAATATACCTAGAATGCTTCTCAAGACATGATAAATCATTCATTTGGCTCGAAATAAATTAAAAATAAGAAGACAAATAGTTAAAATTGTGCACATATTATCATGTTTTGTGACATTTATACAATCAGAAAAATAATTACATAGAATAGCTACGCGCACATTGTTCTTCCATCACAAAAATTGAAATCTGAGCATCCATTTAGCAAATAAAACGCTAGGTATTTAACTCGGTCTGCTTAAGTAAAAAAATCAATAAATCGTCTTATCTTAGGTTGTAGGTATCGGGCTGCTTGATAATATAAGTACACAGACAATTTAGGCTCTTGAAATTCGTGCAAAATCTCAATGAGGCGTCCGTCTTGTAACGCCTCTGCTACTATATATTCATGTAACTTGATAATTCCCATCCCAAGTATGGCGCATTCACACATAGCACGACTATCATTCAGCCATAAGGTAGGTTCAACATAAATCTCGTTGCCCCCTCTAAAGGTCAATAAATTATCTGGTTTTCGCATACTATGAGTAATATAGCGATGTTTACAGAGCTCTGAGGGAGTTTGTGGGATACCATATTTTGCCAGGTAATTTGGAGAAGCACAAAGGACATACCGCGTCGTAGAAACTCTCTTTCGAACTAGTTCAGAAGGCCCTTCCATAGAAACACCAAAAAGCAAATCGATACCTTCTTGAGCCAAATCGGGAAACCGCTCGGCCAATTCAATTTTAATCTGTAATTTTGGGTTTAAATCCATAAATTCAGGCAAATAGGGAAGAAGATACTTCATGGCAAAATAACGGTTGCTGGTCACATTTAATATTCCAATGGCTTCCTTCTGACTACTGGCAATTGCTGTTTCCGCTTCTTGCAATTCCATAAAAACTTTCTTACATTGTTGATAGTATTGCGCACCAATTTCAGTTAATGATAATTGTCTGGTCGATCTCCTCAACAAAACTACTTTCAGATCTTCTTCAAGACGAGCCACTTGTCTACTAACTGCTGCGGTAGACACGCCATATTTTCTAGCCGCTGCGGCAAAGCTATGTTCTTCGACAACAGTAATAAACGCAGCAATACGATCCAATTTACTCATAATTTCAACTCTTATTATTGCAAAAAAGTAAATAATTATTAACTAATAATGCCATTGTTAATTTTTTAGTCAATAATTATACTGTTTTTAATTTATCGAACAATGAAAATGAGACATCGCATGCATACAACATCTACTCCTCCTTTTATTACTTTAATGTTATTAATTTCATTTGCTTCAGTGAATGCTGTTTTATTCACTCCAAGCTTGCCTGACATGAGTCATTTTTTTGGGATCACCGAACACACTGCACAGCAAACCATAACCAGTTTTTTAATCGGTTATGCCTTGGGGCAACTTATTTATGGTCCCTTAGCCAATCGATATGGCAGAAAAAAAGCCCTTTATGCTGGCATTATTTTGCAAATTATAAGCAGTTTTCTCTGCGTGTTCGCAGGAATTATTCAAATGTATCCATTACTTGTATTAGGACGCTTTCTATTAGCCTTAGGATCTGGTGTAGGGTTAAAAATGACATTTACTCTTGTAAATGAGTGTTATGAGCCTAAATTAGCAACACAAAAAACTTCTTATCTGATGCTAGCTTTTGCTGTAACCCCCGGCTTAAGTATCGCCCTGGGAGGTATTTTAAACACTAATTATGGCTGGGAAAGCTGCTTTTATGTAGGAGGCATTTATGGCATAGTACTGCTGACTCTGGTGACAGGACTCCCTGAAACACAAAAACACCTTCAGCTGGATGCCTTCCAAAAGCAACATCTTATTCACGGATACATCAGTCAATTCAAAAATAAGCAGTTAATCTCTGGAGGAGCTCTAATGGGGGGCGCTTCTTGCTTTGTCTATATTTTTGCAGCAATAGCCCCCTTTATTGCCATGAACTTATTAGGGATGAATGCAACCGATTATGGTTTTTACAATATTTTACCATCCATAGGTCTAATGCTAGGCTCCATTCTATCGGCTCAATTTGCAAAGAAATACTCTCAAAACGTAGGAATCCAATTAGGTCTATTTATTATAGGGTTTGCAACAGTGGCTATGATGATAGCGACATTAACCCATCACTCAGCCCTTATTACGTTATTTCTCCCTATGACGTTTATTTATTTTGGCTTATCTTTTATTTTTGCAAATGCCTCTACATTGGCTATGAACCACACTTCAGATAAAGCGCACGCTCCGCCGTAATGAATTTTATTAATATGGGCTTGGTCACAGTAGTTATCTTGATGTTAAGTTTATTACCGATATCACCATTTTCATTGCCAGTGATCTATATCATTTTGTACTTATTGATGATAGGGTTGTTTAGATATGCTATCTCAAATCAAGACCTTAATTCATAGGTAAATTTCGACTTTCAATGATATCAATACCTTGTTCTATGAATTCTTTTTTGATTTTAATAAAATCCTCTATCACAAGTGCTTGAGTAGAGTCTTCAATCAAACAGCAAGAGAATCCTTCATTAAAAGCATCCTTGATTGTAAAATAAACACAAATATCAGCACACAAACCGCAAAAATAGAGTTTTTCAGTACCTTTCTCTCTTAAGTAACCTGCAAGCCCTGTTGTTTTTTGGTGTAAATTGTCATAGAAACCACTGTAGCTGTCTATATTGGGATCTGTTCCTTTACGAAAAATGGTTTCGATAGGATCAGTATTTAACTGGGGATGAAATTGAGCGCCAACACTCCCTTGAATACAATGATCGGGCCATAAAGTTTGTTCCATCTCCCCTACCTTGATTTTTTCAAAAGGTTTTTTTCCCAGATGATTAGAGGCAAAACTCATATGATTCGGTGGATGCCAATCTTGGGTCGCGATGATGAGATCGAAATGATGCAGCATACTGTTAATAACAGGAACAATAATATCCCCCTTCGGCACTGCTAAAGCACCACCAGGCATAAAATCAATTTGAACATCAAGAATAATTAATGTCTTCATAGCCCTACTCTTTTATGTGTAGATATCAACTGCTCCCTCTTTGCTTTAAGTTCAGAACTTAAGCCTACCTTATAAATATGCGGATTAATAAAGCGTTTGTATTCCATAGGTAATTTTTCAAAAGATTGCTCGCTAAATTGGGCTATTTCAGCCAGTGTTTTTCTGGGTAACAAACGCTTACCATTCTCCATCACTTTATGCAATAAAGGCTCTTTTTTATAATGCTTTATTGAAAGTGATTTTAGATTTTCAAAAGGATGATACATCATATCGATTTCCTTCTCTGTTCTAAGAACAATAACATCCGCCCCTTGATAAGTATTATCTTCCTCAAGAACTCTATAAACTTGTTTTTGATAAGGAATGGTGATCTTTGCAGGAGTATCTGACAATTTGATTCTCGGCTTATTATTAGCAAATGCTAGTTTATACACACCATCCAAAGCTGAGTCCGGAGCTCCAATAACAAGATTTGTCCCCACGCCAAAAGCATCAATCGGTGCCTCTTGCTCCAGTAAATTTTTGATAACGTATTCATCCAGTTGATTTGAAGCAGTAATAGCGACATAATTTAATCCAGCCTCATCAAGCATATGCCTAGCTTTTTTGGCTAACCACGCCAAATCACCGCTGTCAAGACGAATGCCCTTAAGCCTGTGGCCCCGTTTCTCCATATCTTTGGCCACCTGAATGGCATTAGGTACTCCGCTTTGTAAAGTATTATAGGTATCCACTAACAACACACAATTATCTGGCCATGCTTCTGCATAATCGAAAAACGCTCGTAATTCGCTGTCATAACTTTGTATAAAAGAGTGAGCCATTGTCCCCGAAACAGGAATAGAATAATCACGTCCAGCTCGAACATTACTAGTGGAATCAAAACCACCAATAATAGCAGCGCGGCTTGCCCAATATCCTCCAGCTCCTTGCGCTCTCCTCAAACCAAAATCAACTAAGATACGCTCACCAGCCACCTGTCGAATGCGTCTGGCTTTCGTTGCAATAAGAGTTTGAAAATTAAGAATATTTAATAATAGTGTTTCAATAATTTGTGCTTCAATTATGCTTGCTTCAATGCTCACTACAGGTCGTGTCGGAAAAACCAAATCCCCTTCAATTGACGCATAGACTGTTCCATTGAATTTAAATTGTTTCAAGTAATTAATAAACTCGGGATGCATTTGCTGATCTTGTAAAAATTCAATATCTCGTTCATCAAATCGAAGTTGTTCTAAAATATCTAATAAATCATCAAGGCCAGCAAAAATGGCATAGCCGCCCTTAAAGGGGAGATCGCGAAAAAAATAGTCAAATATTGCATTATGATCCTTCTGCCCCTTCAAAAAATAGACTTGCGTCATCGCCAACTGATATTGATCGGTGTAAGTTCCTGTGACATTTATCATGGATGTCCTTGTATGAATTGATGTTATTTACTCTTTATTGTATGAGCTTTTTCAAAATCACATAAGACAATTATAGGTCTTAATTATTTCATATACTTTGCTTTATTAGGTTAAATAAAATACTGTTGCTATTAGTAACTATCAAAATTGCATTTTCCCTGAGGTATTATCTTTGCACATGGAGCAATTATTTGTATCGAGTTTTATTATAACAAGATAACGCCCCTCAATTCTTTTGAGCTTAAACAAAAACGAGATACACTCTGGTAATTTCTGTAAAAATTTAGAATGCGAGTATTTTTACTAATTGTCAATTTGTCAACCTGCTATAAGTTTCCTATTCTTACTATAAATAATCTAAAAGTGGACACGAATTGAAATGAATACTTTTGATTCAATGGCAATTGAATTCGATTTAGAACATCATAGTATGAAAAAAATTGCGATTGAGGACTTGCATATAAACTATGAAGATAAAAATAAAATTTATTGGATACATAGTGACTTAAAACAAGAAGATGACTTAAAAAAATTACTAGAAAAGCTGCGATTACCAATGCCAGTTATCAAATTATGTACTGACAAAAATAATAGATCAAACACCATAGACATTGATGAAGCATTGACGCTGCAGATTCAATGTTTGTCTTCGATGAATTTGAATGCCAATTATGAAGCCAATTTTGATAATTTAATTATTCATCTTACCACTAAATACTGCTTTACGGCTTCTACAAAACTTTCTTCTGTCCTATTTGATCTTCTAAATAATTGCCCGAGATCCTTACCTTATGCTAAAACTTCTTGCTTTTTATTATTTTTACTCCTTGAGAGTGTCATTAATGATTATGCCAAGATTGACTTTATTTATGAGGATTTAGCCGATCAATTGGATGGCCAAGTTCGAATTAGCCATAAAAACATTTATACGAATGTTATGGAATTAAAACATGGGGTAATGAAAATTAAGCGTCATGCGATAGCAATACGAGAAATATTAATGCGCATTACAAGCCGAAATATCTTAGCAGTATCAGAACAATGTCGCATTTCCTTATATAATTTGTCTAACCACTGTCACCTCGTAGTCAATGAAATAGATTCACTTCGCGATATGTTAAATGGCTTATTAGGTCAAATTGACAATCAGTTGATGCAAAACATGAATGAAACCATGAAAGTATTAACTGCGTTTGCGGCGATTTTTTTACCATTAAACTTAATTACTGGAATTTACGGGATGAATTTCTATTGGATGCCAGAGTTAAGTTGGAAATATGGTTATTTTTGGGCCATTTCTTTAATGGTACTATGCGCCGTCATATTGTTCCTTGTTTTTAAAAAAAACAAATGGTTTTAAGGCGCAAGCTTTGTATGTACTATCCAACAGAAAAATTTTCACCCACCCCATTAACCACATACCATTGGCATTCTGCTCCATGATAACTCAGCGCCTGGATATCAGGTTGGGCAGGCCCATTTGCAGTAACAACAAATACACACGCTTTGGATTGAAAGTTTGAATCCTGATTCACTGCTGTCACTGTATAAGCAATATTAAAATCAGCTTCTTTACTAAACTTAAATCCATAGGTTAAAGAATTATCTTCAGTTAATCCGATTTCAGTAATATCGGCACAAGAAGGATCGACGAATTGACCATTCTGACTAATCATTTTAAAGGTTACTTTCCAGGAACCTGATTTAGAAACAACTTCATGCCAAGTATGAACACCACAGGCCCCAAGCCCACCTGCATGAGCAGAACTTAAAACCAATCCTAATATTAATGTCAGAATCCTTCTCATTTTTTCCCTGTTTTTCATAACTTTAAATGAATAGCAACAATAATATAAATGAGGGCTATTTGCAATTTAATACGGAAAACCCGCACTAGAATCGGGCACTTATTGACTTGAAAAAAGATTTTTTAGGATGCCTTATCTTTTTGTAACAATAAATTGTGATGTGGAAGGAGGACATCCATATTTAAGACTTGCCCTCATCGCGGCTTAAGAAGCTGCGACTAATTGTTTGACTCTCTTAACGAATGTAGGACCTGGGTCCGTTTTATCAGTTTGATAATTTGGATCCTTTTCTAACCATAGAGCGGTTTTTTTGTATTTCAAATATTCATTATGGCCAATAACATATTTTATTTTTGAATATTTTTGCTTTAAATAACACACAAGAAAAGCATTTGCTCTGGCCTGCTCTTCGGTCAAATCATCTTTTCCATCCACACCACCAATATTCTCGATACCAATTGCATAATGATTAAGACCAATAACATGCCTAGCCATCCACGTTTCTGGCATGAGTTGATAGATGCTTCCATCTCGGTCAACTAAAAAATGACTCGAAACATTTAAATCTCCTGGTAGCTCGCTTCTTCTTGGAGAGCTGGAGGGTAACGCAGGGGGATCAAATATTCGAAGCGTAATATCCAACTTGGGAATACAAGTCCAGTGCAGCACAATCATTTTCGGCTCAATTTCAATGGACTTCGAATCAATCCCATAGTGAGTTAATTGGTAATCTCTAGTTAATGCAATTCGCTCTTCGTCAAATTGTATAGGCTTTTGAATGATCGGTTGTGGTTCGTAACAAGAAAATGCATACCCGAAGGAACTTATCAGGAATAATGAAATTGGTATAAGTATTTTCATAATTAAAAGAAATATATCATTAAAGAGCAAATTATCAAAATAATAATTAAGATCAATCCAGAATCATGAATTTGATATAACAGATATAGAGTTTTTTGTATCGAACGCTTATTAGGCCTGCTACAATGTGTCAGTTACTTTACTAGGTTAACGAGTTTTTTATGTCCAATGTGTTAACAAACTACTACCTACAAACCATAGGAATAGAAATCTGGGTTAAGAGAAAGTCTACTCCTTCTTGTGAAGGACAATTATCTGATTTAGCAATTGAAGTAGCTTCATGTACACGCTGTTCTTTACATAAAACTCGCAGCCAAACGGTATTTTCACGTGGGAATCCGAAAGCAAAACTGATGATTATTGGCGAAGCTCCTGGTTTTTACGAGGATCAACGAGGTCAACCTTTTGTCGGCAAAGCAGGTGGCCTACTCAATAAGATGATTCATTGCATTGACATGACAGAAGAAGATGTTTACATTGCGAATGTCTTAAAATGTCGGCCGCCCAATAACCGAGATCCCATTCTTGAAGAAATTTCTCAATGCAGCGCTTACCTAGCTCACCAAATCAAACTCATCGAACCCCATTTGATCCTGGCTTTAGGGCGTTTTGCAGGACAATTTTTACTTGATAAACCATTGTCACTAAAACAACTACGTAATAGTCTTCATCGCTATGGAAATATTCCCTTTATAGTAAGCTATCATCCAGCTTATCTCTTGCGAAATCCATCCGATAAGAAAAAAGCCTATGTTGACTTATTAGCTGTAAAAAAACTTCTAATGGACTACAAGTAATAAATTTTTATGACATTTAATATATAGATCTCTATTAATATATAGATCTCTATCGAAACTCGCTGCCATGAGAGAAGTGCGAGGGGAAACGGAGGATAGAACCGCAAATCTTAATGAGTATGTATATATACGTAGGCGCTAGCGCCAATACTTAATGGATAATTGATTGGATCATAATCAGTGATTTGAATTTGCACTGGTAGACGCTGCGGTAATAAAAACCAATTACTTTCGCTATTGCGAACAATTTGTATCTGGGTCTCACGGTGGGTTTCTAATCGGCTAGCAGCCCAATTCCTGGAAAGAATGACTCCATGATAAATTTTAGATCCGAAATACATTCGCGGAAAAATAGAGACTTTATCACCAGCCTTACTCGGCGCAAATCCGTTTCATTAAAATTAGCCTGGATAAACAATGTATCGGTTTCCGCTATGGAAAAGATGGGTTTCCGGATTTTGATGGGTGTGCCTAAAGCAACAAACATATCCTGGATCGAACCATTTTGTTTAGCGTACACCGTTGTTTCATCTAAATCGATTTTCGCATTTTTCATCACGGCAGTCAGAGATTGAATTTTCTTTTTTTGTACAATGACTTGCTGGCGATTCAGTTCTAATTCTTTTTCTAGCGCTTTTAATTGGCTTAACGCAGCATTTTTCTCTTTTAACATGGTGTTAACAGACAGCTTTGATACGGCATGATCACGTAATGCTGAATTGTTATGCTCATAATCAAAACGGAATTTTTCATAAAGCTCTTTTTGCGCTTGAAGTAAATGTTCCGTTTTTTCCACTTGTTTGCTTAATACCACTAATTGAGCTTTTGCCTCTGCAACATCGCTAGTCGCTTTTTTATAAGCAAGCTCATATGGTGCTTTGAATACAGTAAACAATGGTTGGCCTTTTTTCACTTGCTCTTCATTCTGGACGTAGATGTTGGTGATATAACCTTTTACATTGGCTGCAACAGGACGCACATTAGTAACTACAAAGGCATTATTGGTAAAAGGAAATAAATACGAATAATGATAGATAAAGATGAAAAACAAGACACACAATAAAATAGTTATGGGAAATTTCGTTCTGGTTTTGCTACTCATGTTTTATGTCTCAATCCCTGATTCAATTTAAGCATCCCATCCGAAAATACTTATATTGCATCTAGTTTAATATCATATACATCATAAATTAACACTATTTTCTTAATTTCTTTCTCAAGCAAGGTCATTTCTTTCTGCATATTATCAAAAATGGCTTCTGTCACTATTTTATTCTGAATATTAATCGTTTCTATAATGATTTCCTCCTCTGGCTCTGTGACAAGAAGTTCTGGTTTTTGTCTCAACAATTCGCGTTGCAGTGCTCTTAAGTTATTCAATAATATACGGAGTTGATCGCATACCCATGGGTCTGAGCGAATTTCTTCTGTTGATAAACAATAAATAAATACACTGAACATGCGAAAGAGGCGTCTAAAATGCTGCATCGCAGCTGCAGCGTGGGATATGAAAAATGGAGCTTTGGGGGTTTCTATTTTGGCTTCGCCAATATAACGATTGTGCAAAGTAAATCCATCAAGCGTTTTCTTCTCATATTCCAAGTATTCTGCTTGTACCACAGCCAAAGATTTCGTCGAATCCAGATAACTTTCTAAAAGGTTCGCTAATTGGTTAATAAAATTTAACTGAGTCTCCAAAACCTTATTTCTCGCATATTGGGGATAAAAAAATCGTATCATAAACATAGAGCCTACTACCCCGATGATGACATTAAACACACGAAGTACAGCAGTATCTATGTCATTATAATTCAATAAAACGATAGTCAGAGTCACAGCACCGATGGTCCCAATATACGTTTTATCCCCCCCCATGAAAAAATACGCGTAAAGAAATAAACCTGGGACTAAAGCCATGATATTGATCACAGGATTATTGGCGCAAAAATACACGATAAAAATTCCATATAAAGCGCTTAATATAGTACCTGCAAAACGCAAAAAGCTTTTGGTAAATACCCCGCCGACAGTGGAATATTCATACATGACAAACCATATAGTGACTAAAGTCCAGGCACTCTCTGGTACCTCGTAATACCAGGTAATTAGGAAAAGAAAAATACAAGTAAGCGATAATCGCAATGTGCGGATGGTTTTTTGTTGATCAAGTCCCACGATAACCACCTGCTAAGTCTTGATATAAATTGACCAGGGCTAACAATTTTTCCAGTTTATTCTGATTTATTGCGAGCTTGAATTTATCCAATTCGATTCGGCACCTTATCAAGTTTATATTATCATCAATTCCATGACGATAGCGGACTTCTGCTAAATGGCATAGCTGTTTTTCGCTTACCAAGCCAGCTTGATTATTGTCTAACTGCTTGCTATAAGCTGCATAAGCTGACAAATCATTTGCCACATCTCGTAATGCCTCACGAATAGCAGTAATGTATTTGATATACATTGACTTATATTGAGCATTGCTCACACCAATCTGGGCAAAGACGGGAAAGTCGATTATTGGACCATTGATATAAGCTTGCCCCAGTTTAATTGACCCTTCAATGTTGGAGCCCTCTCCCAGATAAGCCCCTAAATTAATAGCTGGTAAAAGATTAGCTGTTACTGCACTGACATCGGCATGAGCTGCTTTTAATAAAGCTTCTGCCTCGTGAATATCTGGCCGCGCACTTAACACGCTCGCTGGCAAATTCCCTGGAATCAGTTTATTGCTATTAATGTTTTTAAACAGTGCATTAACCTGAATGTTTCCTGGATTTTCATTAAATAAAAAATGCAAGGCATTTTTGCTCACTAAAATATTGTGCTTAGTAACCTGAATTCGTGCTTCAATTTGTTTGATCTGACTTTGGATTTGTGCAATGTTATCCAGAGGAATTAAATCGGCATGATATTGGCTTTGAGCCAGTTTTAAATAAGCGTAATAATCTTTGAGTAGTTTATTATGTAAATCCAAAGCCTCATTTTGAGCAATTAGGGTAAAGAAACTGGCTGCAGTTTGAGCTATCACCACCAAATTTGCAGAAAATTTAGCATAAATACTTGCTTCGAGAACAGACTGCGCGCTTTTTTGTTGTTTATACAACTGGAAAATATTGATGATATAGGCTGGATAAGCAATTACTGTAGCTCCTGGATTACCTAAAACAGGAAACTGACTATAACCTGCAAGAGCTGTGAGATTAGGCAACCAATTTAATTTTATCTGCTTCAATTGGCTTTGTGCGGCTTCAATATTCGCCATAGCCAGATGAATCTGATAATTATTCTGCAATGCCTTTTGAATAAAAATATCTAACTCAGAACTATTAAATTGCTTCCACCAGAACAGATCGGGCAAATAAGCCGATTCCTTAACTTGAATGGGATACTTGTTTGGCCATTTTTGCGGTATGTGGACATAGGGTTTCTTGTAGGTTCCTTGTAATAAGCAGCCACTATTCAACAAAATGCATAACAAAATAAGCCATCTCGCCCTAAGCAGTATATATCCTAATAATGTGTCCAATGGTCCTCTTGCCTAACCTTAGCATTTTATTTTAATGTTTCTAGTAGTAAACAGGCACAGCAGAATCGCTTGCAACCAGCTGAAAGCAGCTGATCATGCAGAGATATGATAATGATATTGCGCTTCTCGCCTTCTTGTTGTCAAGTGCCAAAGCCTCAAAACAAATACATAACGGTCATCTTGATGAATATTAATCAAATAGCTCCAAGACTTTCTCAGGTGGGCGCCCTATAACAGCCTTGTCTTTAAATGTAACAATTGGGCGTTGCATTAATATAGGTTCTTTTAGCATGGCTTCCAGAACTTGGGCTTCATTATCTAACGCTAACCCCAGATCTTTAAAAACATTTTCATTGGTTCGAACAAAGTCTTTAAGAGCAAAATAAGAACGCAATGTTTTCAATTGATCGAGATTAAGTGGGGTTTTAAGATACTCAATAACAATAGGATTAAATCCTTTGTTTTGGAGTATTTCCAATGCTTTTCTTGATTTAGAACAGCGAGGATTATGATAAATAGTAATTTTTTGCATGTTGTTATTCAGGCTTTGCTGAGATTGAACTCCACTATAACATTTTATTCGAATTTTATCTTTATTTCGGTTTGACATGCTAAGTCAGTTTTCATCTCTGATGACAAACCACGCATCCATAACCGGAATTAAACATAATAGATTGATCTGGATTATTAGACTTCTGATTAAAATTTTTCACATTGGCTTTAGCATTCAAAATACGTTTTTCTAACATGTCTTTATAAGGCCATTTGTCGTAACTTTTGCTTAATTTTGCATTCTGATATATTTTAACACCCGTTTCAGGCTCCCCAGATTTAACTAACATATCGCCCAGATTCATAAAAAATCCTTCAAAATTATGCGGTGCAATCATTGAGTTCCAACACGCTCGTTGCTGTCCCACCGTTGTTTCCCTGTTCATAAATAAGGTGTAATCAGGGTTTTTTCTATCTATTTTCTTGCCCGCACAAAGATCCAAAGTTTCCCATTGCCACTCTAACCCTTCTTTAAAATGCTCCGAATCGGCACTTAAACTGCTCATTGGATATCCTGCAGTAAAATAATTAAATTCAGGCCAATTATTTATTGCGGCTTTTAAGGTAAAATATCCTTCAACTTCTTGTCGTTTATCTTTAAAAATCTGCCCTTCTACCAATTGCGTATCACCATAAAAACCTTGGTAGATTGAGTTTTCCGGATCTAGTTGTAGTGCATCAGCGAAATATTTTTTAGATAAAATAATTTGATTAGGAATTAATGGGGAATGGTTTTTTGTTCTTCCCGTTTCTGTAATTTTCCAAATATGAATAAAACCAAGATGAGCTGCTAATTTCGAATCGTATGGGTTTTCGAGATATGCAGCCATCAATAAGTAATCTGCTTTGGGAATATCCTGATATCGCCCCTCATGAAGAGTTTGCCAAAAATATTTTTCTGCTTGAGCAGCAAGCTGGCTTTTAGATGATTGTTGTTTTTTAGCAGGCGTGGTCATTAAGGCCACTTTTTCACAAGCCACCAAGTTAAACACCATGAAACCTAATAAGCTATAAAATAACCGCACGCTCACACTCCCTACTTGATTTTTTATCCCTAATAATTGTGTAGGTCATATTGTTATAACATCCTGCTCATCCCTCAAGATTAAACTACTGAAATAATTTTTGTCTATAGAGCATTTGAAATTTCATTAGCAATCAACAAACTACTTCGACTATTTCTGTCAGAAACTGTAGTAATTCTAAATTTTAATTTAATAAATGACGCATTTATTGTAAAATGATCTAATTAAAGACAAATGGATTTTATTATATACTAACAGACCGTTAAAGTTGAGGTTACGGATTATATGAATACATGCCAAGAATGGCCTGAAGACGATTTCATAATTTTTTGAAAAAAATTGAAATTTAGTAATATTCATATGAAAATAAAAGTATCATTTATAAACAAATTAGTTAAATTTGAATCAAAATGCTACCATTAACTATGGGAGTAAAGAAATATGCCGAAACACAATGACTCATCGGAAGTCTTATTATCACAGCAAATAAACGAAGCAAGGGGGTCACTTCTTAAGGCCCTTAAAGCTCAATTAGATGATCTTCTGGTGGATAAATTAGTTCCACAAGAGAATGGCGTTCCTTTTATTAATTTTGAAAATGAGCCACCACAAGTTGCAACTCTAAAAAAAGTAATTAATTGTCTTTACCATGCTGAAAAAGGTTTTGAAAGTTGGGAAAATATTGACACCAGTACCTTATGGGGAAAAGCTAAAGCAGCGCCACAATTAATTCAGGCTCTTATTCAAATTTACAAATCCTTAGGTATGCTTGATGATGCCACACCCGAAATAAGAGGAGTAATAGCCGAAAATTATAATTTGCTTGAACCCATATTTACCCGCGCCTATACCATAATTAAAGACTCAGGTTGGATATCAGAATTCATGAAAATGGATGTTACTGATAAGGCTTCTACAGTCATTATACAGGGCATGGATTTATTGGCCCAGACGTAGATAAATGGAATGATAGCCATCCTCTTGTTTCTGCTTTTTCAAAAATATCCAAATTAGTGGAAACTATCTCTCTACTTCAAGACCAAGAAGCAACAGAAGAGCAGAAACAAAAATCCGTAGAGTTAGTTCGTTCCTTATTAAATGATTTAGAAAATAACCCTTTTATCAATAAATTAAGTATTAGTGATTTCGAAAACTCAAAAGCAATAAATGATTTATTAAGATGGTTTAAAAGCATCCAAGAAGATGGTTTTGATTTTACTAAAAAATCTATTCAACAATACGTTTCCTGGGCTAATCACTATTTACCCACATTAATTATATTAGCGGATCAATTAGAACAACAAAACTACTTAAAGTCGGGCAGCTTAACTACAAACTTGTGTTCTCAAGTAGAACAATTAGGTAAGCAAGTCAATGAAATTTTATCTGAATCCAGCTTTGGTATTGAGGATCGCGTTGTAACTATAGAATCACTAAAAGCACTAAGGGAACAACGAATTGATGCAACACAGGTCAAAAGCGTAGGATCCATCGTTGCTACTGAAGGACAACAAATTGCCGCTGCCGACTTCTATCGGATTTTACAAGCCTATAAAGGAATGTCACTTGCACAAATTACCGAGCCAGATCGAGTACTATTAAGACCGTTGTATCCCAAAATACAAATGGCTCTAGCCCATGCTAATTTAGATCTTGAGAATCAGTTAACCACCATCTTAAACACGACTGGTCCAGAAAAAACAACACCCCAACCAAGATCATGGTGGCAATTAGCTGCAGATGGTTTAGGTTATCTTGCTAGTTATGTAGTGAATTATGAAGTAGATAAACTGTTGGGAACCCAAGAAGCTGTTGCTCGTTTTATGTCAAGCCAAATTGCTTCTGAACAATTTAAGCTCACGATAGCTGAGAAAGCTCGTGAAAAGCTAGCAGACAAGTCAGATGATGTAACAAAAATTCCTCTCGAAGAGAAAGTCGACGCACGGATCAATGCCATAAAATCAGCTTTAAGAAAGCAACCTCCTCAGCCTGAAGTTCCCCCATCTCAATTGGTTGCTGTAAAACCTGGAGAATTAGTTAATCTTCGCGGAACTCTTACCGCTATCCAGGAAATGAAATTATCAACCACTGTTAATAACACGAGAATCAGTATTGATACCCTAATTCGCCGCCATTTAGCAGAAAAATATCAAGCCCATTTTTCCACCTTACCTTATAAAATAAACAAGGATGATCCAGAACTAGTAGTGCAGATCAAAACAGTTGAAAATAATTTATATCAATTGGAAAAGTCTCTTAGCGATTTCGAAGGACTAGATTTAAGTTATGGAATTATGATTCGGCTGCAATATTATATTGCCATTGCTTCTGCGGCATCTAAATTGAGGTCAAGCATCACGGCCCTGTCTCCAGATACACAAAAAATTCTATCTCCATTACTACAGCAGATTAATGCCTATGGTTTATCCTTTTCAGATATGAATTATAAAGACAGCGATTTATCTTCCCTGGAGCAATTAAAAAAAGGAGAACCAGTTTCCAGAGAAGAAAATCACCATGAAAAAATTCCCCCTTCACCTGAGATAGAAGTACCTAATCAAAGTACTAAAAAAGTAAATAAATCTTCTGTAAAACCTCAAAAAATTATAGAAAAGCCCTCTGAGAAAACAGAAGCAGTTGTCGTTAAAAAAACAGAGCAAATTTCACAAAAAACCGAAAAACCAGTCGCCAAAGAAAAATCATCCGCGCTGCTTGATTATGCCGATAAAATCGGCAAGACACGAGCAGTATTATTAGATAAGTTTAAAACAACGTTATCTGCTCCATTAACCACAACTCTAAACCCTCAAGAAAAAGGAGTACCATTTGTAGATTTTGAACAAGATCCGCCGCAAATAGCTACAATAAAAAAAATGATTAATAGTATGCATTATGCCGAATGCGCTCTCAAAATATGGCATGGCATAGATACGAGCACCACTTTTGGAAAAATTGCTGCCGTACATCAAGGGGTCGCCGCTTTATCACAAGTATATAAATCATTTACATTATTTACAGAAAACTCTTCAGAAATCCAAACTTTATTTCGTGATAATTATGAAGATTTAATAGCACCGATAATTAATGAAGCCGCCAATCTGGTGAAACAGTATGGTTGGACTAACCAATTTAGGGAATTTGAGGTGACTAAAAAACTGGGAAGTATTCTAGGGCAAGGAATTAATACCGTTCAGCCCCAAACGGAGAAGAACCATACAACACCCACTTCTTCCTTAGTTAAATTATTTTCAGAATTGCCCACATTACTGAATAATATTGCAAGTACATTCAATCAAGCCGCTGAAAAACCTTCTGACGAATTGAAAGTCGATGCCCAAAAAATTGCGGCCATAGGTGCAGTATTTGAGCTTTTTTTTGAAGAGCATGCAGATCTATTCGGCTCACTTAAAGGGTTTCATGCAATTGATGGCCTTCTTGACTTAAATAAGAAAATCCAACGAGAAGGCACTAATCTACAAGAAGCTACCATAAAACTCTATCAAGAATGGTTAAAAGACAGCTATTCTCATTTGATGATGATACTTGATGAAGTAGAAACTCGTTACTATTTGACCCCCGGCCTCTTATCAGCGCCTATTGCTCTGGAAATAGACCGTATTAATGACAAATTGAATGAAACTATTGAAACAAAACCCAAGACGAGCTTAAAAACAATTCCCCTTTCTTTTGACATGGGAAAAGTTAGAAAAGAACAATTAATCGCAAGGAAATCAGAGCAGTGGCTGGAGATATTCCAAATTGAGGAGCAACAAAACGCGGCTAAAGCTTTTTTTGAGATACTCAAACAACAGGTTGATCGTTCATTTTCAGATATTGCTCCCAGTGAACTGGCTAAATTACGTTTGGCGTTTGCCAAGATTCAATTGGCTTTTGCAAATAGTAATTTGGAATTAACCAATGAATTTATTGTGGCTTTAAACCAACTTGAAACCTTACCGCCTGAAGATGCAAAAAAAATTAAACTCAACATCCACCCATTATTGCAGTTAGAAACTTCAATAGATAATTATTTAAATGAGCGAAAAAAATCCTATGAATTAAAAATGCGAGTCATTGATAACGCCATCAAGTATGTCCAATCAAAATCTTTTGGACTTCCATCTGACTCATCAGAAGACATAAATGTTCCCCAATTGCGTAAACAGTTTTTAGATATTGAGCGTGGAAAACCTGCTGTTGGTCCTGGAGAGTTAAAGCCAACACCCATATCTTCTCTTAACACAGTTCGTGGTAATTTAGCCTATATTCAAGAGTTACAATTATCCTCTGTAGTAATCCTGATGAGAGAGGAATTCTCTAGTATTACTAAAAATAACTTCTCAAGCCGGATTCAAAGTTACTTAAATAAACCTGTAAACGAACCATTGCATGTGATAAACAATACTGATCCGATCATGGTTAGGCAAATTAAGGAATTTGAAAATGGTTTATATCATTTAGAAACGGCATTGAAACAATTTGAACAAATGAATAAAAGTGACAGTCTTGTGTCCCAAGCCAAAGCTCTTCTGGAAATTACCTATAATGCTCGTCAATTAAAAGTTGCGGTAGAACAACTCACACCGGAATTAAAACACCACTATGGCCCACTAGCAAATACAGTGATAAATTTCAGTCAAAAAGTTCGATCGCTGGATTACAATAAGAAAGATTGGGCAGATCTTCAGTTTGTTCTAAGTAGAACCCACAAGGAATTATTAAAAAGAAAAAAACCAAGAGATCCTCGTATTGAAAAAGCATTTTTCGAAGCAGGAGTTCGTGAAATTCAGAGTGATTCTTCAGAATCTGCAGGTAAAAAGGCTGCGAAACTTGGCATAAAATACTCGCATTTGGTATCTCCTCAATTAGAAAAAGCAAGGGCTTATTTAAGCTCTAAATATAATGATGTATTTGGAGTGCAACCTGGCGTTGTTCGCTCATTAACTCGCGAGCAATTAGCAAATGACGATTTCATGCATATTGAAATTAAGCGTTTGAAGAAAAGAATGGAAAAAGATTATGGCTTTAATATTACAACGATTAAGATTCTCCTTGATTTATTAGAGCAAATTCAACGTGCTGGCTCTCAAACGGCTGAGTTAGCCGGCATGGTCAATACTTTAGTAACTTATGATTTTTCAAAAATAAAAGAAAATACATATAGAGAATTAATTACCAAACTCTCTGAAGAAGAAGATTATCTTTGTTTAAAACCAGGTACCTTAATCAATCCAGCCATGGCTGCAGTCAACCAATTATTTTTATCAGCTGCCTTAGAATTGGATATGCCCTTTAGTAAAAAGCTGGCTATTCTAGATGAAGCAACCTATAGCAATATTCTCATCGAACAGGCTGAAAGCGAAATTCAAGCCCTAAAGAAAAAATTAACTGAAGATCCATTGAACCCTGAAATAGCATTTCAAGTTGCTATTAAGGAAGATAAGATCAATTTTCTGAAGCAACAGATAGCCTTGATGGCAGATAAAGACCCCAATAAAACTAAAAGCGCATTATTGGATATCCAGTTTGAAGTGTCTTTACGTCATCATCTTACTGATACTACTCTTAAAGGACCTATTGGCCAACAATATGGGCAAGCTGTTAGACAATTTTATGAGGAAAATAAAACGCGCTTACTGTCCGTAGATGATTGTTCTAATGAGTTACTTCAATCAATTAAAGAATTTGAAAAAAATAATTTAGCAGACTATTTAATAGTTTATGAGGCCTACGAAAGACTTCGTATCTTTGCCTTGAAGCTCCCTGCCAAAAATCAGGATGTTAGAGATTATATCGGTGGCATTAATAGAGAACTAACCAATGGCGACATTCCTATAAAAGAACGAGCCCTAAAAGTTAAATCATTACCTCACGACAGGATATTCATTAAAAAATTAAGTTCAGCAGATGAAGGCACTAGCTTTTTAAGGAAATTCATACAATTTATTGAAATAATTACATCAAGTATATCTGAAGCAATCAAAACCGGAAGAAATTTGATTCATATCTATCGCGAGAAACAAATGGAACAGTCAATAAAAAATATAGAAAAATCAATCGGATTCAAAAAAGAACTTAATTCGATTAAAGATGATTTTTCACCTAATGAAGAGGAAGATAGAAGTAAACAACCTCACTAGAACAACCTACCCTTGCTAGCCAACTACGCATGGGGTCAATTGTGAAACTCTGAGTTCCTATGGCTTGCCACGAGATCAAAAGATTAGGGCAAGCCACGGTATTACCCCTAGAAAACAATAGAGCTCTTACATAACCTCAAAAAATAGATAAAGGCAGTTTTTATCTAATTTTCAGTTCACCTCCGGTAGCTCGTCAAATCGTTTCAAATTGGTGACTTTATCTTCCCAAGATGAACGACTGGCGTAATAAATATGAGCTGTTGGCTCTAGAAATGCATCATCATCTACTGTCCCTACTGGTAAAACCACATGAGAATCTTCCTCCAACCTAGGAAGTGGGCTACCACAGGTATTACAGAATGCACGTTGCTTCCTTGTTCCTTCCAATTTGAAATAAGTAATATTTCCTTGGCCTTTTTCCCATAATAATTGAGCATTATTAAAAAATGCACTGGCACCATGAATTGTACCAGTTTCTTTTCTGCATCGGCTGCAATGACATAAATACATCGCTTCTGGTTTTTCCCCAGTAATGATATAGCGGCAGGAACCGCATAAACATTCACCTTTATATTGACTCATTGGCTTAACCTCTCTAAAGTTCAAAATTATAAATTCCAGCAATCAAATTGAATCTTAAACCAAATCGTTTCCTTCTGTTTCGATAATGATAGGCAATAATTTTAAAATGTTTAACCATGCCGATCACATTTTCATTTAGCACACGTTCACTGGATAACTCACGATTTTTCTTTTTATCCTCTTTGGTCAATGGATTCTTTTTTGTCTTTTTCTTTGACAGTGCTGAGTTCTGATGTAGCTTATGTATGCCTTGATAACCTGTGTCCGTAAGGCTTTTAATCTCTGGATGAATATGAACACCCGATTCTTTAAACAACCTAAAATAAGGTCATAAGCAGTCTATCTTCAATCGCCAATTTATTTGGTTTACCGCCTTGAGCCTTGAGAACAGCCTCTGCGTCTCTCAATATGCTTATCATCACATCAAAAGTAGTGCGTTTAATTCCTGTAAGTCTACGAAAATTATCCGAGGACTCTTCTTTGATTTGCTCAAACCTCATCGACATCCTTGCCAAAAATCAACAAGTTTAATTAATTTCTGAGGTTATGCAAAAGCTCTAATATAAACAATAAGCATCTCCCATATTTCTATCTTCTTCTTTGAAATAGCCTATACTTTTGAGTAATGGAAACTTATCTCTCATGGAATTTTAAAAATGATGACCCCTTCCTGGAAAAATAAGTTGCAAACGCAATTAATGAAAAGGTGCGGTGCCCAACAAGGGAAACTTCTGCTTGAAAAATATACAACAGCATTGTCAATGAGTTACTGTGAACAACACTCCCCGGAAGAAGCAGTCAAAGACATTTTACAAATAGAAAAGCTTTCCAAAGATACTCCTCTCGCCATTGATTTTTATGAAACCCAACAGCAGCAATATCCTTTACATATTAAGCTGTATCGTTATGAGACACCAATTCCTCTTTCTGACATTTTGCCTATGCTTGAAAATATGGGGTTGCGCACTTACACCGAACACCCCTATAAACTCACTACTCATGAAGGGCATGTTTTTTGGATTAGTGATTTTAATGTCGCCTATTCTCAAATTGACTCGCTCAATATTGCACAAATTAAAGACATTTTTGCTGAGTCCTTTATTAAAATCAGTTTTGGCCATTGTGAAAATGACGGCTTTAATAAATTAGTATTACAGGCCGGTCTGTCCTGGCGGGAAATTACTATTTTGCGAGCCTATGCGAAATATATGCATCAAATCGGCGTCCGTTATAGTCCAATTTATATTGAAAAAACCGTAGAAACACACGCAGCCATTGCACAAAAATTGATTCACCTTTTTTATTTAAAATTTAGCCTGAATCAAAAACCTGTATTTAAAAAAGAAATGGCAGCACTTGAACTAGAAATACAAACAAACATTGATGCCATCAGCAGTCTCGATGAAGATCGAATCATGCGTTATTTTTGGGCTTTAATGAAAGCGACTCTTCGGACAAATTACTTTCAAACGAATAGTCAAGGACAGCCGAAAGATTACCTCTCATTCAAATTAAAATCTTCGGAAATACCTGATTTACCCCCAGGCCAACCACTGTATGAAATTTTTATATACTCCACTCGTTTTGAAGGAATACATTTACGCAGTGCTAAAGTAGCCCGCGGCGGGATTCGCTGGTCTGATCGGCCAGAAGACTTCCGCACGGAAATCCTTGGGCTTATGAAAGCCCAAAAAGTAAAGAATTCCGTTATTGTGCCTTCTGGCGCCAAAGGAGGCTTTGTTCTGAAAAGATCACTCCATTTAACCACCCGAGAACAAACTCTGGAAGAAGTGATTCACTGTTACAAACTATTTATTAGTGGCTTACTGGATATAACAGACAACCTTCAAAACAATGAGATTGTCTCCCCTACCAATACCATCTGCTATGACGAACCAGATCCTTATCTTGTTGTTGCTGCTGACAAAGGAACAGCAACCTTTTCTGACATTGCCAACAATATTGCCAAGGATTATGGATTTTGGTTAGGTGATGCCTTTGCTTCCGGTGGCTCCACAGGATACGACCATAAAAAAATGGGAATTACCGCCCGTGGCGCCTGGGAATCGATCAAACGGCATTTGCGAGAACTTGACATCAATATTGAACAGCAGGACTTTACAGTAGTAGGTATTGGTGATATGAGTGGAGACGTCTTTGGTAATGGTCTTTTGTATTCTAGACACATAAAGCTGCTTGCGGCCTTTGATCATCGTCATATATTCCTTGATCCGAACCCAGATCCTCTAGTTTCTTATGAAGAGCGGCTTCGTTTATTTAATTTACCCACTTCATCATGGGAAGATTATAATCCTCAACTGATTTCCACAGGAGGCGGTGTTTATAAACGTTCCAGCAAAACCATACTTATTAGCCCCCAAATAAAAAAAGAACTGGCCATAGAGGCCGATTCTCTTCCACCCAATGAACTTATCCGTGCATTACTAAAAGCACCAGTAGATTTACTATTTAATGGGGGTATTGGGACCTATGTCAAGGCAACCACAGAATCCCATGCCGATGTTGGAGATAAAGCTAATGAATTTTGTCGCGTTAATGGCGCAGAGCTGCGCTGTAAGATTGTAGGAGAAGGTGGAAATCTGGGATTCACTCAACTTGGAAGAGTCGAATTCGCATTACAAGACGGCCTTATTAACACAGACTCCATTGATAACTCAGGAGGAGTAAACTGTTCCGACCACGAGGTCAATATCAAAATTCTTTTAGACAAAGAAGTGAGGAAGCGTTCTCTCACCGAGAAAAAACGCAATCAACTACTAAGCAAAATGACAGAGGAAGTTGCAAACCTTGTTTTACAAGATAATTACAACCAGGCCTTGGTTCTAAGTATTTCAGCAATGCATACCGCCATGTATGGCGGTTTATATCAAGCCTATATTAAAGAATTGGAAAGATGGGTCAATTTGGACAGGAGTATCGAATTCCTCCCCGATGATAAAAAACTTCTGGAGCGAAAAGCGTTAGGAAAAGGACTTACACGGCCAGAACTTGCCATCGTGATGGCCTATACAAAAATTCATATCGCCAATGAATTATTAAAATCCGATCTGCCGGATGATCCTTACTTTGCCATTATTTTGGAAACTGGTTTTCCTCCTTCGCTTAGAAAAACCTATGCAAAAGCCATGCAAGAACATCCCTTATATCGGGAAATTATAGCAACCCAACTGAGTAACCAGATTGTCAACACTATGGGAATTACTTTTATGTATCGCATGCTGACAGAAACTGGTCTTACTATTGCTGACATCGCCCGTGCTTACACAATTGCAGCAAATGCTTACCAAACGGACGCCTTACAAAAGCTGATTGACTCACTGCAAGACCGAATATCAATGCAAACTCAATACGAATTATTGCATCATGTGAGGCACTTGCTCAATTTAGCCACGCGCTGGTTTTTACACCACAAGCGTCTTTCCGGAGACATAACACAGCACATTACACATTATGGCAGGTCAATCAGAAAACTCGAAAAACTGGTTCCCAACTTGATGGTTGGCATAACCAAAGAATATCTTGAGAAACTTGTTGATCAATTCGTTAGTATTGGCCTTGAAAAAGATCATGCTCAAAAAATTGCCATGACGCGTGCTCTCTATACTGCATTAAATATCATTGAAGTCGCCACCCAAAATAAATTTGATCTCGCCATCACGGCAGAAGTTTACTTTAAAGTCGGCAGTCAATTTAACCTTGTTTGGTTTCGTGATCAAATTGGCAATGATTCGCGAGAAGGGCATTGGAATACAATGGCTCGATTATCTTTACGCAATGAATTGGATAATCTTCAAAGGCGCTTGGCTATTGCTATTTTAATGTCTAATAAAAAAGAACGTACTGCTGAAAAGCTGATAACCTATTGGCTAGAACAAAACACTCACATTCAACAACGCTGGGAAAAATTGCTGGAAATGTTAATAGAAAGCGAGTCCATTGATTATACTATGTTTTTTATTACCTTACGTGAATTCTCTTCGTTAATTCGGGTGTAAGAGATGAAATTTAGTAATCAGCAGAAGAAGAGATTGCATCATATTGGGTGGAAGCAACAGTATCCAGGAACCTCTCGATATGGCTGGATTCCTAACAAACCCCAGAGCGAGACAGAATTAGTGGCTGTTCAAATCACACCCTAATGCCTTCCTGAAAAGCTTATCTTCTCAAAACAAAGTCACAAATGATACTTGAAAAAGGATTGATTTTATTCAAGAATAGCCACCCATTTGCTATCAAAATTGACTTATTGAAAATTAAATTTGCTAAAGTACAAAGCATTCGGATGAATTTTTGCCTGCCTCTTATTTTTAGTAATTTTAATTTTTCAGCAATACCCAACTTAGCTTTAAAAGGAGGCGGGATGAACAAAGAAATGATATTGGAACTCATTGATTCCGAACGGGATCAACAAACTATAGCAACGATGCTAAAAAATTGGCTTCAGGAGAATCCTTCCTTAAATGACCTTTCTTTTAAAGCTCAACGAAGTATTTTTCATCTGCTGGTCTTAAAAAATAAACCGTTAGTAATTCAAGAACTGCTACAAATTGATTATTTTAAATTATTGGCGTCGAAAGCCGATAAGTACCAAAAAACACCGCTTCACTATGCTGTTAGGCACAAGAAATATAAAGAAATCCTGGATCTCCTGATTACGTCTTTGCCTCAGTTAGAATTAAATAGTCAAGACAAAGAGGGTAATACCGCCTTGCATAATGCGGTACAGGAGAATCAAATTTGGGCAATTTTAGCTCTAGTAAACAGTGGGAGAGTCGACAGGATCTTACCCAATAAAGAAAATAAAACGGCCTTCGATTTAGCACAAAACAATGCTGCTCTAACTAAAGCACTCGTCTATTTCGATCTTCCGCAAATATCCTCTGGTTTAAAGATCTCTGAGGATGCCAACACCTTAGCTCGATTAAAAAACACCTTCCCTATGTTGTCAAAATCCAAAATTAATAATCCCTCCTCAAATGAACTCATGGATAAGTCTAAACCTAAATTAATATCTTGGGTCTCAATTTTTAAGCTGACCGATCTAAAGGAAAAAGAGGAATTAGTGAGCTGGGATATTGAAAACGTTACTGCTCTTTTCAAACGAATGGTGTTCGCTTATAAAGAAAACTCAGTCCAGTATCATGACATGCTAAAACAGTTCATCTCGGCTTGTAAGCTAGTGGATTTAGCCCAAAATCAAGAAATGATAAATTCCATTTTAAAAGAATTAGGGCCTGTTAATCATTGTATAATTGATGACATACTGAATAACTTAACTATAGAATTGCAAAATAAATACACAACTGTCCAGGCTGGGCAAGAAAGCTCAATGGAGGACTTTTTGTGTTTGGTCCTACAGGAAGGCCTTTATATAGACAAAACACCTCCTAAAAAACCGCCTTTTGATGATATTCTTGCAGAGCAATCTGGGTTATTAGGATTTCTCTGGATCTTAACAGCAGGCCTTGATCCTACAGAGACTGAAAGAAAAATCAATCTTGAGAGAATAGCTCATGCCAGTGTTTACCTACAAAGCATAAATTCTCATGTCGAGATAATAATTGCACTGCGATTATTATTTCCTTTTTTTGATCAACATCAAAAATTAGTAGCGAACTATATTGTTTGCCAACTTTTAATTAGCACTCCTACAAAACTGCCTCAAGATTCTAATTTTATTGAGCAATTAAATAAGTTTTCTCTTTGTAATCGAGAAGAAAAATATGGGTTAGGTCAGGTTGGAGAGAAATTAGACAACTTATTAAATACACTAGTCCAACAAAACGATGCATTTTACCAACAACCTTTATTCACCAATTATTGCTCATTTCAGAAAATTGCCCAAACCTTCATTAATCCCGTCGCATACCAATCGTTTAACGAGCTTGTTGATCGTGCGCTCACGCTAAAAAGCAATAAGAGAAAAAAAGAGATTGAACTTATTGCCCAAGAACTTAGAATTCTTAGTATGAAGTTTTACCAAACAGTCGCATTAAGCGAATTTGCAGATGCCAATTGGACTAAGGAGGATCCCAACTTGGCTATTAATGTCCTTCGCCTGGCTATGCACTTTAATCAACTGAGCAATTACTTTACCGCAAAAGTACTCAATCAGCCCTCCCTTGATAAAACTGTCAATGCGATACAGTTGCTTATTCAAATCGCTCAAGCACTTTGCCCATTAGCCAGTGGACAATTCGTCGATATGCATCACCTCTTAATCATAACAAGCGTGTTGGAAAATTCTTCCATCTCTCGATTAAAGCCTTGTATGGCGGCACTAACCGAAACTGAACAAGCCATCATGGCAGAACTTACAAAAATTGTAGGTTTTAGTCAGAATAAATATTGGCAACGGGCAGTACAAAATTCATGTATGACTTTACCTTATGTCGGTCTTTTCCAATCTGATCTTACTTTTGCAAAAGATGGTAATCCATACCCACTGGGAAGAGCAGAAACCTGTGGCAGCATCTTATTAAAAATATTAGCGACTAAACAACTAGTTAACTTCCATCTTTTTAGGGTTCCAAAGACCGACTTATTTGAGTTTTTAGATACCTATTTATCTGTCAATGAGAATAGACTCTATGAGACTTCTCTCAGAAAATTCCCTAAAGAAACCAAAGATATTTTCGACTTTGATGAGCCAGAAAAAGCCTTGAAGCATCCTCTCGAAAAACTGGATTGGAAAGATTTAGAATATAATGAAATACCTCGCAACGAACAATCTCCTAAAGCATTAGGTGAGAAATTAATTGGCAGTTGGCTACTTCTCGACGAGTTGAATTTTAAGTATCTTGACCATTATGCCATTCCTCGAATTAAATTTAAGGAAAAAACCTATCCTCCAACTCAGCTAGGGGAAATATTAATTGCTTTTTTTATGATGCAGTTAAAAGAATTAGAGGAACCAGCAAAAGATCAAGAAGCATTAGAACAAAGGCAAGCGAAAAAAATATTCTTAACAGCACTTTCTGATAAAATTACAACCACTGTGAATACCTTTATTATTATTCATAACAACTACCAGAACTCTAAACTGTCTGCGAAAGCCATTCTCTCTTTAGAAAACAAAATCGAGGAGATGAAGAACGCATTGGGACAAAATGAACCAAACATTGAGCTAAAATACCAAAATAACTCCAAGATCAAATCATTTAAAAGACGATCCCTTTCCTTTTTTATACCAAGAATCGACCTAAATGATCTTGTCACTCACGTTCAAGAACCAATTGTTGAACATACACCTAGTAGAAATAAATCCTATCGAAGCAAACATAGTGCCTCCAGAGCTTCTGAAAATGATATATTGATTCATTCGTCACAAGCTTCTAATCTTGAAACAAAAGTAAAGCAACTGAAAGGTAAAGAGACAAAATCAAAATTCTTGTCCTTAAGTGGTAAACCTAATAGATTATTCTCCCCACTCGCTGCTAATCCATCGGTATATAGCGAACGCTCGATTGCATTAGCTGAATCGAAAGATGAGACTACGAAACAGGAGAGCCCCAATAGGCCTGACATAACCTCTTGAATTATGTCAGGTCTTGCTCTTCATCCGTATAATTCAATTAGAGGATTTTTCAATAATGGAGCGGGTGATGGGAATCGAACCCACGCTATCAGCTTGGGAAGCTGAGGTTCTACCATTGAACTACACCCGCATTATTCATGCACACGTCATAGTGTCTTGAGTCCCTCTTCAATGATTGAAAGACCAATTTCCACATCTCTTATACCCGTGCACAGCGGCATGAGAAGGCGAATGACATTGCCATACGTTCCACAAATGAGAATCACTAGTCCATGTTTTAAACAAAATTGAGCCAATTTTCCTGCAGCCTCTTTGTTTGGTTCCTTTGTGTCTCGATCCTTCACCAGTTCAATCGCCCTCATAACTCCCAAGCCGCGAACATCGCCCACTACTTCGTATTTTTCTTTAAATTCAGAAAGTCTAGATTGAAGTATTTTTTCAAGATTGGCAACATTTTTTAAAAGACTTTCTTCTTCAAAAATTTTAAATACTTCAAGAGCCGCCGCACAGCTTAGAGGATTTCCTCCAAAGGTTCCACCCAGCCCACCGTCCATGACGGCATCCATGATTTCAGTTTTACCGGTTACACCAGATATCACTGTTCCACCACCAAGACCTTTTGCTGATATAACAAGATCAGAATCCACACCCAATATCTTCATCGCGAACATATTCCCCGTTCGGCCAAAACCAGATTGAATTTCATCGGTAATGAAAACAATATTGTTTGCAGTACAAAACTCTCGAAGTTTTTTCAGAAATAAGGCAGGGCATGGGATGAAACCTCCTTCACC
>NZ_JNCF01000086.1 GCF_000770585.1 Legionella norrlandica | reverse complement strand
TTAAAGAAGATAAGCACTCTCTTCCTGGCTACTGGGGAAAAAAATATCCAACTCGGAATTCATGGCCTTTCTCATATAGAATGATCGGGCTATTTCTTCTTCAGTAAGGGTTCGTTTAAATCGGCATTGTGTGTGGTTCAGTTCTATAGTTACCATACTATTGTCAGCAATAATTGGTATGGTTTTCGTTTTTCCATGATAATCTAAAAAATGATTTTTTATATAATCGCCTATTTTAGAATGGGGATTTTTCGTAAGATCTATTTGTTCTTGCGTAAGAACAAGAGTTCCGATAAGGCTTTAGGTTCGCCATCGACGGAGCCGATAAGTTCTTCGTCATGTTTATGATGGTAGTGTAGCCCCCAAGCATCGACTGCGTGGATTTTCAGCGTCTGCGGTGGTTCACCAGGGTGGCTGAGGACTATAGAAAGGGGCTCGGCATCGGACAAAAAAGGATGGAAATTTTTAAGTTCTATGGTGGTTTCCGAGGTATCTTCAACTTTTCTGATATGAGGAAATTTTCGCACAAACAATTTTCCTTCATAAGACATTTTTTGACTATTTGGGTAGGTTGGATTAAACGGAATTGGTCTAATGTCTTCATGGTTAGTGGGCTCTGCCGCCGGGTCGGCATGAAATTCCCATTTATTATCAGTTATATTTTTAGAATAGTAACCCCATCTTAACTCGGAATCTTGCCCTAAAATTCTTAGTTCTCGAGCATCATCGCCCTTCCCAGTCAAACGTATGCATACTTTATGCGTCAGATTGGATGGAATGTCGTCGATTTTGTGTTCAACCCATCCATCCAACGGTAGTTTGCGCACACCATGTCCTAGGAAAAAACTGCCATTGGGTGGCTGAACAACGGGGGTTTCCGTATAACTGACTTTTAACCCTGGACAAGCGCCATTGATTTCATAATCAATCATTCGGGTGAAAAAATGCAGTTTTTCTTCTGCATCGATTGCAGAAAGAAAAACCGTAGAACCCGCAGCACTGATGGATAAACCTTGCATGCCATCAGGAACAAGAAAGCCTCTGGAGAAGCTTGCTGGTAAGCCGGTATCCCAATAGACTATTTTCTGACCTTCATTATCCAGCACGTAAATTGTTGGAGTAAATCCAAAGTCAAAGTTGATTCCATTGCCATCCTTAGCAAAGGATACGATTTCGCTAGGATCTATAAAATCGGTTTTCCTTACCTCGTCTTTTTTGCATACACTGCAACTGAAACACCATGCCCTACGCTCGTGAGGAAGAAAAAGCTCATCGGCCATAAAGTCAGGGGCGCCTAGCTTGCTTCCCCAGTAAAGTGGTCGAATGTATTCAGTAGGTTTATAAAGATAAACTTTATCCAAATTTGAAACAGCAACCACAATGTTGCTTGCTGCGTCGATCTCAACGATACGCTCATTTTCCTCAAGAAGTGATTCCAGTCTTTCATTATAGGGGATGCCCTTTCCATCAAAAAGTTTCCATTCCAGTGCTTTGGGATCACCTTTGATAGAGATAAGATCACCTCGAACAAAAGTTTTAGGATCTTCGGGGGTACGTGTTCGAAGATAGATCTTTCCATCATCTAAGTAAAAATCAAAGTTGGCTGTACTGCTGCAACGATGATCGGGTACAGGATTGATGGAACCTGAAGGGAGAGATGACTCAGATTCATCGACAGAGGGATTAGGCATTTCCTTTCCTTATCCAAATAAATTATACCGTATTGTTTTTATTTTTTTTTGTCAAGTTTGGATTTTCGCGAGTCGTCTGTAGCAGTGAAACCATCTGCAGAAGGCTCAGGCTTACTAATACTTACTACGCAGATAATCCGATTTCATTCTCCTTTTCTATTCTCAAATTCGGGAGACACTGACTCCTGTTGGCCTTGGTAACTAGATCAGTTTACTCGACGAAAACCCTATATATCGGAGAATTGCTCCCAGGAAGAAGCACGTTCAAATCCTAGTAAATTCAAAAGATTTTTCAGTTCTATTGCATTTTTCTGTTTCTTGTTCTATTTCTTTAAGAGAAGTAGCAATAAGGAGATATCTTGCCAATAAAGAATGGAATCAATAGCGCCCTAGTCAAAAAGGTCAGTCACAACAAGAACCAAATCGCAGATGAGAACCTATTACTAGTAAACGATGCATTAGTTGTTTATTGCATTTTTTCTGACCAATTAATTGGTTGATCAATGGTGTTAGGAGGCAATTATGAAAAGAATGTTGATTGCGTTAATGGCAATCCTTATGTTTTCCAATGCGTTAGCAAATTCTGATGAAAATACTGATACAAATACCGGGACAAGCACTGGAACAGATACGGACACCGGAACTAGTACTGGAACAGATACGGACACTGGAACTAGTACAGGCACCTCAGGTGGCGCATCTGATACCTCCTATTAATATTAGTTTAATTGAAAGTTGGTCGAATGCACCACTCCCCCGGAAATGGGGAAGAGCCCTCTATCATAAGAGGTTGATGAGGGGAGTATTATATACCTAAGTAACTTTGGATATATATTGGCCTTGACCCAACAAGTTGGTATTTAGCTCTACGACCCTCAGCCCAATAGGCTTGCCATAGTATGACAATCGAATATAAGTTACTACACAAGGAATGCTCCATGAAAACCCTGTTTCCTTGTAATTGGGTAATCTTGATTTTATTGGTCGGAGTGACAGGAATTGAACCTGCGACCCCTGCCTCCCGAAGGCGATCCCGATTGTTTCTTAATGCATTTCTATACATCTCCATGAACAATAACTCCTTGTAATACGAGGGTTAATGGCATTTTTATGATGTACAGTGATATATTGTTATGTTACATTCCACAATGAAAATGCACCCTATATGCACCCTGTAATTCAAAAATAGGATTTTTATTACATGAATGTGATATTAACTATGATAAAGTCCAGGGTATTAAAAAAGCAAGGATTAAGCAGTAGAAGAATTTCACGGGTGCTATAAACCAAAAAACCACCGAAAAGGTGGTTCTTGGTCAACTGCTAAAAGGGGCGCTTTCGCGGATCCCTAAAAGCTTACGTTGTAATTATGAGTCATTTTACATGGATATGTCAATTTTTTTTGGTTATTTTTTGGATAACTATTCTAATTTGATGCAACAGGATAGGGTATGAAAGAATATATTAGTGCATTATCAATAGATAGGCTTACAAGCTATGAAATATTATGTCCAAGTAAAGTGGATACGGATATTATAGGAGCTTATCATTGGAATTTATTGATAAGCCAAGCATTTTATCCCTTCATACATTCAGTAGAAGTTGCATTACGTAATTCAATTCACCACGCAGCCACCAAGAAATTTGAAAATGAATTTTGGTTCGATATCGTTGTAACTGATGGTAAGTCAAGATCAATTCTTGAAGATACCAAAAACGATTTACATCGTAGATTTGGGCAAGTAACAGCGTCAGACATTGTTGCAGGATTAACATTTGGATTTTGGACAAATTTAATAAAACAAAAAACATACACTGATCAATTTAATCCAAATCGACTATGGCCTGACTTAATTCCTTCGGTTTTCCCCCATTATGCAAGAGGGCATGATGATAGAAAGAATATTTCCAAGCGATTTGAAGAAATAAGACTGATTAGAAATCGCTTGTTTCATCACGAGCCTATCTGGAAATTTAAAAATGCCCAAACACCGCAAGAATGCATTGCTGAATTGCGTCGTAAGTTCAATGACACATTTAAAGCGATTGGCTGGATATCAAAATACAAACGAAATTGTTTAAGAGAATTTGGTTTTGTTGAATCGTTTAAAAACAATTGCACTCTTGAGACCTTGGAAAGCTATAAAGTGAAGGGTGCTGAAATATTACAACAATTAGCAGATTAATTATGAAAGCAAAAATCAATAACACGCTTATTAAAAAACTGCTTCCTAGAGATAAAGAATACGAAGTTCATGATCTTGATCTAAAAGGATTCATGATAAGAGTTTTTCCATCAGGAACCATGCGTTACGTCTGCCAGTACAAAAGAGGCAAAAAAATTAATCTTGGAACAGTCGGTGTTATGACAGCAGCTCAAGCTCGTGAAAAGGCTATTGAAGTGCTAAGTAATGCCAATAAGGGGATTGAGCCAACCGCACAAAAAGGGATAAATAAGCCTAAGACACTTCAAGAATTTATTGAGAGTGATTATAAGCCATGGGTTTTATCAACGCATAAACGAGGTCAAGAAACGCTAGCAGGGCTTATTAGATGTTATAAGGCTTTTTTTTCAAAGCCGTTGGGTGAAATTACGCCTGCTCTTGTAGAACAATGGCGCGTTAAACGTCTTAATGAAGGCACTTCTCAGGCAACCTTAAATCGTAATATATCCATGCTGAAATCACTGATGACCAAGGCAGTTGAATGGGGCTTTTTAAAAGAAAATGCACTTGGTAAGTTAAAACCTTATAAAATCGATCGTTCACCTAAAATTCGATACCTGTCATTTGCAGAAGAAGCACGTTTACGCGAAGCATTAATCGAACGAGACAATCAACTCCGGCTGATGCGAAAAAATGGAAACCTCTGGCGAGAAAAGCGAGGTTATGATTTATTACCCGAGCTTTCAGAAGACAATGCTTGTGATTACTTAATGCCGATGGTGCTATTGTCGATTAATACAGGATTAAGACGAGGCGAATTATTTCATTTGACCTGGGATATGGTGAATTTGTCAGAAGGTTCATTAATTTTGTCTGGTGAAATTACAAAAAACAAACATTCTCGTTATATTCCGCTCAATGATGAGGCTTATAAAATTTTGGATCATCTGCATAAAAAAGCAGAGAGAAAAGAAGGCTTAGTTTTTCCAAGTAAAAATAATCAACCATTTAACCATGTGAAACGCTCATGGGGATCGTTATTGAAAAAAGCAAATATTACACAGTTTCGATGGCATGATTTACGCCATCATTTTGCGAGTAAGTTGGTGATGGCTGGGGTAGATCTAAATACGGTTCGTGAGTTATTAGGACATTCTGATATTGCCATGACACTAAGGTATGCACATTTGGCGCCAGAACATAAAATTAATGCTGTTAAAAAAATAGATTGGACGATGCAAGAACCAGTAACATGAGTGGTCGTATCCCCTAGTTTGATAAGGCATCAAATTTCCATCGATGCCAAATAACTGGGGCAATAGATAAAATTGAATCTGCTGAAATAACGGGATCACTGACTGAAGTTCTATTGTTATTACAAACCAATAAATATTTATCTTCACTTTTTATCAATCGTCGAAAAAAGGTGCCTTCGGTGGTTTCCACTATACAATTATGCCCTACGCATTGATTTTTTTTATTTTGATTTATAAATTTTATCCCGCCAACAATGTCTCCAACCTTATACTCCGGCTCCATCGCATCATCTAAGACCGTTATCACAACAGCATTTGGGTTATTCGTTTTAAAGAAGTCTATCTCTTTTTGTATGGCTTGTTCTGAGGCGAGAAGATTACCAACTGTATCTGCAAGAAATGGATAATTTTGAAATTCATTTTCGATTACTGATGGGCCTTTTCCTATGCCTTCTAATAACCAATCAATTGAACAACTCACATCATATTGATTAAGTATTCCTACTAAAGAAGCAGCTTTGGCTTTATTTAATGGGTTTCTTCCAAGCTCCCATGATTGGAGCGTATGGATACTGATTCCATGCTTTTCTTCCAAATCTTTTCGAGATAAGCCAGCAAGCATACGTGCTCTTTTGATGCGTTGTCCCATTGCAGAACTATCTTTTTTTACTTTAGTAGCATTTTTCATAAATATGTCTTTACATTTATACGCTTTATATGTATATAATAAATTATTATACGCGATTCACGTATATGAAGTGTGGATTTATACGCGTTATGAGTGTAAGGATGCCTCTAAAATTAATTATTTTCAACACTTTAAAGAGGATTCTGTTTTGAAGGTCAATTTCAGATAGGAATGTAAGTAGTCAATGGACATGTTAATAAACCAGGATGAACTGGCAGCAATGAGTGGCTTACCTCATATCCAGCAATTGGCTTATCTAAGAGGAATCAGACCGTATATGGATGTTAAAACAGGAATAACAGGTATCAAGCGACGAATCAGCTATCAATCGATATCTGAACAATTATATATCGAGCCACATCAGGGGATTAAAAGCCAAAGCTTTTCTCGTGATCAAGTACGTCGTGCAGTTTCAGGTTTGGTACGTGCGGGAATGATTGAAGTTCAATCTGACGGCATGCAGCTCATTTTAAAATGTCCCTTAGCTTCAAGGCATTATTCTGCCCAAAATAAAGCCGCCATAAACCCGCCACAGAAAGCCACCATAAAGCCGCACGTGGAAACCCTTGTAAACAATGAGTTTTCTGAAGGTGAGGCCATAAAAGCCGACATAGCTGAACCCCAAAAAGCCGTCATACCTCTTAAAGATAATAATTATATTTATTTATTAAGCCGCTTCGAACAATTTTGGAATTTATACCCCGAGAAAAAATCCCACGAGCGTGCTTTTGAAGCCTTCAGAAAAATCAGCCCTGACGAGCATCTATTGCGAATGATGTTGCAAGCACTGGAAAACCAAATCAAAGCACGAAATGTAAAAATAGCCCACGGCGAATGGGTGCCACCCTGGAAATATCCAAGCAACTGGTTGGTTCAAAAATGCTGGGAAGATGAAGTCAAAATCGAAGTAACGCAGGAGAAAAGGAATGCAAAGCGCCACCCAAATACTGAACTCACAACCGTTGATCCATTCTGGAACCCAGAAGGAGAAGACACAGCAAGCACCAGTGAAGACGAGTACGAACAAAGCAATGTCATCAACCTGCGATGCTACCGACAGCAATAAAAAGCGGATTGAGAGTTTGTTTACGCGCTTTGCAGTTTTTTATGGGCATTTGTGGCGCAGTCAGTTCAAAAGCGATGGGTTTTTGGAGTTTGCCAAAAAGGAATGGATGGCGGGGTTAAGCAAGTTTAGTGATGACGTTTTGAATCAAGCCATCGTGGAGTGTCGTGATTTTTGTGAAATGCCGCCAAGCTTGCCTCAACTGATTCGCATTTGTCGTGACATAAAAAAACGAAATAACGTTTATGTCACGCCTGAAGAAGTTGCTCCTGCGAGTGCCGAAGTGGCGGAAGCGAATATTAAGCAATGTAAAGCATTTTTATTTTAAAACCTGATAGGAGAGAAGACATGTTGGTATTAACAAGAAGAGTTGGGGAGTCTGTTGTGATCAGTGAGGATATTTACTGCACGATTGTGGGGTATCAAAACGATGAGGTCCGCCTTGCTTTTGATGCGCCTAAGTCCATCCCAATCCATCGTGATGAAATTCAACGCCGCATTTACCGCGATCAGATTAAAGATAACAAGTTTGTAGATAAAGCAGCTAACAACGAGAGCATTGTCGACAGGCTTATTAATAAGTTCAAAAGCAGTGCTTCTCCAACAAATTCCTGAGAATTGAGTCATGACTATCGATGAAGAACAGCTGATTACGGTTAAAGATCGAGCCAAAGAAAAGTTAAGGCGTGATCTGGGTGGATTGATTGAACGGGCTTTAAACGATCCAAAAACCGTTGAAATCATGCTCAATGCGGATGGCAGGCTTTGGCAGGAACGTCTTGGGGAAACAATGCGTTGCATTGGAAGTATCAATGAGGTGCGTGCCGAAAGCATCATCAAAACTGTTGCAGGCTTTCATGGTAAAGAAGTGACCCGATTTAAGCCGATGCTTGAAGGGGAATTACCACTGGATGGTTCCCGTTTTGCAGGACAACTGCCACCGGTTGTATCACGCCCTACATTCGCTATTCGTAAAAAAGCCCTATCCGTTTTTACACTGGATGAATATGTTCGAGCAGGAATTATGACGGATGAGCAAAACGAGATAATTCAACAAGCGGTTTCGAACCACCGGAACATTTTAGTGATTGGCGGCACAGGTTCAGGCAAAACAACATTAGTGAACGCCATTATTCATGAAATGGTAAAAAGCGCACCACATGAGCGCATTTTTATCATAGAGGATACCGGCGAAATCCAGTGTTCAGCTGAAAACTGCGTTCAATACCATACCACCATGGATGTCAACATGACCCAACTTATAAAAACCACACTCAGAATGCGCCCTGACCGAATCCTTGTCGGTGAGGTTCGAGGCAGTGAAGCTTTAGATTTATTGGATGCCTGGAATACCGGCCACGAAGGAGGAGCGGCTACCTTACATGCGAATAACTGTCTTGCAGGGCTTCATCGTTTGAAATCATTGATTACCAGAAATCCGGCAGCACCCGCTGAAATTGAACCTTTAATTGGCGAGGCAGTTCATTGTGTGGTGCATATTGCAAGAACGCCAGATGGTCGCTTTGTCAAAGAAATCATATCTGTCGAGGGTTTTAAAAATGGTCAATACAACATCAAGAAACTTGTTTAAGGAGAATATGAATGAATCAGTTAAGCAGTTTTAATCACAAGAAAATTTGGATGATGGGGGCAGTCATATTATTTCTATTTTTAATGACTCATCCGGCTAGCGCCTCCACAGCAGGTGGAGGACTTCCATTCGACTCATGGTTAACCAAAATCCAGAAGTCCATTACAGGTCCATTTGCCTTTAGTGCGGCGATTATTGGTCTGGTTGCTGCCGGTGCCACACTTATTTTTGGTGGTGAATTAAATGGTTTTATGCGAACCCTTGTCTTTTTTGTATTGGTGCTTTCATTCCTGGTAGCGGCACAAAATACCATGACAGCGATTACTGGCAAAGGGGCGGAAATTTCCAAGCCATCTGTTGAGATGACAGCAATCGAGTCTCAGCCATGAGCCTTCGCACTATCTCCATTCGTAGATGTGGAAATCGTCCAAGTCTCTTTATGGGCGGAGACCGTGAGCTTGTCATGTTTTCAGGATTGCTATCAGCCATTTTGGTATTTGCCGCTCAGGATTGGCTGGCGGCGATTGCTGGTATCGTCATGTGGTTTTTATCTCTGAAAGGACTTCGCTTAATGGCGAAATCTGATCCCTATATGAGAGCGGTTTATCTGAGGCAAAGACGTTATCAGGCTTATTATCCGGCTCGTTCAACCCCTTTCAGGGAAAACAAAAGAGGTTATCAATGATTGAATTAATCGCCTTTTTGATTAGTACTACAGGGCTTGTCATTTTGGGTACTTTGTTTTGGGAAATTCGAAGTAAAAGCTGTGGGCACCATGTCAAAAAGCATCGAAGCCATACAGCTGGACTGGTTGATTTACTTAATTATGCGGCGGTTGTAGATGATGGTGTAATTGTCGGAAAAAACGGCTCTTTTATGGCGGCCTGGCTTTATCATGGCGAAGACAATGCCAATACTACCGATGAGGCGCGTGAGATGGTGTCATTTCGGATCAATCAAGCCTTATCCGCTATGGTAGCGGTTGGATGATTCATGTAGATGCCATGAGGCGTACTGCACCTGGTTACAGTGCACGGGGTTATTCTCACTTTCCTGATCCCATATCAATGGCAGTTGATGAAGAAAGAAGGCAGCTATTTGAACAGTTGGGAACCTTATATGAAGGATATTTTGTTATCACGTTAACCTGGTATCCGCCTGTATTGGTACAAAAACGTTTTGTTGAATTGATGTTTGATGATTCAGGGGAGCGCTTAAGCCAGAAAGCAAAAACGCATCAATTGATTGAGACCTTCAAGCAATCTTGCCGCAATTTTGAATCACGCATGAGTTCGGCAGTTCATCTGGAAAGGCTTGGCTCAGATGATAAAGGCGATACAGTAATGCAGGATAACTTTCTAAGGCACTTACAGTATTGTGTCACAGGAATTAACCATCC